>NZ_JBXAHC010000009.1:2853-73047 GCF_058794735.1 Janthinobacterium sp. GW823-FHT06H09 | reverse complement strand
TTTTTCAGGCCCGCTTGGCCCGGCATAAAAGCGGGCCAGAGACGCGGGCCTGAGAAAATGCCGATGGCGGCGTTGCAGCTCCTTGCCGTACTGGCGTACTGTCTGCGTCGCTGCGCCTTGCCCTCGACATTTTTCAGGCCCGCTTGGCCCGGTATGCCTGTGCGGACGACTGGGGCGTTAATGCGTTTTGCTGGTGTGCTGGTGACCTAGGGAGCGCAAGGGCCTGCGGTTCTTTTGGCGCCGTTTTTGGCACTTTGATCACCCTAATTTCCGGACAGAATTTGCGGCAGTGCAGCATAAATTTCATAGAGTGATTTCATGATATGAAATACTATATCGTAATTTGAAAAATACTAAATACGCTGTTAGAATCCCCACACTAAACCAACTTAATAGTAAATAATCAGCGAAATACCGTCCGACAGCGATCCGGAAAATCGGGGTGGGGCGTTCACAAAGGAGACTCAACAGATGTCAGCTCAACTGAACCAGGTAACGACACAGATCGGCACCGACCCGGATATGCAGGAAACCAAGGAGTGGCTGGACGCGCTCGAAGCCGTGCTGGAAAATGAAGGTCCGGAACGCGCGCATTACCTGATGGAGCGCATGGTTGACCTGGCCCGCCGCCGCGGCGCCCAGATCCCGTTCTCCAGCACCACCGCCTACGTCAATACCATCCCCACCAAACAAGAAGCACACTGCCCCGGCAACCTGGAATACGAAGAGCGCCTGCGCTCGTGGATGCGCTGGAACGCCATGGCCATGGTGGTCAAGGCCAACCGCGCCGACGGCGACCTGGGCGGCCACTTGTCCTCGTTCGCGTCGCTGGCGAACATGCTGGGCATCGGTTTCAACCACTTCTGGCACGCGCCGACGGCCGACCACGGCGGCGACCTGCTGTACATCCAGGGCCACTCCTCGCCCGGCGTCTACGCGCGCGCCTTCCTCGAAGGCCGTTTGACGGAAGAGCAAATGCTGAACTTCCGCAAGGAAGTCGACGGCAAGGGCCTGTCCTCGTACCCGCATCCAAAGCTGATGCCGGACTTCTGGCAGTTCCCGACCGTGTCGATGGGCCTGGGCCCGCACATGGCGATCTACCAGGCGCGCTTCCTGAAATACCTGCACGCACGCGGCATCGCCAAGACCGACAACCGTAAAATCTGGGCCTTCTGCGGCGATGGCGAGATGGACGAGCCGGAATCCCTGGGCGCGATCGGCCTGGCCGCACGCGACATGCTCGACAACCTGGTCATCGTGGTCAACTGCAACCTGCAGCGCCTGGACGGTCCCGTGCGCGGCAACACCAAGATCATCCAGGAGCTGGAAGGCGAATTCCGTGGCGCGGGCTGGAACGTCGTCAAGGTCATCTGGGGCCCGGGCTGGGACGCCCTGCTGGCGCAAGATAAAGAAGGCATCCTGCAGCGCGTCATGATGGAAACCGTCGACGGCGAATACCAGAACTACAAGGCGAAAGACGGCGCCTACGTGCGCAAGCACTTCTTCGGCAAGCATCCGAAGCTGCTGGAAATGGTTGCCAACATGACGGACGACGACATCTGGCGCCTGACCCGTGGCGGCCACGATCCGCACAAGATCTACGCGGCCTTCAAGATCGCCCAGGAACACAAGGGCCAGCCTACCGTCCTGCTGGTGAAGACCATCAAGGGCTACGGCATGGGCAAGTCGGGCGAAGCGCGCAACACGGCGCACCAGACGAAAAAACTGGACGACGAAGCCATCCGCGAAATGCGCGACCGCTTCTCGCTGCCTATCCCGGACGACAAGCTGGCCGACATCCCGTTCTTCAAGCCTGCCGACGACGCGCCGGAAATGGTCTACCTGCACGAGCGCCGCAAGGCCCTGGGCGGCTACCTGCCGCAGCGCCGCCAGAAGGCGGAAGAAACCCTGCCCGTGCCTGGCCTGGACGCGTTCAAGAACGTGCTGGAAGCGACGCCTGAAGGCCGCGAAATCTCGACCACGCAAGCGTTCGTGCGCGTCATTTCGACCCTGCTGAAAGACCCGAACCTGGGCCAGCGCGTCGTGCCTATCCTGGTCGATGAATCGCGTACCTTCGGCATGGAAGGCCTGTTCCGCCAGATCGGCATCTACAATCCGAAAGGCCAGTTGTACGAGCCGGTCGACAAAGACCAGGTCATGTACTACCGCGAAGACAAGGCCGGCCAGATCCTGCAGGAAGGCATCAACGAAGCGGGCGGCATGAGCTCGTGGATCGCCGCGGCGACGTCGTATTCGACCAACGACCGCATCATGATCCCGTTCTACACCTTCTACTCGATGTTCGGCTTCCAGCGCATCGGCGACCAGGTATGGGCTTCGGCCGACATGCGCGCCCGCGGCTTCCTGATGGGCGGCACGGCCGGCCGTACGACGCTGAACGGCGAAGGCTTGCAGCACGAAGATGGCCACAGCCATATCTTCGCCGCGACCATCCCGACCTGCATGCCGTACGATCCGACCTTCAGCCATGAAGTCGCCGTCATCATCCAGGACGGCCTGCGCCGCATGATCGCCAACCAGGAAGATGTGTTCTACTACATCACGATCATGAACGAGAACTACGCCCAGCCAGGCATCAAGCCGGGCCAGGAAGAAGGCATCCTGAAAGGCATGTACAAGCTGCAGGAAGGCAAGGCTGACGCCAAGCTGCGCGTACAGCTGATCGGTTGCGGCACCATCCTGCGCGAATCGATCTTCGCCGCCGAATTGCTGGAAAACGACTGGGGCGTGGCCGCGGACGTATGGTCGGCGCCGTCGCTGACCCTGGTGGCCCGCGATGGCCAGGACGCCGAACGCTGGAACATGGTCAACCCGTCGAAACAGCAGCGCGTGCCGTACGTGACGTCGCTGATGCAGGACACGGATGGCCCGATCGTTGCCACGACCGACTACATGCGCGCATTTGCAGAACAGATCCGCGCCTTCATGCCGAAGGGCCGCACCTACAAAGTGCTCGGTACCGATGGCTTTGGCCGCTCGGACAGCCGCGCCAAGCTGCGCGAGTTCTTCGAAGTGAACCGTTATTATGTCACCGTGGCCGCGCTCAAATCGCTGGCTGACGAAGGCAAGATCGACGTGTCGGTGGTGGAGCAGGCGATCGCCAAGTACGGCATCGACGCGAACAAACCGAATCCGGTGACCCAGTAATCGTTGTGCGGACCCGATGATGCCAGGGCGGTGCGAAAGTGCCGCCCTGGCGTGTGTGCGGGTCCATCTGACAAATAAAATAACGGAGCAAGCTATGAGCATTGTGGAAGTCAAAGTCCCGGATATCGGCGATTTCAAGGAAGTCGAGATCATTGAACTGATGGTCAAGCCAGGCGACACGGTCAAGGTCGACCAGTCCCTCATTACCGTCGAATCGGACAAGGCCAGCATGGAAATCCCATCGAGCCACGCCGGTGTCGTCAAGGAATTGAAAGTCAACGTGGGCGACAAGATCGCCGAAGGCTCGCTGGTCCTGCTGCTGGAAGTGGCGGACGACGCCTCGGCCCCTGCGCCAGCTGCTGCCGCTGCCGCCCCGGCACCTGCCGCTGAAGCCGCCCCCGCCGCCGCTCCCGCGGCCGCGCCGGCACCCGCCGCCCCTGCCGGCGCGCCGGCCCTGGTCGATGTAACCGTGCCCGATATCGGCGACTTCAAGGAAGTCGAAGTCATCGAGCTGATGGTCAAGGTGGGCGACACGATCAAGGTCGACCAGTCGCTGCTGACGGTCGAATCGGACAAGGCCAGCATGGAAATCCCGTCAAGCCACGCCGGTGTCGTGAAAGAATTGAAGGTCAAGGTCGGCGACAAGGTCGCCAAGGGTAGCTTGGTACTGGTCGTGGAAACGACCGGTGGCGCTGCCGCTCCTGCCGCTGCCCCCGCCGCCGCGCCTGCACCGGCCGCGCAAGCTGCCGCCGCGCCAGCCGCCGCCGTCGCTTCGGCGCCGGTCGCTGCTGCTCCTGCCGCTCCAGCCGCCGCACCTGCCGTGAACGGCAAGCTGGCGCACGCGTCGCCATCGATCCGCAAGTTCGCGCGCGAACTGGGCGTGGACCTGGCCCGCGTGGGCGGTTCCGGTCCGAAGGGCCGCATCACCCAGGAAGACGTGCAGAACTTCGTCAAGGGCGTGATGTCGGGCGCCGTTGCCGCACCAAATGCTCCAGCCGCTGCCAAAGGCGGTTCCGGCGTGGGCCTGGACTTGCTGCCATGGCCGTCGCTGGACTTCAGCAAGTTCGGCACGACCGAATTGCTGCCGCTGTCGCGCATCAAGAAAATCTCGGGTCCGAATTTGCACCGCAACTGGGTCATGATCCCGCACGTCACGCAGTTCGACGAAGCGGACGTGACGGACCTGGAAGCGTTCCGCGTCGACACCAACGCGGCCAATGCGAAGAACAAGGATGCGGCCAAGCTGACCATGCTGGCATTCGTCATCAAGGCGTCCGTCGCCGCGCTGAAGAAATTCCCCGCGTTTAACGCCTCGCTCGATGCCAAGGGCGAAAACCTGATCCTCAAGCAGTACTACAACATCGGCTTCGCGGCCGACACGCCGAACGGCCTGGTGGTACCTGTGATCAAGGGCGCGGACCAGAAGTCGGTCTCGCAGATCGCCCGCGAAATGACGGAACTGTCGCTGCAGGCGCGCGAAGGCAAGCTGAAACCGGCCGACATGCAGGGCGCCAGCTTCACGATTTCGTCCCTGGGCGGCATCGGCGGCACGCACTTCACGCCTATCGTTAATGCGCCGGAAGTGGCGATTCTGGGTCTGTCGAAAGCCTCGATCAAGCCGGTATGGGATGGCAAGGCCTTCCAGCCGCGTTTGATGATGGGCACCTCGCTGTCCTACGACCACCGCGTGGTCGATGGCGCGATGGGCGCGCGATTCTCCGTGTACCTCGGCGAAGTCCTGGCCGACATGCGCAAAATTCTGCTGTAAGGAGCGATTGATGAGCACAGTAGAGGTAAAAGTACCGAATATCGGCGACTTCAAGGAAGTCGAAGTCATCGAACTGATGGTCAAGGTGGGCGACACCATCAAGGTGGACCAGTCCCTGATCACGGTCGAATCGGACAAGGCCAGCATGGAGATTCCATCGACCCACGCGGGCGTCGTCAAGGAAGTCAAGGTCAAGGTCGGCGACAAGATCGCCGAAGGCAGCGCGCTGCTGGTGGTGGAAGCGTCGGAAGGCGTGGCCGCTGCCGCGCCAGCTGCCGCTCCTGCACCGGCGGCAGCCGCTCCGGCAGCCGCTGCGGTTCCTGCACCTGTCGCCGCCATCCCGGCCGGCAATTACAGCGGCCAGGTCGACATCGACGTCGACATGATGGTGCTTGGCGGCGGTCCTGGCGGCTATTCGGCGGCGTTCCGCGCGGCCGATCTGGGCATGTCGACGGTCATCGTCGAGCGCTACGCCACCCTGGGCGGCGTGTGCCTGAACGTGGGCTGCATCCCGTCCAAGGCGCTGCTGCACGTCGCATCCGTCATCGACGAAACGGCGCACATGTCCAACACGGGCGTGACGTTCGCCAAGCCGACGATCGACATCGACCAGGTACGCAAGTACAAGGAAGGCGTGATCTCGAACATGACGGGCGGCCTGGCCGGCATGGCCAAGGCGCGCAAGACGCAGGTCGTCACCGGCGTGGGACAGTTCCTCTCCGCGAACCACATCGAAGTGACGGCAGGCGACGGTTCTAAAAAAGTCGTGCAGTTCAAGCAGGCCATCATCGCCGCCGGTTCGTCCGTGGTGAAGCTGCCGTTCGTGCCGGAAGACCCGCGCATCGTCGATTCGACGGGCGCGCTGGAATTGCGCCAGATCCCGAAACGCATGCTGGTCATCGGCGGCGGCATCATCGGCCTGGAAATGGCGACTGTCTACTCGACCTTCGGCGCGCGCATCGACGTGGTCGAAATGATGGATGGCCTGATGCAGGGCGCGGACCGCGACGCCGTCAAGGTATGGCAGAAGTTCAACGAGAAGCGCTTCGACAACATCATGACCAAGACCAAGACGGTCGCCGTTGAGGCGTTGCCGGAAGGCATTAAGGTCACGTTCGAAGCGGCCGAAGCGGGTGCCACGGCACCGGCGCCGCAAGTCTACGACCTGGTGCTCGTCGCCGTGGGCCGCAGCCCGAACGGCAAGAAGATCGCTGCCGACAAGGCCGGCGTGAACGTCACCGACCGCGGCTTCATCGAAGTCGACAGCCAGATGCGCACCAACGTGCCGAACATCTTCGCCATCGGCGACCTGGTCGGCCAGCCGATGCTGGCGCACAAGGCCGTGCATGAAGCCCACGTGGCCGCCGAAGCAGCTTCCGGCCAGAAGTCGCACTTCGACGTCAAGGTGATCCCGTCGGTCGCCTACACGGACCCGGAAGTGGCATGGGCCGGCATCACGGAAGACGAAGCGAAAGCCAAGGGCATCAAGGTCGAGAAGGGCCACTTCCCTTGGGCCGCTTCCGGCCGCGCCGTGGCCAACGGCCGCGCCGAAGGCTTCACCAAGCTGCTGTTCGACGCGGAAACGCACCGCATCATCGGCGGCACCATCGTCGGCACGCATGCGGGCGACATGATCGGCGAAATCGCGCTGGCCATCGAAATGGGTTGCGACGGCACCGACATCGGCAAGACCATCCACCCGCACCCGACCCTGGGCGAATCGATCGGTATGGCTGCCGAAGTGTACGAAGGCGTGTGCACGGACTTGCCGCCGCCGCGCAAGCGCTGATGTTGTAGCGCTGTGACACCAAAAACCCCGCAAGCGATTGCGGGGTTTTTTATTGTCCAAATACGATTAAATACTTCACCGTTGGCACCATCGTCGGCAAGCATGCGGGCGACAGGTGAAAAATGAAGCGGCGAAATCGCGCTGGCCATCGAAATGGCCTGCGATGGCACCGATATCGGCAAGACCATCCACCCGCACCCGACCCCGGGCGAGTCGATCGGCAGGTTGGCAAAAGCGCACCGAAGTGTACGAATGCGTGTGCACGGACTTGCCGCCGCCGCGCAAGCGCTGATAAAAAATTAACTTTCAGTACAAAAAACCGGGACGTGTTCCCGACTTTTTTTATTTCCCTTGACCTTCAGCAGGGTAAAACGTGGCGCGGCGGCACCATGTGAAAATTGGTGAGTATTGCCGTATGGAAAAAATGGCAGAATGACGGTCTGTAACCATGTTTTGCTTCTATGAACGCGTGCGATTTTTCCAGCAATGTTGCCAGCATGGGAATCGGTCAAGTTCCGCTGTACCAGGAGCCTGTCCCAGCAGATGAATACATCCCTTGCTGGCGCCCCTCGGAAGCGGGGAGTCGTCGCGTGGCTCGCTACGCATCCTCCTCACGCCTTGTCAGCGCTCCTGATGAACTGCCAGCAGAAGACGCTCCTTATTGGGATAGGCTCTAAGAAAGTTTTGCAACGATGAGAAAATTTACCGCCCTTCATATCGCCGATGTCCGTTTGCGCCGGGCTGATGAGCAAGAGCAAGCCGTGATGCTGCATGCCTTGTACCAGGATGTGGCCGCTATCCTGGCGGCGGGCAAGAGGATCGATGCGATTTTTTTCACGGGCCAGCTGGTGGCGCTGGACGCCTGTGCCGGCACGACACCCGTGTACGTCTACGAGTACTTCCTGCGCCCCTTGCTGCAGGCGGCCAGCTTACCCGGTGCGCGTTTCTACCTGGTGCCGGGCAGCCGCGCGCAGGGTGTCGCCGCGGCGGCGCTGGGCAATGCCGGCTTCAGCTTTTTCTCTGCCGACGAGCACGCCAGTGCCGAGCAGCGCGCGCACTACAAGAATATCCACGCCGTGTTCCATGGCCACCAGCATACGGGCGATGCCAGTTCGCTGATGAAGTCGCTGGGCATCCTGTTCAAGAGCAATCCAGGCAGCCTGTATGGTGCGAATGGCCAGATGGCGGCATTTTCCGTGCTCGAGTTCGCCACGGGCGAAGCGGATGGCGGCGGGCCAGGCACGCAGTGGACGGTGTCGCTGCGCGAGTTCGATGACGTGAGCAAGAGCTTCGCCCTGTCGGTGCTGTACACGCCGAATGGCCAGGAAACGGGGCAGGTGGATGCCGAGTATGTGTTTGCCACCTTGCTGCCGCAGCTGGCGGGCGATCGCGCCTATCTCGATGGCTTGCTGGGCAAGGCGGGCGCGCAACGGCGCGAGGACGCCGGCGTCGCTGCCGATGCGCGCGAATTCCTCATCGAGCTGGCGTTCGTGATGTTCGAAGCCAAGAGCGTGTTCCTCAGCGAGGTGGAGCTCGAGCGTTTTGTCAGCGACTATTGCGGCGTGAAGGGCTGGAGCATGGCGGCCGGGGACTGGCTGGCGCCGCTGTATGCGCATGGCTTGCTGCTGTGTGCTGATGGCCAGGTGGCGTTTTCCTTCGATTACTTCCGCACGTATTTCCTGGCGCAACGCTTTGAAACCTCGTTCGACCTGATGCGCTACGGCCCGGACCGCTACGATGGAAGTGAGTCTTCACTCAGCGTTGATGGCGCGTCGGCGGCCCAGCCTTTCCTGCGTGCGCTGGGCTTGAACGATGAACAGGTCGAAGCGGCGCTGCCGGAAGACTGCAGCCGCCCTGGCTGACTTCCGGGGCCAGCCGTGCCGCGTCAGTCCGCCAGCGGCTGGCGCAGGGTGCCGCGCAGGAACAGGTCCAGGCTGAGTGCAACCTTGGTGCGCAGCTGTGCGACATCCGGCTGCGCCTGTGGTGGGAATAGCAGGCGCGACATCTGGTCGCCCAGCAGGCAATTGAGCAGGTGCAGCGCCAGCATGGATGGCGTCAGCTCTGCGCGAAACAGGGGCGCGATGTCGGGGCGGCTGAAAAACTTGGTCAGCATCTCGCGCGTCTGTCCCGGTCCCACCTTGTAAAACGTTTCCGCCAGTTCCGGGTGCGTGGCCGCTTCGGCCACCACCATGCGATTGAGGCGGATCGCCGCCGGCATGGTGACCAGTTGCACGAACAGCAGGCCGAACTCGCTCAAAATGGCGGGCAGGGGCCGCATATCCGTTTCCAGCGCCGGCATGGTCGAGAAGTAGGCGGCGCGGCGCAATTCCACGACGGCATTGAACAAGCCCGACTTGCCGCCAAATTTCACGTAAATCGTGCGCACGGCCACATGGGCTTCGCGGGCGATCATTTCCAGGCTGACCTTCCCATACCCTTTTTCCAGAAACAGGCAGCCGGCCGTGTGCAGCAGGTTTTCCATGCGCGCTTCCATGTCGGCCGCGCGCGGGCGGCCGGCTGGCTTGCCGCAGCAGGAAAGCTCCTGGGCGGCGGCGTCGGATTCTGTATCGGTGGGCAAGGTATCGCTGAGGCCGGGATCGGACATGGTCTGGGTCTCTTTATAAGGTGGAAGGTAAGTGATGGCTCACACTGTAGTGCAAATTAAAATGAAATGCAATCGTTTCATTTCTTGACTTTGGCTTTTCTTTGCCCAATAATGAACCTATATCATTTCATTTCCGGAGCGAGTATGTCCAACCAGCCAGGCCAAGCAGAGCACAAGGTGCTGAGCGCCGTCCCACCCGCGGCCCCTGCCGCACCTTCCACGCCCGCCGCTTCCGCCAGCTCCGCACCACCGAATAACCGTGTGAAAATCATCGCCGGCCTGATCGTCCTCGTCGCGCTGGGCGCCGGCGCGCGCATGTGGTACCGCAGCCACTATTTCGTGGAAACGGAAAACGCCTATGTGGCCGGCCACGTGCATCCTGTCTCGGCGCGCATTTCCGGCGTCGTTACCAAGGTCTTCATCGACGACAATCAAATCGTGAAAGAGGGCGACGTGATCGCCGAACTCGACCCGTTCGACCAGCGCGTGAAAACCGAGCAGATCGCCGCGCAGATCGCCAGCGCCGAGCAGCAAGTGCTGCAAGCGGACGCGCAGATCGCCCAGGTGCAGGCGCAAGCGAGTGCCGCCCAGGCGCAAGTGGCGCAAGCCGATGCGCAATTACTGCGCGCGAAACAGGATGCGGACCGTTATGGCCAGCTGTACACGAGCCAGATGAAAGCCGTCTCGAAGGCGGAACTCGACGCGGCCAACGCGGCCCGCTCTAGTGCCGTGGCCGACCTGGCCGCCCGCCGCGACAGCGCTTCGGCCGCCAAGTCGCAGATCGGCGCGGCGCAAGCCGCGCGCGACGTGGCCAAGGCACAAGTGGCCGTGCTGCGCGTGCAATTGAAGGACGCGGAACAGCAGCTGCAATACAACCGCATCCTGGCGCCCGTCGCCGGACGCATCGGCAAGCGCAACGTGGAAACGGGCATGCGCGTGCAGCCTGGCCAGCAGTTGACGGCCATCGTGCAGGACAACGTTTGGGTCACCGCCAACTTCAAGGAAACCCAGCTGGCCGACCTGCACCGCGGCCAGAGCGTGCACGTGACCATCGACGCCATGCCGGGCAAGAAACTCGTGGGCACCGTGGACAGCTTCGCCCCTGCCTCGGGCGCGCAATTCGCCCTGCTGCCGGCCGATAACGCCACCGGCAACTTCACCAAGATCGTCCAGCGCGTGCCCGTGAAGATCGTCTTCCAGCCGGAAGACATCAAGGCCATGAATGGCCGCCTGGTGCCGGGCATGTCGGTGATCGCCGAAGTGGAAGTGAACCAGCCTGCGTCGGACAAGGCCGAGGCCCCGCGCCACGCCGCCGCTCCCGCCGCCCAGACCACCGCCCGCTAAGCTTCCATGAGCAGCTCCTCCACCACGCTGGCGAAGCCGCCAGCGTTTCCCGTGATTGACGAGAAAGTTTCCGGGCGCACCTGGCTGGCGGTCGCCGCCGGCATGCTGGGCGCCTTCATGGCGGTGCTCGACATCCAGATCACCAACTCCTCGCTCAAGGATATCCTTGGCTCGCTGTCGGCCACCCAGGAAGAGGGCTCGTGGATTTCCACGGCCTACCTGGTGGCGGAAATTATCGTCATTCCCCTCACCGCGCTGCTGGCGCGCGTGTTCGGACTGCGTACCTACATGATCGGCACCACCGCTTTCTTCCTGCTGTTCTCCACCCTGTGCGGCACGGCCTGGAACCTGGAAAGCATGATCGTCTTCCGCATGCTGCAGGGGTTCACGGGCGGCGCCCTGATACCGATGGCGTTCACCCTGGTGATGCTCAAGCTGCCGCCGTCGAAGCGTGCGGTCGGCATGGCCATCTTCGGCCTGACGGCGACCTTGGCGCCGGCCATGGGCCCGACCCTGGGCGGTTACCTCTCCGAGCTGTATGGCTGGCCCTCGATCTTCTACATCAACTGGGTGCCGGGCGTGCTGCTGATCGCCGGCATGATCTATGGCCTGGACAAGGAGCCGATGAAGCTCGAGATGTTCTGGAAGGCCGACTGGCTGGGCATCTTCTTCATGGCCCTGGGCCTGGGCTGCCTGACGATCTTCCTGGAAGAGGGCAATTCGAAGGACTGGTTCGACTCGGGTTTCATCATCACCTTCGCCGCGCTGGCCCTGGCGGGCATCCTGGGCTGGGTCGTCACCAGCGCCACGCGCGCCGAACCGTTCGTCAACCTGGGCCTGTACGGCCAGCGTAACTTTTTGGTCGCCACCGTGCTGTCGGCCGTGACGGGCATGGGCCTGTACGGCTCGGCCTTTTTGCTGCCCTTGTTCCTGGGCCAGATCGCCGGCTATTCGCCGATGCAGATCGGTGAAGTCATCATGTGGGTGGGCTTGCCGCAGCTGTTCATCATGCCGTTTGTCGCCAAGCTCTCGTCCGTGGTGGACAACCGCATCCTGTGCTCGTTCGGTCTCTTGCTGTTCGGCGGCTCGTGCATGATGAATGCCTACATGGATGCGTCCACCGGCTACGACCAGCTGCTGTGGTCGCAGGTCGTGCGCGCGCTGGGCCAGCCCTTCGTCATGCTGACCCTGTCGAACTTCGCCATGAAGGGCATCGCGCCGAAGGACATGCCGTCCGCATCGAGCCTGTTCAACATGACGCGCAACCTGGGCGGCTCGATCGGCATCGCCCTGCTGGCCACGGCCCTGAGCACCCGCGAACACTTCCACTCGCAGCGCCTGGGCGAGGCGATCAATGCCTATTCCAGCGCCACGCAGCTGCGCATCGACCAGCTGACGTCCTCGTTCATGGCCAAGGGCTATGACGCCGTCACGGCCGGCAACCAGGCCTTGCAGGCGATCGACGGCATCGTGCGCCGCGAGGCGTATGTGATGGCTTACAACGATGGCTTCTTCCTGATCGGCGCCATCCTGCTGGCCTGCATCGTGCCCCTGTGGCTGGCCGACAAACTCAAAGCTCCCGGTGGCGGTGGCGGCGGTCATTGAGCGCCGCACGCAGCCACCTCAAGAACAAGAAGGTACACATCATGAACACAGTTATGACCAAAATCGCCGCAGCCGCCTCGCTGGCCGTGCTGCTTGCCGCCTGCGGCACCGTGGGCCAGGATTTCACGGCACCGGCGAATGTGGCCGGCGCCGACACCTTCCGCCATGGTGCGGCCGCGGCCGACGCCGCGCAGCTGCCTAAAGAGTGGTGGCGCATCTACGGCGACGCCACCCTGAACCGCCTGGAACAGAGCGCGCTGCAGGACAATCCCAGCGTAAAAGCGGCGGGCGAGCGCCTGCTGCAGGCGCTGGCGCAAAGCGGCACGGCGCGCGCCAACCAGGGGCCGAGCGTGAACGTCAGCACGGGCATCTCGAACTCGCGCACCTCGGCCAACACCTCGCAGGGCCTGGCCCTGGGCAACCGCTCGATCAGCGGCAATAACTTCTCCGTGGGCGGCTCGCTGTCGTATGAAGTCGATTTGCTGGGCCGCGTGAAACGCATGGTCGAAGCGGCCGATTCGCAGGCGCTGGCGGCGCAGGCGGACCGCGACGGCGTGCTGCTGATGCTGTCGTCGCAAGTGGCCAGCAATTACTGGCAGCTGCGCGGGCTGGACGCGGAAATGGCGATCCTGAATGGCGCCCTGGACACGCGCCGCGAGTCGGCGCAGCTGGTCGAGGCGCGCTTCAATGCAGGGCTGACGAATGAGCTGGACCTGGCGCGCGCGAAAGTCGAACTGTCGAACGCGCAGGCCGACCTGCATGAAGTCAAGCGCCAGCGCAACCAGCTGGAAAACAGCCTGGCCGCCCTGACGGGCAAGCCGCCGTCGGCGCTGCAATTGCCGGTGGCCGCCGAGCCTTCCAGCTTGCCGCTGCCGCCCGCCATCCCTGTCGGCTTGCCCGCCAGCCTGCTGGCGCACCGTCCGGACCTCGTGTCCAGCGTGGCGGGCCTGCGCGCGGCGAACGCGCAAGTGGGCGTGGCAGAAGGCGCGTTTTACCCGTCGCTGCAATTGACGGGCAATTTCGGCTATGCCTCGGAAAAACTGCGCGACCTGGCGCAGGGCGGTTCGCGCCAGTTCAGCTTTGGCCCGCTGGCCCTGTCCCTGCCGATCTTCGACGGCGGCCGCAACCAGGCCAATCTGGACCTGTCCAAGGCGCGCTATGCGGAAGCCGTGGCGAACCATGAAACGAAGCTGTTGACGGCCTTGCGCGAAGTGGAAGATGCGCTGTCCGACGTGGAACAGCGCCAGTTGCAGGGCGACGCCCAGGCCCTGTCGCAGGCAGCGGCGGCGCGCGCCTACCTGGTGGCGCGCACGCGCTACGAGCGCGGCATCTCGACCTACCTGGACGTCACCGATGCCCAGCGCAGTTCGCTGGCGGCGGACCGCGCCGCCGCGCAGATCAAGACCCAGCGCCTGCTGGCGACGGTGGCCGTGGCCCGCTCGCTGGGTGCCGGCTGGCAGCCGGACGGCGAGCTGGCCAGGCTGGCGTCCGCGCCCGCCGCGAAGGCCAACTAAGTACGACGGTTACGTGAGCGTGGCCGGTGGCGGTGTCGCCGCCGGCCCGTAGCGTTCCAGCAGAAAATCGATGAAGGTCGTCAGCTTCGGCGTGGGCTGGCGGTCGCGCGCATACACGAGGTGCATGGGGCGGGGCGCCGGCACGTAGCCGGCCAGCAGCGGCACCAGCCTGCCGGCGGTGATATCGCCGGCCATCAGGATCTCCGCCTGCATGACGATGCCGAAGCCGTGCAGGGCCGCCACGCGCAGCGCCTGACCATTGTTCGAGCGGAAGCGGCTCTCGCGCACGGGGCTGCCATCGTCGTCGCCGCTCCTGGCCAGGCGCCAGCGCACGTGGCGCGTCCATTGCATGAAGTCCAGGCATTCGTGGCGCGCCAGGTCGGCCGGCGTGCGCGGCGTGCCGTGCTTTGCCAGGTAGGCGGGCGCGGCGCAGATCACCATCGCATACGGCCGCAGCACGCGCGCCACCATGGCGGAATCTTCCAGCTTGCCGATGCGGATGGCCGCATCGAACCCTTCTTCCACCAGGTCCACCGTCCTGTCGTTCAGGTTCAGTTCCAGGCTCACTTCCGGATACGCATCGAGGTAGTCGGCCATCAGCGGCGCGATGCACTCGCTGCCGAAGGACACGGGCGCCGTGATCTTCAGCTTGCCGCGCGGCGCCGCGCGCATGGCTTCCGCACCCCGTTCGGCCGCATGGATGCTGGCCAGGATCTGGCGGCACTGTTCCGCATATTGCTGGCCGATTTCCGTCAGGCTTTGCCGCCGCGTGGTGCGCGCCAGCAGCCGCGCGCCCAGCCGCTCTTCCAGGTATTTGATGTGCTTGCCCACCATCACGGGCGAAATCTGGAATGCCTCGGCGGCGGCCGTGAAACTGCCCGCATCGACGACGGCGACAAAAATCTCCATGCTGCGCAATTTATCCATGACATCCCGATTGCAAACTACAGATTAGTAATCTTGTAAATTCTAGCGTATTTATTCCTTTTTGTAAGCGGCGCATACTGGCTCCATCGTTCAACCCACACAAGGAAGCAGCATGAAAATCGTCATCATCGGCGCCAGCGGCACCATCGGCACGGCCGTCGCCGCCCAACTGGCGCAACGCCATGAAATCATCGAAGTGGGCAGCCGCAGCGGCACGCACCAGGCCGACATGGGCGACATCGCGCAAGTGCGCGCCCTGTTCAAGCGCATCGGCAAGGTCGATGCCGTCGTCGTCACGGCCGGCAAGCTGCATTTCGGCCCGCTGAGCGAATTTACGCCCGAGCAATTCCGCCTGGGCCTGGACAGCAAGCTGATGGGCCAGGTCAACGTGGCGCTGGTAGCGCAGGAATACCTGAACGACGGCGGTTCGATTACCTTGACCAGCGGCATCGTGGCCGACCAGCCGATCCGCTTCGGCACGGCCGCCAGCATGACCAATGCGGCCGTGGAAGGTTTTGTCAGGGGCGCCGCCATCGAGCTTGCGCGCGGCGTGCGCATCAATGTCGTCAGCCCGACGGTGCTGGCCGAATCGCTGGAATCGTACGGCCCCTTCTTCTACGGCTTCGAGCCGGCCGCCGCCAGCCGCGTGGCGCTCGCCTACAGCCGCAGCGTGGAAGGGGCGCAGACGGGGCAGGTGTACAAGGTCTGGTAAGCCGCTTGCCATGCCATGGGGGCAGGTGGGACAATCGCAGGCTGAGCAAGAAAGCGGTAGCGCGCCATCCGCGCCAGCCGCGTCTGAGAAAAATCCAACCGAGACCTCCATGAAAAAACTCCTGATTCCCCTGCTGATGGCTGCCGCCGTCGGCAGCGCCTGCGCCGCAACGCCAGCCACCCCGGCCACCGCGCAACAACTGACGGCCATGAGCGCCCGTTACGCCCCCGTCGCGCTGACGGCCGACGTCACGCACCTGTCCGCGGGCGACCGCCAGGCCATCGCCAAACTGGTCGAGGCGGCCAAGCTGGTCGACGTGCTGCAGTTGCGCCAGCGCTGGTCCGGCAATGAAGCGCTGTGGGCGGCCCTGAAGAAGGACAAGTCGGCCCTGGGTCAGGCCCGCCTGAATTATTTCTGGATCAACAAGGGGCCATGGTCGGTGCTCGACGCGCACGCCTCGTTCATGCCGGCCAGCTATGCGGGCATCGCCATTCCTGCGCACAAGCCGGAAGCGGGCAACTTCTATCCGCAGGGCGCCACCAAGGCCAGCCTGGAAACGTGGATGAATGGCTTGTCGCCAGAGGACAAGCAGCAGGCGCAATGGTTTTTTACCACCATCCGCGCGGGCAAGGATGGCAAATACCAGACCGTCAAGTATTCGGACGAATACAAGGTGGAGCTGAAACAGCTGGCCAAATTGCTCGATGAAGCGGCGGCCGCCACGGACAATGCATCGCTGAAGAAATTCCTCACCCTGCGCGCCAAGGCTTTCCTCGACAACGACTATCTGCCGTCCGACTTCGCCTGGATGGACCTCGATTCGCCCGTCGACATCACCATCGGCCCGTATGAAACGTATAACGATGAGCTGTTCGGCTACAAGGCCGCGTTCGAAGCCTACGTGAACATCCGCGACCAGGCCGAGACGCAAAAGCTCAACTTCTTCGCCAAGCACATGCAGGAGCTGGAAGACAACCTGCCGCTCGACGCCCAGTACCGCAACCCGAAAGTGGGCGCGCTGGCGCCGATGGTGGTGGTCAACCAGGTGTATGGCGCCGGCGACGGCAACATGGCCGTGCAGACGGCCGCCTACAACTTGCCCAATGACGAGCGCATCATCAGTGCGCGCGGCTCCAAGCGCGTGATGCTGAAGAACGTGCAGGAGGCCAAGTTCAAGGCCACCCTGACGCCTATCTCCAAGTTGGTGCTCACCCCGGAAGCGCAGCAGGACGTCGATTTCAATTCCTTCTTCACGCACATCCTCGCGCATGAAATCATGCACGGCCTGGGCCCGCACGCCACCGTGGTCGACGGCAAGCCATCGACGCCGCGTCAGGACCTGAAGGAAGCCTATTCCACCATCGAGGAAGCCAAGGCCGACATCACGGGCCTGTTCGCGCTGCGCTACATGATGGACAAGGGCCAGCTGAACGACACCCTGGGCCAGGGCGAGGCGGCCGAGCGCAAGCTGTACAACACCTTCCTCGCCTCCGGTTTCCGCACCCTGCATTTCGGCCTGACGGATTCGCACGCGCGCGGCATGGCCATCCAGATGAATTACATCCTCGACAAGGGCGGTTTTGTCTCGCTGGGCGATGGCAGGTTCGGCGTCGATTTCGGCAAGATCAAGCAGGCCGTGATCGACCTGGACCGTGAATTCCTGACCATCGAGGCGACGGGCGACTATGCGCGCGCGCAAGCGATGATGACGAAATACGTGGTCATCCGCCCTGAGGTGCAGGTGGCGCTCGACAAGATGAAGGCCGTGCCCAACGATATCCGTCCGGAATTCGTCACGGCCCGCGCGCTGGACAAGGCGGCGAAGAAATAAACCCGATGCCGTATTGGCAGAGTGAACAGCCGGCGCTGCTGCGCCGGTTTTTTTTCGTCTTTATTTGTGAAAAGTTGCCAGTTTTTCCTTGTGGAAATGTATTCACCGCTTACTCTGCAGTGGTAAATCCTCTCTTCTCCGCACCGATCCCATGCTGAATCCGCTCTTGTTGATGAGCTTGCTCATCGCTTTCTCTCCTTTGCCTGCCGTGGCTGCCGCCCAGCTCACCGAACTGGAAACCCGTTGGCTGCAGTCGGGAAAACCCGTCATCGATTACGCACGTACGCAGGGCTTGCCCATCGATATCATCGTGCAGCCGCAGGATGCGCCCGGTGCCGTGCCGCTGGCGCTGGGCTACGAAGGGGGGCGCTGCAAGCTGGTGCTGTCCTTGCGCGGCAATGCGCAGGCGGACAGTGTCTTGCAGGGCGTGCCGGCCGCGGGCCGCGGCTTGATGATCGAAGCGATGACGGCGCATGAGATCGGACATTGCCGGCGCTATGCACAGGGCGACTGGCACGCCTTGCCACGCGGGTTTGTCGAGCCGCGCAGCGTGCAGCGCGGCCAGTTGACACCGCTGGCGCGGGAGCTGCGCGAGACGCGCCGCGAAGAAGGGTACGCGGACCTGGTGGCCCTGGCCTGGATGCACGGACGCCACCCCGGGCAGTACCGGGATGTGCTTGCCTGGATGCGCGGCGTGCGCGCCGGCGGCGATGGCGCGGGCGGTTCGCACGCCACGCAAGGCTGGCTGGCGCTGGCCGATGGCGCAGGTGCATTTGATGGGGCCGTTTCACCATTTGAACAGGCGCAAGTATTGTGGCGGATGGGTTTGAGCGGCGACAAATAAACGGTGATTTTTAAGCGAATGGACTGTCAGCGTGTGCTGTCGCACGGAGCTTTGCGCACGGCAGGGGTCTAATCTGGGCATCAACTAACCAGAGAGGAACCATCATGAACAAAATGATCGCACTCATGCTGGCCGCCAGTGCCAGCGCCCTGCTTGCCGCCGCGCCCGCGTATGCGCAGGATGCCTCGTACAAGAGTTTGACGGACAAGGCATCGGCCGACTACAAGCAGGCCAAGGCCGCCTGCGACAGCCAGAGCGGCAACGCGAAAAAAGTCTGCGTGGAAGAAGCCAGGGTAGCGCGCGCCAAGGCCGATTCGGATGCCGTGGCGCAATACCGCAACACGCCGCGCGAGCTGACCAAGGCCCGCAAGGATGTCGCCAATGCCGAGTATGACCTGGCCAAGGCCAAGTGCGGCGACCGCACGGGCGCCGACAAGACCACGTGCATGAACGATGCCAAGGCGGCGAAAACGGCCGCGCTGGCCGACGCCAATACGGGCGCCAAGGCCGGCACCAACGTGGCGCAGAATCCGCCCGCCACCACGAAGGAGAATTGCGACGCCATGGATGCGACGGCCAAGGCCGCCTGTGTGGCGCGCAATGCGGCTGGCAGCACCAAGGTGGCCGTGGAAGATTCCGTCATCACCACCAAGATCAAGGCGGACCTCGTCAAGGACAATGACTTGAAAGCGCTTGACGTGCACGTGGAAACGGTCAACGGCGTCGTCATGCTCAGCGGCTTCGTGCCTTCCCAGGCGCAAGTCAAGAAAGCCGCCGACCTGGCCCGTGGCGTGGAAGGCGTGAAAGACGTGAAGAATGGCTTGAAGGTGAAGTAAGCGCACTGTGTACAAGCATTGACACAGGAACTGGAGCCGCATACCGAGGGCGGGTGGCTCCAGTTTTTTTTGCTTGTATAAATTATGTACGTAATATAACATGGAAAATCTGGCCGGCGAGTGGTGCTCGGCATCCACTTTTTCTCATGAGGACGGCATGCTTTCTCTTCCCTTTTCGCAATGGCTGGCGCGGCGCGGCATCCACTTTGCCTGGGTCATCGTCGCCATTACTTTCCTCACGGCCCTGACGTCATCGGCCGCGCTGGGCTTGCCGGGCGCACTGATGCAGCCCCTGAGCCGCGAATTCGGCTGGGATGCCGAGCAGATTTCCTCGGCGCTGGCCGTGCGCTTCGTGCTGTTCGGTTTGATGGGGCCCTTTGCCGCCATCCTGATGGAGCGTTTCGGCTTGCGCAATATCATCTGCGTGGCCTTGGGCCTGATCGCGTGCGGCATGCTGCTGGCCACGCGCATGACGCACTTCTGGCACCTGGTGGCCCTGTGGGGCATCCTGCTGGGGCTGGGCTCGGGCATGACGGCGCTGGTCCTGAGCGCCGTGGTGGCCAACCGCTGGTTCGAGACGCACCGGGGCCTGGTGGTGGGCGTGCTGACGGCCAGCTCGGCCACGGGCCAGCTGCTGTTCCTGCCCGTGGGCGCCTGGCTGATCGAGCATTTCGGCTGGCGCACGGCCGTCATGCCCGTGTTTGCCAGCTGCGCCATCGTCGCCGTGCTGGCCTTCCTGTGCATGCGCAACCGGCCGCAGGACGTGGCCTTGCGGCCCTACGGCGCCGATCCGGCCACGCCGCTGACGGCGCCAGTGGCCGCAAAAATGACGTTCGCCACACCTTTTTTGATCCTGCGCAGCGTGGCTTCCAATCGCACCTTCTGGATACTGTTCGGCACCTTCTTCATCTGCGGCCTCAGCACCAACGGCCTGATCCAGACGCACTTCATTTCCCTGTGCGGCGACTCGGGCCTGTCCGCCGTGCCGGCCGCCTCCGTGCTGGCGATGATGGGGGCGTTCGACCTGTTCGGCACGATCTTGTCCGGCTGGCTGTCGGACCGCTATGACAACCGCAAACTGCTGTTCTGGTACTACGGCTTGCGGGGGCTGTCCCTGTTCTGGCTGCCGTATTCGGAATTCACCCTGTACGGCCTGTCCCTGTTTGCCATGTTTTACGGCCTGGACTGGATCGCCACTGTGCCGCCGACCGTGAAACTGGTGGGCGCCACGTTTGGCCGGGAGCGGGCGGGCATGGTGTTCGGCTGGATCTTCGCGGGCCACCAGCTGGGCGCCGCCGTGGCCGCGTACGGCGCGGGCCGCATCCGCACCCTGATGCTGACCTACAATCCGGCCCTGTTCGCGGCCGGCGCCGCCTGCCTCGTCGCCGCGTTAATGGTGCTGGCGATCCAGCGGCAGAAGGCGGCCGTGGCCGCCGTCCAGCCCGCATGAAAAAAAGCCAGGCCCGCATATGCGGAGCCTGGCTTTTCATTTCAAGAACGTTTCAGGATTTATTTAAGGTATTTGGCGAGCCAGCCCTCGACTTCGCTGTAGAAGAAACGGCTGTTCTCGCCCTTCAAAATCCAGTGGTTTTCGTCCGGGAACACCAGCAATTTCGCCGGCACGTTCAGGCGTTGTTGCACGGCAAAGTTCATCAAGGCATTGTTGGCCGGCACGCGGTAGTCGAGCTCGCCCACGGTGATCAGGATGGGGGTGGTAAAACCCGTGCCTTTTTCGTGGTTGCCCGCTTGCATGACGGGGCTTTGGTCGCGCCACACGGGCAGGTTCGACCAGACGGGACCGCCCGCATTCGTTTCACGGCCGAAGCCGCCATCGCTGGTGCCCCACTGCATGATCAAATCCATTTCGCCCGCGTGCGAAACGATGGCCTTGTAGCGCGTGGTGGTTGCCTGCAGCCAGTTGGCCAGGTGGCCGCCATAGCTGGCGCCGCCGGCGGCCAGTTTCGTGCTGTCGATGAACGGGTATTTCTTGATGGCTTCATCGACGCCCTGGTTGACTTCATCGCCCGGACCTTTCAATGGGTCGAACTGGATCGAGCGCGAGAATTCCTCGCCATAGCCGGTGGAACCCTTGTAGTCGGTCAGCAAGACAACGTAGCCTGGCTTGGCCAGCAAGTGATAGTTCCAGCGCAGCACGAACTGGTCGCGCCACATGCTGGCCGCGCCGCCGTGGATGACGGTAAACAGCGGGTATTTCTTGTTCGGGTCGAAATTCGCGGGCTTGACGAGCATATTGTGGATACGGCGGCCGTCGGCCGTGGTGAACCAGAAGTGCTCGGGCGCCTGCCAGTCGATCTTGTCTGCCTTGTCCGTATTGAAAGCCGTCAGCCGTTTCGGCTGCTTGCCGTTGAAGGCATAGATTTCCGGCGGGTTGATGGACGACTCCCACACGCCGACGAGGGCCTTGCCGCCGCTGCTCAGCGAGTTGATGGTGCCCGTCGACAAGGATGGCTCTTCGCGCACGTCGCCGCCTTTGACATCGATCGAGTACAGCTTTTCCAGGCCCGCATGTTCATAGCTGAAGATGACGCGCTTGCCGCCTTCGGGCAGCACGTAGCGGGAAATCGAGCGGTCCAGCTTGGCCGTCAGGATGGTTGGCGCAGGATTGCTCATCGGCCAGGCGAAGCTGGCCAGGCGTTTCACGTCATACACTTTACCGGGCGTTTGCGCGTCGCTCAAGGCGAACAGGGTCTTGCCGTCGGCCGCAAATTTCAGGGAACCGTAGCTATGTTTATCCTGCGTCAAACGCTGCGCTTCGCCGCCCGCCACGGGCAGCAGATACAGTTGCGAAACCACGGCTTCGCGCTGGGCCGCGTCGCGGTTGGTGGCCGCGTTGAAGACGACGGCCTTGCCGTCCGGCGTCCAGACGGCGTCCAAGGATTGTCCCTCGTCGCCCTGGCCGCCGCCAAAGCCGGGCAGCGCCACCAGTTGCGTGCCCGACAGGATGTCGCGCGGCGTGTTTTCACCTTTCGATTCAGGTTGCGCATCGACGATGAACAGGCGTACCTGCTTGTCCGTCAGCCATTTGTCGAAATAGCGCGGCGCCGTCGTTTCATATGAACGGGCACTGACTTTGCGGTCCTTGCGCTCTTTCGCGCTTTGCTTGACGTCGGCCTCCGTCTTGTTGCCTGGATAGATGTCGCTGATGAACAGCAATTGCTTGCCGTCCGGGCTCCATTTCGGCATGCGCGCGCCCAGGGTGAGCGAGGTCAGGCGCTGCGCTTCGCCGCCGGCGGCCACGTCGAGGCGGTAGATCTGTCCCGCTTCATCGCCGTCGCGCTTGGCGACAAACACCAGCTGGCGGCTGTCCGGCGACCAGGCCACGGCGCTTTCGCCGCCCTTGGAATACGTCAGGCGACGCGCGGGGCTGTCATCAAGCAGGGACTTGACCCACAGATCCGACGATTGTTCCTTGCTATCGTAGGCGCTGTCGACCACGGAAAACACGGCCCAGCGCCCGTCCGGGCTGGCGACGGGCGCGCCCACCCGTTTCATCAGCCACACGTCTTCATGCGTGATGGCGTGTCTGGCTTGCGTTTGCGTGGCGGCAACTGGGGTCGTGGCCTTGGTCTCGGCGGCGTGAGCCAGCGAGGCGCAGGCTGCTGCGATCAGCAGGGAGCCGAGGGAACGGCAAAGACGGGGTGAGGTCATGGGCGTGGTCCGGGTAGTGAAAAAAGTACAGCGGGCAACATTATTGCCCATCGATTCGGCCGCTGCCAAGGCCATGAACCGTTACTTACCAGGCACGATGTGCGTGTACCGGGCGTGCGCAGCCTGGCTGATCAGTTAAACTTGCCGCTTTATTCACGCTGGCGCTGATAGAACATGAAAATTTGTCTACCCTTATTGAAAACGGCATTGCTGGGCGCGAGCTGCCTGCTGGCGGCCCCGGTTTTTGCCGCCGCCGCCGCACCGTACCCGAACACCAGCGCCATGGGCGTGGGTCATGCGGAAAGCACGGCCTGGTATGCGGGCTGCCTGAAGGTCAAGGATGCGGCGCCGCCGCCGGCCGACCTGCCGGCGCCGTCCGCCGTGGCGTCCTTGCAGCAATGCCAGGCGACGGACCTGTATTACGATACCAAGAGTATGTCCTCGCCCAAGCCGGCCGACTGGCGTCCCGCACGCCATTGCGCCATGGCAACGCAGAACAGCGCCGTGTTGATGATGCTGTACCAGAATGGACAGGGCGTGCAGAAAGACCCGCTGCTGGCGCTCAAGTATGCGTGCAGCATCGACGCGGCACCGGCCGAGATGCGGGGCCGCATTGAACACTTGCAGCAGATCAATGCCAGCGGGCGCGGCATGATCGACTTGTGCGATGACATTACCAGCGGCTACATGATGGGCGTGTGCAGCGCCATCGATGCGCGGCAAAAGCAGCGCGTGCGCGCACAGGCGACAGGCAAGGTCAGCGCAAGCATGCCTGCCGTGGCGCAAGCGTCGCTGCAAAATCTGCAGGCGGCCGCAAGCAAGTTTGCCGACGCGCGCGCGGCCAATGAAACGGACTTGAGCGGCACGGCACGCGCCGCCCAGAGCATCGCGGCCCGCACGGCCGAGCTCGACTTATTGGCACACGATTTGCGCGAATATGAAGCGGGCAAGCTGCCTGCCAGCATGTCGAAGGCGCAGGCGGCGGCGCTCGACAAGGAGCTCAACGCCATCTACGGCAAGCTGATGAAAAAGCCCGCGTCCACCTATGCGGGTGCCGTGGATAAGGACGGCATCCGCGCCACCCAGCGCCTGTGGCTGGCGTACCGCGATGCCTGGATGAATTTTGGCGCCGTGCGCTATCCGTCCGTCACCAGCGAGACCTGGGCCGGCCTGCTGACGGCGCGGCGTAATGCGCAACTACAAGATTTGCTGGGGAATTGAGGCATGCGCGAAGCGTATTATCACGAAGATGACTATTGCATGATCGAACTGCTGCCGCTGGATAATTTGCAGCACTGCTTGACGCAGATGGGCGAGCAGCAGGCGTTCGCCGATGCGCACCGCAGCGGCGCCGGCTGGACGGACATGTACGTGATCAAAGCGCCACCGTCGCCACTGCGCGCGCTGGGCCTGACGGCCGAGCAACTGCGCCTGGCGCTGGACCATGCCTTGCCGCCGTATGACGCCGTCTACACGGGCTACAGCAGTTACCGCGTGGAATGCAAGAACGTGCTGGCCTTTGGCGGCGACAAGACGGAAACCCTGTTTGCGGGCCTGGACGAGCAGGGTATCGTGTGCGACCTGTGGTGCAGCGATGGCATGCCGCAACTGTTGCTGCTGCCCTTGAAAGAGCAGTTGCTGCTGGCCGATTGGGGCGCGGGGTTTGCGTGTCCGCTGGCCGATGGGGACTTGTTCGCCCGTTATCTGCAGGAGTATGAACTGGACTGATCGAACTGAACTGACTACTCGCAGGCGATGGCGTTCGGCTGCGCCACTTTGACCACTGACGCCAGGCGCGCCATGTCGTTGCCGTCGCCTTGCTCGACGTACGGTTGATAGGTATCGATGACGATGCGCGCACGCGCTTGCCAGCCGCAATTGTCGGCCTGGCGCGCGGGCACGCGCAGCAGGCGGCGCGCCTGGGCATCGTTGCTGAAACAAAACCATGCATCGTGCGTGGCGGCAGGGCGGGGCAAGCGGCCCCATTGCGCCTTGTCGGGCGCGAAGCAGACGCGGTTGCCGATGATTTCCAGACTCATCTCGTCCGTGCGTGCGCTGTACTGGCCGTCGAGCACGATGGGCGTTTGCGCCTGGGCTGGCAGCAACAAAGAGCACAGCAGGGGGGATAGCAGGGTGGCAAGTTTCACAGTGCGTCTTTCCGTATCGTCAGCAGATGCGCCAGTATATCGGCACTGGCGGCGCACGATTGCATTGCTCGCGGGGAGATTCTTTCCGCATCCGTCACGCACTGCTTTCGCTCAGCTTGTCTCTGGTCGAATTTACGCAAAAAAGGGCTGGAAAATGCTAGTTTGCCAACCCTGTGCGTACTGCTGTCTTCGTGGCAGGAGGGGATTAATGGTTCCCGTTGCCATGGACAAGGAATACTATATTCAAAAGAACCTCAACCAGCCGAAGCAGGGAGTATTTCCGCCGCCACTCCCCTTATGGGCCTACTGGTACAAATACCAGCAGGGGGTCGTCTGTCTGGCCCACCATCATGAGTCCATCAGCGGAAATACCCAGGGTGCGGGTCATCAGGCTCCTCGCGTACCCGGCAAACTTGAAACTCTTGAGCAGCATGCCGTTTGCGTCGTGCACCCATACGTCGGCGCTCGAATACCAGCCTGAGATGCCGCAGTAAACGCGATCATCGCTGCCCACCTCGACGTTGTTGGGGTAGGCATCTCCGCCGCTGAGGCTGCCGATGAAGCTCAGGTCCGACGGTTTTACGCTGCTGCAGCGGTAAGGTGCAGCCGACGCGACATACAGGCGCATGCCGTCAGCGCTGACCGCGATGTCTTGTCCATTCGATGCGCCGTTGATGAAGCCGGCGGAGCCCGCCGAAGCGCTGAACAGGGCACCGCCACCAATATCGGCGTAGTCAACTACAATTGCGCTTACCGATGCCGGGCTATAGCCTGAATCTTGCAAGTAGAGGCGGCTTCCGTCGCTCGATGCTGCCATGCTGTCGGCGTTGCCGATCATGCCCGCCACGGCGCCTGTGCTGGCCAGGTATGCCTTGCCGTCGGCTG
Source organism: Janthinobacterium sp. GW823-FHT06H09 (assembly GCF_058794735.1). Taxonomy (NCBI): domain Bacteria; kingdom Pseudomonadati; phylum Pseudomonadota; class Betaproteobacteria; order Burkholderiales; family Oxalobacteraceae; genus Janthinobacterium; species Janthinobacterium sp. GW823-FHT06H09. Next base: position 47,403 of record NZ_JBXAHC010000009.1, on the reverse strand, counting down.
CTGCCACAATCTCTACGCCATTTGGCCGCAGGGCCAGCAAGGCCGACGATTGCTGGACTGCTGCTGCCATTGGCCAACTGGTTTTTTTCGTCAGCGTAGCCAGGTCCACGACGATGATATTCCGATTGGCGGTATCGTAGGTGTAAAGATGCCGGCCATTCGGGCTGATGGTCATGTCTCCCATCGCGCCACCGAGGTTGCTGATGGTGCCGACTTGGGTGGCGGAATAGATGTTATACACATCGATATCGCCTGTGCCGTTGTTTGCATACAGCAAAGGTCGGATCGGATCGGTCTTGAGGTGGCTGTAGGACTTCGTCAATTTCGTCGTGACGGCCGGCGTGACGCTTCCTTTCCAGATCGCAACATGCAGCTGCTCTGAAGTCTGAATACCATTCTCGCTGGCCAGGCTGACGGTGGCATAGCTGATGGCGTCGACCGGTAAAGTGGATGGATCGGCCGTCAGCGTCAGCGCATTTCCGCTGCGTTGCACGGACAGCCATGCCTTGTCGGAACTGGCAGTCCATGCAGGAGTTAGCCCGAAGTTGTCGCGCACGGTGACCTTGCGCGACAGGCGTGACCAGCCTGGGGTGGAGGACAGCCCGACGCCGACTTCCGAGAACAGCAGTTTGCGCGTATCGCGCTGGGCGGTGATGGTGACTGGTACCGAGATGGTATCGCCATTGACTTGCGTGCTTGCGGTCAAGGTCGTGGCACTGGTTCCGATGGGCTGGTTGGCGCCGATTTGCGAAAACACAATGCTGCTGCCAGCCTGATTCACCGTACCGCTGGTAGCGCTCGCGCCTAGCCATGCAGGCAGTGCCGAGAACGACCAGGGATAAGCGTTCGCCATGGTGTTGAGATTCAGCGTCAGGTTTGCTGTCGACGCAGGCGAGCGGCCATAAGGTCCTCCCAGCGTGATGCTGTCAATCGAGGACGTTAAGGTGGCTTTCGTCAAGTTCAGCGTGACAGGAACTTTGCTGTCGCTGACGTTCGGTGCGGTAATCGTTAACATTGCATCGTGTCGGCCGCTGGCAAGCTTGCCGTTCGCCGGGTCGACATATACCGATGCAATGGCAGGTGTGGTGCCGCTCGTCGGGGTCACTCCTAGCCATGCCGCGCTGGCGGTGGCTTTCCAGTTCGCCGCTAGGTTAGGTGCCGTAAATTTAACGGGCGCTGCCGCAATGGGAGCGCCGTTGATGCCATTGAAGGTAATCTGGCCGTGATCAATGGAAAAAGCGGCAGGCAGCAATTCGGCACTGACAGGCAGCGAGGCGATTTGCCCGTCGCTGCTTGTGACTACGATAGTGCCTGTCTGGACGCCAAATGTCAGCGCGGAAACATCGTAGCCGACAGTAAACGAGCTGACGCCGTGACCTGCTGCCGTCGAGAGCTTGATCCATGCCGCGTTCGTGTTCACAGTCCATGTGCGACTTTTCGCGCTGACGTTGACAGTGACGGGCGCTGGCGCCGGATTTCCCTCAGAAATGGTCGCGTTGAGAAGGCCAAGTGGCGCCACTGTCATTGGTGACAAGGGTATCGGCACGACAGTGATCGCATATGGCAACTGCATCGGCGAACCGGGGAAGTGTTGCGTACAAGCGGCATCCTTGCAAACTTTGACTGAAAAAGTGCCTGTATGTTTTCCGATGGGCAGCGTCGGCGCAGTCTGGAGCAGAATGCTGTAACTGCCTGGGCTTAGCTGGGAAAATTGTACCTCCGGCAGTATCACGCCTGTCGTATCGATGACGTAGGCGAACACACTGTTTACATTTTGAAATTCCGATGGCGTGTTCACAGTCGCTAGCAATGACAATGCCTTCGTGCTCCCCTCATCGGCGGTAGCGGCGGCCGTCGGCACGCTGAATGTCAATGTTGGCGTGGGCGTCGGGGTAACTGGCACCGGAGGGGCAACGCCGCTGCTTCCGTCGCCTCCACCGCTTGGGCTACCACCGCCGCCACAGCCAGCCATTAATGTGGTTGCGAGCAAGTATGCCAGTGCGCGCGAAATGCTGTACCTGAAAAGAACGGACGCCATTTTTGTCGGAGGTAATCATTAAGAGAGAGGCATTATTGCTTATTTTAAATTGTTTGAATAGCATTTAGTTGCCAATAATTAATTTCCTTTATTTATTTTCTTTTTTACAAGTAATGGCATTCTCGACGCATTGCCTGTATGGCATCGTTGAAGCTGGCGAGCTGGATATGCTGGAGGGGAGGAAGCGCGTGCTGTATTTGCAACGAGCACGTTGGCATCGCGGTGGCGCGCCATTGCCATGGGCATGCGTCTTATTTCCTCACGGGTTTGGGAGTGTTGCGCAAGGCGCGGCTCAATGCTTGCTTGTCCGTCCTTTAGAAACATGGGTTAAGGCAGTGCCGGGAGAGTTTCTGCACTTGGCGGTGACCGGGGCACATTTCCCCCATGTGGGCAATATCACGGATAAAGACGCAAAAAAGGGTTAGCAAACGATAGTTTGCTAACCCTGATCTGTACTGCTGTATTCGTGGTAGGCCGTGCGGGATTCGAACCTGCGACCAACGGATTAAAAGTCCGCTGCTCTACCAGCTGAGCTAACGACCCGAAAGAGGCCGCATTATATATCAGTTGAAAAAGAATGCAAAGCATTCCTGCACGAAAATGAAGATGGCTTAATGCAGGGCGGCCGTGAGCTTCAGCACTTCGTCGATGCTGGTCGTGCCATCGATGATCTTGCGCGCGCCGGCGAGGCGCAGCGGCGTCATGCCGTCGAGGATGCTCTGGCGGCGCAAGGCGTGCAGGTCGGCGCCCGCCTTGATGAGCTGGCCGAACGTTTCCGTCACGCTCAGCAGTTCATAGATGCCGGCCCGGCCCAGGTAGCCGCTGTGCCGGCACTGGGCGCAGCCGACGGGGCGGTACATGGCATGGGGCCGTTCCAGCTGGCCGCCCGTCAGGCGCTGCCATGACGCGTCGTCCGGGGCGCCGCCCGGCTGTTTGCAGGCCGGACACAGGCAGTGCAGCAGGCGCTGCGCCAGCACGCCGATCAGGCACGCTTCCAGCAGATAGGCGGGCAAGCCCAGTTCCAGCAGGCGCATGACGGCCGAGGGCGCGTCGTTGGTATGCAGGGTCGACAGCACCAAGTGGCCCGTCAGCGCCGCCTGGATGGCCATCTCGGCCGTGGCCAGGTCGCGGATCTCGCCGACCATGATGATGTCGGGATCTTGCCGCATCAGCGCCCGCACGCCGTCGGCAAACGACAGTTCGATGCCGGCCTGGGTTTGCACCTGCATCTGGTTGAAGGCCGGCTCGACCATTTCGATGGGGTCTTCCACCGTACACACATTGACTTCGCTGCCGGCCAGCGCCTTCAACGTGCTGTACAGGGTGCTGGTCTTGCCCGAGCCCGTGGGGCCCGTCACCAGCACGATGCCGTGCGTGCGCGCCGTCAGCTGGCGCCAGCGTTCGGCGTCCGCGGGCGGAAAGCCCAGTTCGGCGAGACTCTTGACGGCCACTTCCGGATCGAAGATGCGCATGACGAGCTTTTCGCCGAAGGCCGTGGGCAAGGTCGACAGGCGCAGCTCGATTTCCTGCCCTTGCGCATTGCGCGTCTTGATGCGGCCATCCTGGGGGCGGCGCTTTTCCACCACATCCATGCGCCCGAGCAACTTGATGCGCGCCGTCATGGCCAGCATGACGACGGGCGGCAATTGATAGGCCTGGTGCAGGCGGCCGTCGATGCGCAGGCGCACGAGGCCCGCGTCGCGCTTCGGTTCCAGGTGGATGTCGGACGCGCGCTGGGCGAACGCGTATTGCCACAGCCAGTCGACGATGCGCACCACGTGCTGGTCGTTGGCGTCGAGGCTGGTCTTGTTGCGCCCCAGTTCCACCAGCTGCTCGAAATTGTGGCGCAGCGCGAGGTCTTGCGTGGACGCTTGCCTGGCCACCTTGACGGAGGTGGCCAGGCTGAAAAATTGCGCGATGGCGTCGGCGATGTGCAGCGGGTTGGCGATGACCAGGCTCAGCTTGCGCGGCGCCAGGTTGCCCAGCTGCGCCTGCCAAGCGAGCGCGTAGGGCTGGGCCGTGGCGATGACGATGCGGTCAAGCGTGCTTTCCACTGGCAGGATGTTGAAGCGGGCCGCATAGCCGGCCGTCATGACGTCGGCCACCTGGCTGAAATCGATGTGCAGGGGATCGATGCGCAGATACGGCAAGCTTGCGCGTTGTGCCAGCCACGCGCACAGGGTATCGAGCGTCAGTGCGCCGTGGGCGATGCTGCACAGCGGATGCAAGGCGGGCGCCGGCAGCAGGGCGGCCTGGGTGGCGATGGCGGCCGCTTGCGCTGCGTCGAGCAAGCCGTCTGCCTGCAGCCAGGCCAGCAGTTGCGGCAGTTCCAGTGGCGTGTCGGGCGAGATGGGAGAGGGAGGCGGGGAAGCGGGCATGGCCGGCGTCTTTCAGGACTGCCGGCCTAGCCTGGGAATGCCGGCGCTTACAGGGTGCTGGCGATGCCCTTGACCCAGGACTTGGCGGGCAGCTTCGTCTCGGCGACGATCTGCTTGGCGCGCTCGAGCAGGGCGGCTTGCGCTTCGGCATCGAGTGCCACTTTCGTCTTGAATGCGATCGCCACCACGTTCCCATCATGGACTTCCGGCAGGCAGATCACCTGTGCAAACGCAAACTTCATCGCCTTGATGTTCTTTGCGTAGCTGGGATGGTCGCCGAACAGGTTGACCGTCATGATGCCGTGCGGCGCCAGGCAAGCGCAGCAGGCGGCATAGAAATCGGCGCTGTCGAGCACGGGACCGCGTGCCGTGGCGTCGTACAGGTCCACTTGCAAGGCGTCCAGGGTGCCGTGGTTGGCTTCATCGTTGACGTAGTCGAGCGCATCCATCTCGCGCACGTGCAGACGCTCGTCGTTGGGCGGCAGCTTGAACATCGAGGCGCAGATGGTGATGACGGAAGGATTGAGTTCGATGGCCTCGACCTGTGCCTGCGGAAACTGACGGTAGCAAAATTTCGTCAGCGCGGCCGTGCCCAGGCCCAGCTGGGCGATGCGCTGCGGCTGCTCGATCCACAGCATCCACGCCATCATCTGCTGCGCATATTCGAGTTCCGGCCAGTCCGGCTTGCGGATGCGCATGGCGCCCTGCACCCATTCCGTGCCGAAATGCAGATAACGCACGCCATCCATTTCCGACAGCGTGACAGGGGCGTAGCGGGGCTTGCGCGCAGGGCGCGAGGATTCGACTTGTTCGATGGATTTTCGTTTGATAAGCATAAGGCGGCCTGAAAGTGTGCCGCATTATAGCCCGTGCCGGAGCGCCATAAAAAATGCCGGCCCCATGAGAACGACATGGGGCCGGCATTTTCATACTGAGTAAGAACGCCTGACAGAAGCGTCGCGAGCGGAAGGCAGAGGTGGCCGAGAAGCGCAACCGTGCTTAGTACGGGGGCGCCGAGCCGGTGAGCATCGCAGGCCGCCTATGCCGACGCGCAGCAGCTTATGTCAAGCGTTACTGCTGTGCTGGTTCAATCGAGACGCGCAGACGGATGCGCTCGCCCGGATCGTAGGACATGATGCTCGTGTAGTTGCGGCCGCGGTAGTCGTAGGTGACCTGGTAGCCATTGTTGCGCGATTCCCAGTGGTCGACCTGACGGCATTGCTTGACGGCTTGTTCCTGCATGCCGCCCTGGTAGTTGTTCTGGTTGTCGACACGGTCGCCCACGACGGCGCCGGCGATCGCGCCCGCCGCTGCTGCTGCCGTGCGGCCATTGCCGCCACCGACCTGGCTGCCGAGCAGGGCGCCGGCGATACCGCCGACGATGGAGCCGCCAGCGCTGCGCTGTTGCGGCGGTGCCTGGACTTGCACGTATTCCGTACGGCATTCCTGGCGTGGACGATTGATCTGTTCCACTTGCGGCACGACGCGTACGACCTTGCCGAAATCTTCAAAGTCGGCGGCCTGGGCGAGTGACAATGTGCCGAGACAAACGGCTGACAACATCAATTTGGCTTGCAAGTTCATTTGTAACCTCGTTATCTAGAGAATCTTTCAGGGTATTTTTTACAACTTGGGACTATAGTAATCCCGCCAGAGCGGGGCAAGTGTTTCGCATGGCAACAAAATGTAACAGCCCAAGCCCCTTGCCCCACAGTCTGTAACATGCACTTTCAATCGATACAAGATGTTGAAGTGACTTGAAACCAGCGGTTTGTAACAAATCTTGCGTTTGACATCATATTCGGGTTGATTCATGCAGGACAACACGTTACCCTAATACGCGTATGGCTTATATAAAATCGCACTGAATCGCATAAAAGTTGATACAGATCGAATCACCGCGTGCGCATTGACCCGCGTGCGGGGATGCAATAAGAAGAGCAGCTAGAAAAAATCCATACATAACAGGTCGATTTGAGGGAAAAATGAGTTTGTTACTAACCGTGCCGCCCAACCTTGTCCAGTCCATCCGTGCCTTTCGCGTGACCGAATTACAAGACGAGGCGATCCGTCTCGGGCAGCACTTTTTATATGCGCATTGCAACGCTGGACAGACCAAACAACAAGTCATCGGCATTATTGCGGAAGCCTTCCTGTTTCCGAAAAACCTGGCGAAGAATTTCGATGCCCTGCGCCTGTGCCTGACGGACACCATGTTCAAGGCGGGCACGCAGACGGGCTTCCTGGTGGTGCTTGAGCAATTGCCAAATACGCAAAAATTTGACAAGGAAGCGCGCGAGATCCTGCTCGACGTGTTCCGCGACGCGGCCGACTACTGGGCCGAGAAAAAAGTCCCGTTCCGCGTCTTCTATTCGTTCGAGTAAGCACCTACTCACGCCGCGGAGGCGCCAAACCAGCCTTTCATGCCCTGATCGGGCGGCGTAATCGGGCAGCGGCGGCGGCCCGGTCGCTATGTTGCGCCGCAACAATAATAGCGGCCTTTCTTGGTTCGCATCGCCATAGCGGGTACAATGCGCGCTATGAAAAATATCGTTATCCTCATTTCCGGACGCGGCAGCAACATGGAAGCGGTCGTGCGCGCGGCGCAAGCCGAGCAATGGCCAGCCCGTATTGCCGCCGTCATCAGTAACCGGGCCGATGCCCAGGGACTGGTTTTTGCCGCGGAACATGGGATAGCGACGGCAGTCGTTGCCAACAAGGATTATGCCAGTCGCGAACAGTTCGATGCGGCGCTGCAAGCCGTGATCGACGGCTACACCCCCGACCTGGTCGTGCTGGCCGGTTTCATGCGCATCCTGACGCCGCCCTTCGTCGAGCATTACGCGGGGCGCATGCTCAATATCCACCCGTCGCTGCTGCCTTTGTTCCCGGGCATGGCGACGCACCGCCAGGCGCTCGAGGCGGGCGTGACGGAACACGGCGCGACCGTGCATTTCGTAACTGCCGAGCTCGATCATGGCCCGGCCGTGGCGAGCGCGAAAGTCCCCGTCTTGCCGGGCGACACAGAAGACAGCTTATCGGCGCGCGTGCTGGTACAGGAACATCTGCTTTACCCGCGCGCCATCCGCCTGTTCATTGACGATAAACTGTCGGTCGAGCATGGCCAGGTCCGCGTGGACCCTCAATAAAATATTACAGGAAGAATAACAATGAGATTGCCACCAGCGATACTTGCCAATGCTGAAGAAGTGTTGCGCGAAATTTTACGTTTCACGGCCCCGGCCGACACCACCCTGTCGCGCTATTTCCGCGACCATCCGCGCCTCGGTTCGCGCGAACGCGGCGCCATCGCCGAAGGCATTTATGCCGTGCTGCGCAATAAATCGTTCTTCACGGACTTCGCCGAAGCGGGCAGCGGCCCGACCATGCGCCGCCTGACCATCCTCGGCCTGGCCGAAGCCGTGGGCGCCGACTCCTTGGGCGGCCTGACGGAAGAAGAAGTGGAATGGCTGGAACGCATCACGCAGATCGACCGCAGCCTGATGCCGGCGAACATGCGCGCCAATATGCCGACCTGGCTGTTCAACAAGCTGATCGCCCAGTTCGGCGAAGCGGAAACCATGAAGCTGGCCGATGCGCTGAACGCGCCGGCGCCGCTGGACTTGCGCGTCAATTCGCTCAAGGCCACGCGCGAAGACGTGATGCTGGCCCTGGCCGAAGCGCCGATTCTCAGCACGCCGACGCCGTTTGCGCCGCTGGGTTTGCGCGTGATCAAGAAGCCATCGCTGCAAAACCTGCCATTGTTCCAGAGCGGCGCCATCGAAGTGCAGGATGAGGGCAGCCAGATCCTGTCGCAGATCGTCGGCGCCAAGCGCGGCGAGATGGTGGTCGATTTCTGTGCCGGCGCGGGCGGCAAGACGCTCGCATTGGGCGCGCTGATGCGCAACACGGGCCGCTTGTACGCGTTCGACGTATCGGAAAAGCGTCTGGCCAAGCTCAAGCCGCGCATGGCCCGCAGCGGCCTGTCGAACGTGCATCCGGTGCAGATCGCGCATGAGCGCGATGCCAAGATCAAGCGCCTGGCCGGCAAGATCGACCGCGTGCTGGTCGATGCCCCGTGCAGCGGCCTGGGCACCCTGCGCCGCAATCCGGACGTCAAATGGCGCCAGCAGCCGAACTCCATCGTCGAGCTGCAAGCCAAGCAGGCAGCCATCCTGGCCGGCGCGGCGCGCCTGGTCAAGGGCGGCGGCCGCCTGGTGTACGCCACCTGCAGCTTCCTGAACGAAGAAAACGATCAGATCGCCGAGCAATTCCTGGCGGCCAACCCCGACTTCACCCTGGTGCCGATGAGCAAGGTGCTGGCCGAACAGAAGATCGAGCTGGAAATGGGCGACTACCTGAAACTTCTGCCGCACCTGCACCAGACGGACGGCTTCTTCGCCGCCGTGTTCGAGCGCAAGGTCATGCCGAAAAAAGTCTACGCCGATGAAAAGCCGGCCGACGACGTTGACGCTGAACCAGCCGAGTAAGCCTGTCACGGGTCGCCGCTGCACCCTGCAGCGGCGCCCTTCAATGCCGCCAGCCCGCCTGGCGGCATGGGATCACTCCCCATCCGTACCATCTTCGTCCCACCTTCCGGACCGCATCCGCCATGAATGAAACCCCGCTGCTCAATCTGATCACTGATTTTGTCAATGATTTCCGCCAACCGGCCATCCTGTGGCAGGCGCTGGTCATCCTTGCCTGCCTGGCCCTGAGCTGGCTGCTGGTGCGGCAGTTGCGCGTGTTCCTGCATAAGCGGGCGGAAGCGGCGGCCACGCCCGCCACGCCGGAAACCTTGCAGCGCACGGACAGTTTCATCCGCATTTTGACGCCCGTCCTGGCGGCCATGCTGCTGGGCATTGCGCAACATTTCCTGGCCAAGTTCCAGTCGGTGAACCTGCTCAGCATTGCCATCCCCCTGTGCACGTCGATGGCGCTGGTGCGCTTCGGCTTTTATGTGCTGCGCCGCATTTTTGCCCGTCATGGCGACATCAGTCCCACCATGTTGTTGCTGGAAAAGATTTTCACGGTGGTGGTGTGGGCCGGCATGGCCCTGTACATCACGGGCCTGTGGCCGGAACTGCATACCTTCCTGGAAAGCATCGTCGTGCCGCTGGGACGCAACAAGGTGTCGGTGGCTGCCATCCTGCAAGCCGCTATTTCCGTCGCCGTGCTGCTGGTGCTGGCCATGTGGGCCGGCACCTCGCTCGACGAGCGCCTGATGAAAATGCAGGGCTTGCACACTTCCCTGCGCGTGGTGCTGTCGCGCATGGGGCGCGCCGTGCTGATTCTCGTTTCCGTGCTGGTCAGCCTGTCGCTGGTGGGCATCGACTTGACGGTGCTGTCCGTGTTCGGCGGCGCCTTCGGCGTGGCGCTGGGCTTCGGCTTGCAAAAGATCGCCGCGAACTTCGTCTCCGGCTTCATCATCCTGCTCGACCGCAGCCTCACCATCGGCGACATGATCACGGTGGGTCAATTCACGGGCAAGGTCACGCAGATCAATACGCGCTATACTGTGTTATTGGGTGGCGATGGGGTTGAATCCATCGTGCCGAATGAAATGCTGATTTCCGGCGGCGTGCAAAACATGTCGCTGAGCAACCGCATGGTCTGGCTGTCGACGGCCGTGTCGGTGGGCTATGAAACGGATCTCGATGTGATCTTCCCCTTGCTGGAAGCGGCAACGGCCAAGGTGCCGCGTGTGTCGCAAAGCAATCCGCCCTCGGCGACGCTCGTGCGTTTCGGCGCCGACGGCCTCGACGTGCAGATCGGCTTCTGGATCGCGGATCCGGAAAACGGCACGGGCGGCGTGAAGTCGAATGTGAACCGCGCCATCTGGCGCACCTTGCAGGAACATAAGGTCACTGTACCGTTTCCGCAACGCGAATTGCGTATTGTTGGTACGCCTCCTGCCCCGCTCGCCAGCGCTGCAGACGGTGAGTCCCCGCCATCCGGCACCCAGCCTTAACCTAGCTGCCTGCCTCCGTTTTTGCCTGATAGCACCCATTAGGGCGTACAATCACGCCTAAAATTAACTCTGCCGGACCTCCAGAGTCACTGGAGCGACCGTGCGCACGCCCTGTCCACTTGGAGTAGCAGTAATGACATTGAGTTCCGTTTTACACGACGTTTTGCAGTTCATGGCAACTGGCATTACCGATCTGTCCGCATGGCAAGTTTTCCTGTACACCATGGTGGTCACGCATATCACGATCGCCAGCGTCACGATTTACCTGCACCGCCACCAGGCCCACCGGGCGCTGGAATTGCACGCGCTCCCCAGCCATTTCTTCCGCTTCTGGCTGTGGCTGACGACGGGCCAGGTCACCAAGGAATGGGCGGCCATCCACCGCAAGCACCATGCCAAGTGCGATACGGAAGAAGATCCGCACAGCCCCGTGACGCGCGGCATCAAGAAAGTGTTCTGGGAAGGCGCCGAGCTGTACCGCGCTGAATCGAAGAACATGGAAACCATGGCCAAGTATGGCCACGGCACGCCGACGGACTGGATCGAGCGCAACCTGTACACCAAGTACAGCTGGCTGGGCGTGGTGTCGCTGTTCGTCATCAATTTCGTGTTGTTCGGCGTGATCGGCATTTCCGTGTGGGCTGTGCAAATGATGTGGATCCCCATCACGGCGGCCGGCATCATCAACGGCATCGGCCACTACTGGGGCTACCGCAACTACGACTGCGCCGATGCGGCCACCAACATCATTCCGTTCGGCATCCTGATCGGCGGCGAAGAGTTGCACAACAATCACCATACGTATGCGACGTCGGCCAAGCTGTCGTCGAAATGGTATGAAATCGATATCGGCTGGGCGTACATCCGCGCGCTGGAAATGCTGGGCCTGGCCAAGGTGAAAAAGCTGGCGCCGGAACCGAAGTTCTCGCACGGCAAGCTGGAAGCGGACTTCGAGACCTTGCAATCGGTCATCGCCAACCGCTACGACGTGATGGCCAAGTATGCGAAATCGATCAAGCATGCCTGGAAGGAAGAGCTGGAACACCTGAAGCACAAGGCCGAGCTGGAAAAGCGCTTCCTGAAATCGTCGCGCAAGCTGATGCAGCGCGAGCCGGGCAAGCTGGCCGATGCACACCACGAGCAACTGTCGGAACTGTTCCAGCACAGCAAGGCGCTGGAAACCATGCACCACATGCGCGTGGAACTGGGCGCCATCTGGGAGCGCTCGCACTTTACGCGCGAGCAATTGCTGCAAAAGCTGCAAGACTGGTGCGCGCGCGCCGAAGCGTCGGGTATCCAGTCGCTGCAGGACTTCTCCTTGCGCCTGCGCAGTTATGCATAAAGTTATGCATAAGTAAGCTGCCGCATATCAAGGCCCTGGTTTCCAGGGCCTTTTTTTCGTCCCGGCACAAGGCGAGGGGAGCCGGCTGAAAATCAGGGCGAAAAAAAACCGCTCATCGGAGCGGCTCTTTTTACAGAACACAAGATCAATTACTTGATTTTGGTTTCTTTGTACGTGACGTGCTTGCGTGCTTTAGGATCGAATTTCATGATCTCCATTTTCGCAGGCGTCGTACGCTTGTTTTTGGTAGTCGTGTAGAAGTGACCCGTACCGGCGGTCGATTCTAACTTGATTTTGTCGCGGCCTGATTTTGCCATGATAGCTCCCTTATTCTGCTAATTAGACTTTTTCGCCACGAGCGCGCATATCGACCAATACGGCGTCGATGCCGACTTTATCGATGACGCGCAGACCGGCGTTGGACAAACGCAGGGAGACCCAGCGGTTTTCAGATTCAACAAAAATACGACGATTCTGCAAGTTAGGCAAAAAACGACGTTTGGTTTTGTTGTTTGCATGGGAAACATTGTTGCCGACCATCGGCTTCTTCCCAGTGACTTGGCAAACACGTGCCATGGCGCACTCCTTAAAGATATTCCAAATTGGAAAAACGAGAGTATATCCAAAATAAGCAGATTTATCAATGACTTGCGAAAAACAATTGTGTCATGTTGTATTGAAAAAATTTAACAATTTGGCGTCTGCCTATTCTTCATAGGGCAGCCGCTGGTAAGCCGCGTCGTTTACTGCTAGATAACAGTCCCTCTGCTGTCACGTATGTCCTTGTTTACACATGGTTAACTGTGAATCGGCTGGCGCCGGCTTAGATCTGGCCGTGCTCCGCAAACGAATGCACTTGCCGCCCGGCCACGACGAAATGGTCGAGGATGCGCACGTCCACCAGCGACAGGGCTTGCGCCAGCGCGCGCGTCAGTAATAGATCCGACTCGCTCGGTTCCGGCGTGCCGGACGGGTGGTTATGGGCCAGCATGACGCTGGCCGCGTTGTGCAGCAGCGCCTGTTTCACCACTTCGCGTGGATACACGCTGGTGTGGGTGAGGGTGCCGCGAAACATTTCCTGTGTCGTGATCAGGCGGTTCTTGACGTCCAAAAACAACACGTGAAACGCTTCATGCGCCAGGTTGCCCAGGGTCAGGCGCAAATAGTCTTTGACGGCGTGCGGCGAATTGAGGGCTTGTCCCGCCTGCAAGTCCTCGATGATGGCGCGCCGCGCCAGTTCCAGCACCGCTTGCAGCTGCGCGAACTTGGCGCTGCCCATGCCGTGCACGGCGGAAAAACTCACGAGGCTGGCGCCGAACAGGCCCCGCAGGGAGCCGAAGTGCTCGACCGTGTCGCGCGCCAGCTCGACGGCGCTCTTGCCGCGCACGCCCGTGCGCAGGAAGACGGCCAGCAATTCCGCGTCCGACAGCGATTGCGCGCCATCCTCGATCAGGCGTTCGCGCGGCCGTTCGCCGGCCGGCCAATCCTTGATGCCCATGCTGTTCTCCTGTTTGGCACCGGCGCGCGCCCCAGTGTGGCCTTCTTTGACGAAGCCATGGGGCAGGCGCGGCCAGTGTGGCTTACAATATCGTTTTGCACCAGTTACCTGAAAACTACTATGTCCAACGAGCAACCAGCAGTCGTCACCGAAGCGGCTTACCTCACCCTGCATTATCGTCTTGCTACTGTTGACGGTACTGATATTGTCACTACCTTCAGCGGAAATCCTGCTACCTTGATGCTGGGACAGGGCCAGCTGGCGCCATTCCTCGAGCAGCGTCTGCTGGGCTTGCCTGAAGGCACGCACCAGACGTTCGAGCTGGCGGCCGGCGAAGGCTTTGGCGAGCGCAATCCCGAGCTGGTGCAGTCCGTTTCGCGCGCGACCCTGGACGAAAACTCCGTGCCGGGCGCCGACTACAAGATCGGCGACCTGGTCGACTTCGCCGCGCCGGGCGGCGGCCGCTTTGCCGGCGTGCTGCGCGAAATGCGTGAGGACTCCGCCCTGTTCGATTTCAACCATCCGCTGGCGGGCCAGCCGTTGCGTTTTGAAGTCAAGCTCATTTCGGTCCTGTAAGGAATAGCGATGGATAAAGAACTGTTACTGGCCCAGCCCCGCGGTTTCTGCGCTGGCGTCGACCGGGCGATCGAAATCGTCGAGCGCGCCTTGCAGCAATTTGGCGCGCCGATCTACGTGCGTCATGAAATTGTCCACAACGCCTATGTGGTGGCCGACTTGCGCAACAAGGGCGCCATCTTCATCGATGACCTCGACGACGTGCCTGCTGGCAATACGCTCGTGTTTTCCGCGCATGGCGTGTCGAAAGCCGTGCGCGCCGAGGCGGAATCGCGCGGCCTGAGCATTTTTGACGCCACTTGCCCGCTCGTCACCAAGGTGCACATGGAAGTGGGCAAGATGCGCCGCGAAGGCCGCGAGATCATCATGATCGGCCACGACGGCCATCCCGAGGTGGAAGGCACGATGGGCCAGGCCGATATGGGCATGCATCTGGTGGAAACGCTCGAAGATGTGGCGAAATTGCAGGTCGCCAATCCGGAGAGCCTGGCCTATGTTTCGCAAACAACGTTGTCAGTTGACGACACTAGCGACATTATTGCGGCCTTGAAAGCGAAATATCCGAATATCGCCGAGCCGAAAAAAGGCGACATTTGCTACGCCACCACGAACCGCCAGGAAGCCGTGAAATTCATGGCGCCGCAAGTGGAAGTGGTGATCGTTGTGGGCAGCCCGAACAGCTCGAATTCGAACCGCTTGCGCGAAGTGGCCGAGAAGATGGGCACGCCTGCCTACATGGTCGACAATGCCTCGCAGATCGACCCCGCCTGGCTGGAAGGCAAGCTGCGCGTGGGTGTGACGGCTGGCGCCTCGGCACCCGAGGTGCTGGTGCAAGCCGTCATCGACCGCTTGAAGGAGTGCGGCGTGAAGAGCGTGCGCCCCCTCGATGGCGTGCAGGAAGCCGTCACGTTCCCGATGCCGAAAGGCCTCGATGGCATCAAGCGCGACGTCGCCTGAGCCTGCGGGACGATTGAGTATCAATGAAATAGCCACCTCAAAACAGAATTTAATTCGGAAATGATCGATTTATTCCAAGTTTAGTTTTTGCAAAAGATCGTTATGATTGCCTCAAGCTTGAATATGTTGTCGTTATGACTAAGCAAGGTCACGCGCGTTTTGAGTGCGTGCACCATGCTGGTGAGAACGGTCCAGGGATGGCACTGCAGGATTTCTTCCTCCGGTGCCGTTTTTGTATCAGCGACATGTTCTGGTGGAAGTTGTTCCCGAAAAATGCATATTTGATAGGGCAATCTGACCATGGATACATTCATCCAGCAAATCATCAACGGCTTGGTGTTGGGCAGTATGTATGCCTTAGTCGCCCTCGGTTACACCATGGTGTACGGCGTGCTGAACCTGATCAACTTCGCCCACGGCGATGTGCTCATGATCGGCGCCATGGTGGGCTTGACCATTCTCAAGCTGCTGGGCATTTATGTGCCGGACTGGCCCGGCTATTTGAAACTGGCCACCGCCATCCTCGGCGCCATTCCCATTTGTATTCTGGTCAACATCATCATCGAGCGGGTCGCCTACCGCCGCCTCCGTAACGCCCCCCGCCTTGCCCCCCTGATTACCGCCATCGGCGTCTCCATCCTCTTGCAAACCTTCGCCATGATGATCTGGACGCGCAATCCGCTGCCATTTCCCCAGTTGCTGTCGACCGACCCGCTGCACATCGGTGGCGCTGTTATTTCCCAAACGCAAGTATTGCTGCTGGCCCTGGCCGCCATTTCCATGGGATCCCTGGTCTTACTTATTGAGAAAACCAAGATGGGCCGCGCCATGCGGGCCACGGCGGAGAATCCTCGCGTGGCGGGCCTCATGGGTGTCGATTCCGACAAGGTCATCGTCGCCACGTTCGCCATTGGCGCCGCGCTGGCCGCCGTGGCGGGCGTGATGTGGGGCGCCAACTATGCCTCGGTAAAGTTTTCGATGGGAGCGCTTCCCGGGCTGAAGGCATTTTGCGCGGCCGTGCTGGGCGGCATCGGCAATATCTATGGCGCCATGCTGGGCGGCATCCTGCTGGGCCTCATCGAGAGCCTTGGTGCCGGGTATATCGCCTATCTCACCGCTGGTTTCCTCGGTAGCAATTACCAGGATATCTTTGCCTTCATCGTGCTGATCATCGTGCTGACCCTGCGCCCGTCCGGCATCATGGGCGAACGCGTGGCCGACCGCGCCTGACGTCATCCATAAAAACAAGGAGTTGACCATCATGGCACTACTCGATTTTGACGCTAAGAAAAATCCGACCAAAGCCTACGCCGGCATGCTGGGCCTGGCCGCGCTGCTGATGGTGTTCCCGTTTTTTGCCGCCCAGTTCGGCAATTCGTGGGTGCGCATCGTCGACATGGCCTTGCTGTACATCATGCTGGCCCTGGGCTTGAACATCGTCGTCGGCTTTGCCGGCCTGCTCGACCTCGGCTACATCGCCTTCTACGCCGTGGGCGCCTACCTGACGGCCTTGCTGGCGTCGCCCCAGTTCGCCATCCTGCTCGAATCGGTGGTAAATCAGTATCCCGTGCTGGGTGAAACCCTGGTGCAACTGATGGGGCCGGAAATCCGCGAAAACGGCGTCCACCTGTCGATCTGGATCATCGTGCCCCTGGCCGCTGCCGTGGCCGGTCTGTTCGGCGCCCTGCTGGGCGCGCCAACGCTCAAGTTGCGCGGCGACTATCTGGCTATCGTGACCCTGGGCTTTGGCGAGATCATCCGTATTTTCATGGGCAACTTGAATGAGCCCATCAATTTCACGAATGGCGTGCAAGGCATCAACATGGTTGACCCCATCCGCATCTTCGGCGTCAACCTGGCGGGCGAGGCGGGCACCAACAGCACCGTGACGGTGGCCGGTTTTTCCATGCCGTCCGTGAACGCCTATTACTTTTTGTTTCTCTTCCTGTGCATCGCTGTCGTGTTCGTCACCAAGCGCCTCCAGCATTCGCGCCTGGGCCGCGCCTGGGTGGCCATCCGCGAAGACGAGATCGCCGCCAAGGCCATGGGCATCAATACGCGCAACGTCAAATTGCTGGCCTTTTCCATGGGCGCCTCGTTCGGCGGCGTGGCGGGCGCCATGTTCGCCTCGTTCCAGGGCTTTGTCGCGCCGGAATCGTTCTCCTTGACGGAATCGATCGCCGTGCTGGCCATGGTCGTGCTGGGCGGCATCGGCCATATCCCTGGCGTGATCCTCGGCGGCGTGATCCTTGCTTCGATACCCGAAGTGTTGCGCCATGTCGTCGAGCCGGCGCAGAAGGCGCTGTTTGGCGAGATCATCATCGACGCTGAAGTCTTGCGCCAGTTGCTGTACGGTCTGGCCATGGTACTTATTATGCTTATACGTCCCGCCGGCTTGTGGCCATCGCCGAAGCACGAAGACCGGCCCGACCACGATGTCGACCAGCCCAACAAATCCACCGGCGTCGTGTCCGCGTAAGGGAGGGATAGCATGAGCGAACAGATCATTCTCAATATCGCTGGCGTAAATAAACGTTTCGGCGGCTTGCAGGCGCTCACCGATGTGGGCATTACCATCCGACAAGGGCAGATCTATGGCTTGATCGGCCCGAACGGTGCCGGCAAGACGACCTTCTTCAACGTGATCACGGGCCTGTACCAGCCCGACACGGGCACTTTCGAGCTGGCCGGCAAGCCGTATTCGCCGTCCGCGCCGCACAAGGTGGCCAAGGCGGGCATCGCGCGCACGTTTCAGAACATCCGCCTGTTTGGCGACATGACGGCGCTGGAAAACGTCATGGTGGGGCGCCACGTGCGCTCGCACCAGGGCGTGTTCGGCGCCATCTTCCGCCACAAGGCGGCGCGCGAGGAAGAAGCATCGATCCGCAAGCGGGCGATGGAGCTGCTCGATTTCGTCGGCATCGCCCAGTTCGCCAGCCGCACGGCGCGCTTCTTGTCGTACGGCGACCAACGGCGCCTGGAAATCGCCCGCGCGCTGGCCACCGACCCGCAACTGCTGGCACTCGACGAGCCGGCGGCCGGCATGAATGCCACGGAGAAGCTGGCCCTGCGCGAGTTGCTGGTGAAAATCAAGGCTGAAGGAAAGACCGTGCTGTTGATCGAGCACGACGTGAAACTGATGATGGGACTGTGCGACCGCATCACGGTGCTCGAGTATGGCAAGCGCATCGCGGAAGGCTTGCCGGCCGAAATACAACAAAACCCGGCCGTCATCGAGGCTTATCTGGGGGGATCGCACGCATGAGCAATATATTGAAGGTGGCGGGCCTGCACGTGGCTTACGGCGGCATCAAGGCAGTGAAAGGCATCGACCTGGAAGTCAACCAGGGCGAGCTGATCGCCCTGATCGGCGCGAACGGCGCCGGCAAGACGACGACCTTGAAAGCCATCACGGGCACTTTGCCTGCGTGCAAGATCGAAGGCACGATCAGTTACCTGGGCGAATCGCTCAAGGGCACGAAGTCGTTTCACCTGGTGGAAAGGAAGCTGGCCATGGTGCCGGAAGGGCGGGGCGTGTTTACCCGCATGTCGATCCGCGAAAACCTCATGATGGGCGCCTACACGCGCACGGACAAGGTTGGTGTCGAAGATGACATTGCCAAGTGGTTCGACGTGTTTCCACGCCTCAAGGAGCGGGCGGCGCAGATGGCCGGCACCCTGTCGGGCGGCGAGCAGCAGATGCTGGCCATGGCGCGCGCCCTGATGAGCCATCCGAAGCTGCTGCTGCTCGACGAGCCGTCGATGGGCTTGTCGCCCATCATGGTCGAGAAAATCTTCGAGGTGATCCGCAAGGTGTCGTCCGAAGGCATCACGATCTTGCTGGTCGAACAGAATGCCCGTTTGGCCCTGCAGGCGGCGCACCGCGGCTATGTGATGGATTCCGGCCTGGTCACCATGGGCGGCAATGCGGCGGCCATGCTCGACGATCCGCGCGTGAAGGCGGCGTATCTGGGAGAGTAAGGGCGGGAAAGTAAAAGCGCATAAAAAATGCCCCAGCAGGGCTGGGGCATAATGGCATCCGTCAGGGAAGTGCGGGATGGATGCCTGGAGGAGCTGGTACTAAAGTAACCCCCGAGGATTACTTAGCGGACCGCCGTGGCGGTCGCGCAGGAATTACTTGGCGGCAGCGCGCGGAACGACTTTTTCAGCCGCTTGCGTGAACTGGTTCACGGCCGAGGTCAGGTTCGCTTCGATGGCTTCGACGGCTTGCTTGCTGGTTTTCGAGAACTGCTCGTAGCCTGCATTGGCGTTGCCGATGGCGCTTTTCAGGATGGCAACGGCGTTTTCCGAACCGGCTGGCGCGTTCTTGGTGACTTCTTCCACCAGGGACAGGACTTTACGGTTGGTTTCAGCGATTTGCGTTTCAGCAGCTTTGCTGAACTCGGCTTGCGTGCCCGACGTGATGGCAGCCAGGTGACGGCCGTAAGCGATGGCTTTTTCGGCGCTAGGCTGGGCTTGAGCAGCGCTCAGCGAGAAGAATTCTTGTGGATCTTTTGCCGACAGCAATTGCTTGGCGGCGGCGGTCGATTCTTCCAGCGTTGCCTTGGCAGCGGTCAGGTTCAGTTCGACGATCTTTTCGATGCCTTCGAAGGCTTTGCCCGTCAGCGACGAGAACAGGGCGAATTGGGCTTCCAGGTTGGCTTTGGTAGCGGACGAAAATTGCTCAGGAATTGAAAACATATAAATCTCCAAAAAATCGAAATCTGGTTAATTTGATGCTGCGTGTACCGTTTGGGAAAGCAGGTGAATCTAAATTTTTCAAGCTGAACAAGAATTGTGCAACGCAACAAACCCTATTCTACGGCGAAAAAAAACGAAGTCAAGCGTTTCTTGTGCGATGCAACAATTGAATAGATTTGCATCAAAAGTCATTGTTTCTAAAGAGAAATATTTGATTTCTACGTGTCAATGGTTTATGTCTAAACTATCATTTCCAATGGCTGCGGGGACGATCGCGGCGCAGCATGCTAGACTTTGCCTCCCGCACTGGCGCAGCTCTCCGGTGCCGATCCTGTTTCCCGAGTTGATACCATGTCCAATCTTCCCGCCGCGGCTGGCGCCAGCGGCAAAGCCTCCAAAACCCCTTTCCTGACGACCCTGGCACCGATGGCCTTGCCTGGTTTCTTCGTGTTGTTATGGAGCACAGGTTTTATCGTGGCCAAGTTCGGCTTGCCGTACGCACCGCCGCTGACCTTTTTGCTGCTGCGCTTCCTGGGCGTGCTGGTGATCCTGCTGCCGCTGGTGCTGCTGTTGCGCGCGCCGTGGCCAGTGGGGCAGTTCCGCCAGATCGCCGTGGCCGGCATCCTGATGCAGGCTGGCTACCTGGCTGGCGTCTGGTGCGCCATCAAGCTGGGCATGCCGGCTGGCCTGTCGGCCCTGATCGTCGGCATGCAACCCGTGCTGACGGCCTGCGCCGCGCCGCTGATCGGCGAATCCGTGCGCCCGCGTCAGTGGCTGGGCCTGTTCTTTGGCTTGCTGGGCGTGGCCCTGGTCGTCTACGCGAAGATCAACCTCGTGGGCCTGACGGTGGAAAGCGTGCTGCTGTGCGTGTTCGCCCTGCTGTCGATGACGGCCGGCACCATGTATCAAAAACGCCACTGTCCGCAGTTCGACTTGCGCACCGGCACGGTGGTGCAGTTTGCCGCTTCCATCGTCGTGGTCTTGCCATTCGCCTTGTATTACGAAGGCTTGGACTTGCATTTCAGCAACGTCCAATGGACGGCGAATTTTATTGGCGCCTTGCTGTGGTCGGTACTCGTGCTGTCGATCGGCGCCATCTTCCTGCTGTTCGCCCTGATCCGCCGCAGCGACGCGACGAAAGTGACGGGTTTGCTGTACCTGACGCCGCCCACGACCGCCGTGATGGCCTGGCTGATGTTTGGCGAAGCCTTTAATATGCTGGGCATCGCCGGCATGCTGGTGGCCGTGGTCGGTGTGGTGTTTGTAGTCAAGAAATAGCAGGGAGCAGCGCAGTGAGCAAGCCAGTATCTGAAACACAGGCGGCGCAGCAAGCCGTCGATAGCGTCATCCTGTCGCGCCGTTCGATCCGCGCCTTTTTACCCACGCCGGTGGCGCAGGACGATATCGCGCGCATCCTGGAAGTGGCGGCGCGCGCGCCCTCGGGGGCCAATATGCAGCCGTGGAAAGTCTACGTGCTGTCGGGCGAAGCGCGCCTGCGCCTGTCGCGCCGCATCCTGGCCGCGTATGCCGAGCCCAAGGCACCCGATGCGCCCGCGCGCACGGCGTCGTATACCTATTACCCGCGCCAGTGGACGGCGCCGTTCATCGAGCGCCGCCGCAAGATCGGCCTGGACCTGTATCAGCTGCTGGGGCTGGAGCGGGGCGACACGGCCGGCATGGCGGCCCAGCATGGACGCAATTTCCAGTTTTTCGATGCACCCGTGGGCCTGATCTTTACCATCGAGCGGGTGCTGGAACAGGGTTCCTGGCTCGATTACGGCATGTTCTTGCAAAATATCATGCTGGCGGCGCGCGCGCGGGGACTCGACACGTGCCCGCAAGCGGCCTTCATCCATTACCATGACATCATCCGCGACGAGCTGGGCGTACCGGCCAGCGAAATGGTGGTATGCGGCATGGCCCTCGGCTATGCCGACCCGGACAAGATCGAAAACCGCCTGAGCACGGAACGCGAGCCGCTGGCCGGTTTTGTTAAATTCATGGACAAATAGACATTGCTGGCGATGGACGCCGGCAAACAGCCGCTCAAAGATGAGCTTGTTTGCTGATCGCCAACGATTTGTATTTCAGTGCTGCAATAAATACTGTCGTAACTGTTAAATAGGCTTGCGAATACTCTGCATTTCGCTACACTGCAATAAGGCAACAGCTTCACGGGGAATTATCGAATGGCTAAGTTTAAACTTGCGCTGGGTATCCTGGCTTCCCTGCTGTTTGCATTGGCGCCGGCTGCGGCCGTGCACGCCAGGGAAGCGAACGGCAAATCCTCAGCCTCCAAGAAACACAACACCAAGAAAATCAAGATCGTGCTGCGCAAGGGCGCAACGGCCGCGCCACGCGAAAAGAGCGTGCGCCGGGTCGTCATGGTGCGCGGCAAACGCAAGGTCATCTATCAAAAAGTCAGCAGCGTGGCCGTGCCCATGGCCGCCCCGATGCCGACCATGGGCGACCTGGCGGGCCTGAACCTCACGCGCGATCCGCTCGATCTCAAGTCGAGCGTGGCGCTGGTGCTGGACCAGAACAATTCGGAAGTGCTGTTTGAAAAGAATTCGAATGTCGCCCTGCCCATCGCCTCCATCACCAAGATGATGACGGGCCTGGTGGTGGTCGAAGCGCGCCAGGATATGGACGAAGTGCTGACGATCACGGACGAGGACGTCGACCGCGCCAAGTTCAGCAGCTCGCGCCTGAAAGTGGGCTCGCAATTGACGCGCGCGAATATGCTGCACATCGCGCTGATGAGCTCGGAAAACCGCGCCGCTTCGGCGCTGGGCCGCAATTATCCGGGCGGCTTGCCGGCGTTTGTCGACGCCATGAACAGCAAGGCGCGCCAGCTGGGCATGATGGATACGCATTACGTCGATTCCAGCGGCTTGTCGAAAATGAACGTGGCCAGCGCGCGCGACCTGGGCAAGCTGGCCATGGCCGCCTTCCGCCATCCGCTGCTGCGCGAGTACTCGACGGACCCGAAAGCCATCGTCGAAGCCAGCGGCCAGCCTATGCAGTTTGGCAATACGAATCATCTGGTGGCGAATCCGGGCTGGGAAATCGGCTTGCAAAAGACGGGCTTCATCAATGAGGCGGGACGTTGTCTGATGATGCAGGCCGTCATCGAAGGACGGGCCGTGATCATGGTCTTCCTCGATTCCAAGGGGAAACAATCGCGCACGGCCGATGCGGGACGCATGCGCAAGTGGCTGGAGGCACTCAAACCCGCCAACATGAGCCTGCCCGGCGGTTAATTAAGTTTACTGCGAATGTCCATGGCGGCGTCGACTGGGGTCAGACCCGCCGGGGGAATTTCCTCAACGGAGGAAATTCCGATCTTGTAAGACTGACCCCAGCTTTAGTCCTGTGGAATAAAACCCAGTGTGACGGAAATCTGATTCGCCGTTTCCACCAGGTCCACCAGCCACTCATCCTGCAGGCGGTCGGCGGGGGCGGAGATCGACAGGCCGGCGATCAGTTTGCCCGAATCGTCGCGGATGCCGGCGGCCATGCAGCGCACGCCCAGTTCCAGCTCTTCATTGTCGCGCGCATAGCCGCGTTCGCGCACCAGGCTCAGCTCGCGCTCGAGCTTTTGCAGATCCGTGATGGAATTCTTGTTGTGCCCGGCCAGCCCCGTGCGCGTGGCATACGCGCGGATGGCTTTCGGTTCATCGACGGACAGGAACAGCTTGCCCGTCGATGTCAGGTGCAGCGGGCCGCGGCCGCCGATGGCGCGCACCACCTGCATGCCCGAGCGCTCGGAAAAGGCGCGGTCGATGTAGACGATCTCGTCGCCCTGGCGCACGGACAGGTTGATCGTTTGCTGGGTTTTCTTGTGCAGCTGGCGCATGAAATCCAGCGCCGCTTCGCGCACGCTGAGGCGGCTTTTCACCACATTGCCCAGTTCCAGCAGGCGCATGCCCAGCCGATACGTGCCCGGTTCGATGCGGTCGACGAAGCGTGTGAGCACCATGTCGTTGAGGATGCGGTGCGCCGTCGAGGGGTGCAGGCCGGACACTTTCGACAATTCCTTCAGGCTGACCGGGTCCGAATATTTGGCCAGGGCATCGAGCAGGGCGATCATGCGTTCGATCACCTGGATCGTCGTTTTTGGGGCTGCGACCGGTTCAATTTTCATGATGGATTTGGTGCAATGCAGTATTCATGCATCTTTATACCATGATGTGAAAAAATAGTGAAATGTTCCGAGATATTCAGCGAATAAATTGTCACAATTCTCATGTTGGCCGTCATAATTGGCGGCTGGATGGACTTTGAACCATGGAAAACTATGCAACCTGTCAATGAATTCAAGAGCAAAAGCGGCTTGAAACGGATTTTTTCCGCCTTTTTCTACTCGCTCGACGGCTTGAAGGCGGCCTGGCGCCATGAACACGCGTTCCGCCAGGAGCTGGGCCTGTTCGTCGTCGGCACCGTGATCGCCTTGCTGCTGCGCATCTCCGCCTTTGAAAAACTGGTGCTGATCGGCGTGCTGCTGCTGGTGCTGATCGTCGAACTGATCAATTCGGCAATCGAAGCCGTGGTCGACCGCATCTCGCTCGAGCGCCATCCGCTGTCGAAAAACGCCAAGGACTTCGGCAGCGCCGCCGTGCTGCTGACCTGCATCCTGGCCTTTGCCACATGGTCCGTGGTGCTGTTCAACCGCTTCTATTAAGCACTAAATCCCCGTTGCGCGCCGTCCATATGCGAAAATCGCATATCAAACGGCGAAACGCTTCGTTCTCTTTGCGGCTGAGGCGACGTAATCTGGTGGCTCTGAAAGTTCAACCATACGGGGATCTTAGATGCTGTCGAAAAAAATCATCATTGCCGCTGCCATCAGCGCGTTTGCCATTCTGCAAACGGCGCAGGCTGCCGATATCACCCTGCTCAACGTGTCGTACGACCCGACGCGCGAGCTGTACCAGGATGTGAATACGGCATTTGCCAAGGAATGGAAAGGCAAGACGGGCGACAACGTCAAGATCAAGCAATCGCACGGCGGCTCCGGCAAGCAGGCGCGCGCCGTCATCGACGGCCTGGAAGCGGACGTGGTGACGTTGGCCCTGGCCTATGACATCGACGCGCTGGCCGAGCACAAGCTGCTGGCCGCCGACTGGCAAAAGCGCCTGGCGCACAACAGCTCGCCTTACACCTCGACCATCGTCTTCCTGGTGCGCAAGGGCAACCCGAAAGGCATCAAGGATTGGAATGACCTGATCAAGCCTGGCGTGTCCGTCATCACGCCGAATCCGAAAACCTCGGGCGGCGCCCGCTGGAACCACTTGGCAGCTTGGGGCTATGCCTTGCGCCAGCCGGGCGGCAGCGAAGCGAAGGCCAAGGATTTCCTCGGCAAACTGTATAAAAACGTGCCCGTGCTCGATTCCGGCGCGCGCGGCGCCACCACCACCTTCGTCGAACGCGGTATCGGCGACGTGCTGATCGCCTGGGAAAACGAGGCGTATCTCGCCGTCAAGGAACTGGGCCCGACCAAGTTCGACATCATCACGCCGTCCGTCAGCATCCTGGCCGAGCCGCCCGTGGCCGTCGTCGACAAGTTTGCCGACAAGCATGGTACGCGCAAGGTGGCCGAGGCCTACCTGAACTACCTGTACACGGACGAGGCGCAAGACATCATCGCCAAGAATTACTACCGTCCGGCAACGGACAAGGCGGCAAAGAAATACGCGTCGCAGTTCGCCAAGGTCAACCTGTTCACCATCGAGCAGGTGGCCGGCGGCTGGACGGCGGCACAGAAGGCGCACTTTGCCGACGGCGGCATCTTCGACCAGATCTACCAGCCTAAGTAATACCGGATGGCACGATTGCCAGACCGTTACTAAAAGGAACCATCATGGCGCTGCGCAGCTTTTCCGATTACCGGGTACTGATCGTGCCGGGCTTGCATAACAGCGGTCCCGAGCACTGGCAGAGCCGCTGGCAGCGCCTGTATCCGCAATTCGAGCGGGTCGAGCAGGATGACTGGAACACGCCCGACCTGGCCACCTGGTCGGCGCGCCTGGACCAGGTTCGGCGGCAGGATGCGCGCCCGACCCTGATCGTCGCCCACAGCTTCGGCTGCCTGACGACGGCGCACAGCCTGGCGCGCGACCCGCAGGGCGTGGCCGGCGTGCTGCTGGTGGGGCCGGCCGACCCCGACAAGTTTGGCGTGGCGAAGGCATTGCCGCAAAAGCGGCTGCCTTGCCCCGGCATCCTGATCGCCAGCCAGACGGACCCGTGGATGACGGCCGAACACGCGGCGCAGTGGGCGCGGCGCTGGAATTGCAAGTATATTGATGGCGGTGCGTTGGGCCATATCAACGCCGAGTCGCGCCTTGGTGACTGGGTCTACGGCCAGGCGCAGCTGCAAACACTGTTTGATCTGGCACAAAGCGACAAGCGCCACCGTCAGGCAGCCTGATACGATGAACATCTTCGCCACACAACTTCTGAAGGAGATCACGATGACTTTACGCCTGGGCGATGTCGCCCCTGATTTTGAACAAGACAGCTCGATCGGTCCGCTCAAGTTCCACGAGTGGGCGGGCAATTCCTGGGTGGTGCTGTTTTCCCACCCGGCCGACTTTACCCCCGTGTGCACGACGGAACTGGGCCTGACGGCCAAGCTCAAGCCGGAATTCGACAAGCGCAACGTGAAAGCCATCGCCCTGTCCGTGGACGCGGCCGAGTCGCACAAGAGCTGGATCAAGGATATCGAAGAGACGCAAAATACGGTCGTGGGCTTTCCCATCATCGCCGACGTCGACAAGAAAGTGTCGGTGCTGTACGACATGATCCACCCGGAACAGTCCGTCACGGCCACCGTGCGCTCCGTCTTCATCATCGACCCGAACAAGAAAGTGCGGCTGATCCTCACGTATCCGCTCAGCACCGGCCGCAACTTCAATGAAATCCTGCGCGTCATCGACGCCCTGCAGCTGACGGACGGCTACACGGTGGCCACGCCCGGCAACTGGAACGATGGCGACGACGTCATCATTCCACTGACCGTGCAAGACCCGGACGTGATCAAGCAGAAATATCCGAAGGGCTTTACGGCCGCCAAGCCATATCTGCGCCTCACGCCGCAGCCCAACAAGTAATTCCGGGGTCAGTTGCTGATGTACCCCAGAAGCAAGTTCTGAGGTCGGACCCTGAGGGTCCGACCCCGGTATTTCACAGGGGTTTCTCAAGTGACACCCAAAAAACGCACCTGTCCGGTGCGTTTTTTTTCGCCCATGGATTCTGCCGGCAAGTATGCAAAATCCATCTAAGCAAATGAGAAATGGTTAGTTCTTTTTATAACGATTGCATGTGATTATTGCGCCCTATAACTCAAAAATGTAATAAGAAGGGGTTTCCATGTCTGAAGCAACACTAGCGCCGCCCAAGGCGCGCGGAGCGCCGTTTCGGGTCATGCCGGGGTTTAAGCTGTCACTGGGCTTCACGCTCTTTTACCTGGCCTTGATCGTCCTCATTCCCTTGTCCTCGGTGTTCCTGAAAACCTTCACCATGACATGGGACGCCTTCTTCAGCGCCGTCACGTCCGAGCGCGTGATGGCGTCGTACCGCTTGACGTTTGGCGCCTCGCTGATCGCCGCCCTGCTGAACGTGGTGTTTGGCGGCATCCTGGCCTGGGTGCTGGTGCGCTACAAGTTTCCCGGCAAGCGCATCATCGACGCGCTCGTCGACTTGCCGTTCGCCTTGCCGACGGCCGTGGCCGGCATCACCCTGACGGCCCTGTATTCGTCGAACGGCTGGTTCGGCCAGTTCATCGAAGGCGTGCTGGGCATCAAGGTGGCGTTCACGCCGCTGGGCGTGGTGGTGGCGCTGACCTTCATCGGCTTGCCGTTTGTCGTGCGTACCGTGCAACCGGTGCTGGAAGACGCGGAAAAGGAACTCGAAGAAGCGGCCGCCAGCCTGGGCGCCAATTCCCTGCAAACATTCATCCGCGTTATCTTCCCCACGATTCTGCCATCGTTGCTGACGGGCTTTGCCTTGGCCTTTGCCCGAGCCACGGGCGAGTACGGTTCCGTGATCTTTATCGCCGGCAACATGCCGATGGTGTCGGAAATCACGCCGCTGTTCATTATTACCAAGCTGGAGCAATACGATTACGCAGGCGCCACGGCCATCGCCGTGGTGATGCTGGTGGTGTCTTTCCTGCTGTTGTTGACGATTAACCTGCTGCAAGCATGGACGCGCGGAAAGGCGAAGAAATCATGAGTACGAATACGACTGCCGCCGCTGGCGTGGACACTGCGCGGCCGACAGCGCGCCGCTTCGAGCCGAATGTCGGCCCCGTCGTGCTGGAACCATTGTGGGTGCGCACGGTATTGATCACCATCGCCTTGCTGTTTCTGACGGCTTTCCTGATCGTGCCCCTGGTGGCCGTGTTTGCGGAAGCGTTCAAGAAGGGCTGGGAAGCGTATATCGCCGCCATCATCGATCCGGACGCCATTTCCGCCATCAAGTTGACCCTGATCACGGCCGCCATCGCCGTGCCGCTGAACCTGGTATTCGGCGTGGCCGCTTCCTGGTGCATCGCCAAGTTCGAGTTCCGCGGCAAGAGCATTTTGCTGACCCTGATCGACTTGCCGTTTTCCGTCTCGCCCGTGATTTCCGGCCTGATCTATGTGCTGATGTTCGGCGCCCAGGGCTGGTTCGGCCCGTGGCTGCAGGCGCACGATATCAAGATCCTGTTCGCCGTGCCCGGCATCGTGCTGGCCACCATCTTCATCACCTTCCCGTTCGTGGCGCGCGAACTGATCCCGCTGATGCAGTCGCAGGGCAGCGAAGAGGAAGAGGCCGCCATCGTGCTGGGCGCCTCGGGCTGGAACACTTTCCGCAGAGTCACCTTACCGAATATCAAGTGGGGCTTGCTGTATGGCGTGATCCTGTGTAACGCCCGCGCCATGGGCGAGTTCGGCGCCGTGTCCGTGGTCTCCGGCCATATCCGCGGCGAAACGAACACCATGCCGCTGCAGGTGGAGATTCTGTACAACGAGTACAACTTCGCCGCCGCGTTTGCCGTCGCCTCGCTGCTGGCCCTGCTGGCCCTGGTGACCCTGGCCCTGAAAGCCTTTATTGAGTGGCGTTTGAACGAGAGCGACGCCGACGATTCCGCCTTACGTTCTACGGAGCACTGATATGACCATCGCAGTTAAAAACATCCACAAGCGCTTCGGCGATTTCGTCGCCCTCGACAATATCTCGCTGGACTTTCCCGCCGGCGAATTGACGGCCCTGCTGGGCCCGTCCGGTTGCGGCAAGACCACCTTGCTGCGTATCATAGCCGGCCTGGAACATCCGGACAGCGGCCAGGTGCTGCTCGATGCGGAAGACGCGTCGAACCGCCACGTGCGCGAGCGGCAGGTCGGTTTCGTCTTCCAGCATTACGCGCTGTTCAAGCACATGACCGTGTTCGAAAACGTGGCGTTTGGCCTGCGCGTGAAGTCGCGCAGCGAACGGCCGTCGGAAGACCAGATCCGCCGTAAAGTGAAAGATTTGCTGGAGCTGGTGCAGCTGGACTGGCTGGCCGACCGCTATCCGCCGCAACTGTCGGGCGGACAACGCCAGCGCATCGCCCTGGCGCGCGCCCTCGCTGTCGAGCCGCGCGTGCTGCTGCTCGACGAACCGTTCGGCGCGCTCGACGCCAAGGTGCGCAAGGAATTGCGCCGCTGGCTGCGCCGCCTGCATGACGACTTGCACGTGACCAGTATTTTTGTGACGCATGACCAGGAAGAGGCGCTGGAAGTGGCCGACCAGGTCGTGCTGATGAACAAGGGTACCGTCGAGCAACTCGGTTCCCCAGAGCAAGTCTATAACCACCCGGCCTCGCCGTTCGTGTACGGCTTCCTCGGCAACGTCAACCTGTTCCACGGCCGCGTGCATGACGGCGTGATGGCGACGGGCGACGCCAGCTTCGAAGTGCCCGATTATGCGGGCGTGAGCGACAGCAAGGGCACGGCCTATGTGCGTCCGCACGACCTGGAAATCGACCGTTACACGCAGGGCGCCGAAGGCATCGTGGTGAAACTGAGCCGCGCCCATGCGATCGGCCCGCTGGCCCAGCTGGACTTGCAGCGCGTCGATAACAGCGAGCTGATTGAAGCGGTGATGTCGAACGAGCGTTTTACTCATTTGCAGCTGAAGGAAGGCGAAACCTTGGTAGTCCGCCCGAAACGCCTCCACGTGTTCGTTGAACCAACAAGAACCTAAAGGCTGAAAATATATGAACTTTCAACAACTGCGTTCGATCCGCGAAGCGGCCCGCCGCGGCTATAACCTGACGGAAGTGGCCAACGCGCTGTTCACGTCGCAGCCGGGCGTGAGCCGGCAGATCCGCGAACTGGAAGATGAGCTGGGCGTGGTGATTTTCGAGCGCAACGGCAAGCGCTTGACGGGCTTGACGGAGCCGGGCAAGGGCATTTTGAAGATCGTCGACCGCCTCCTGATCGAGGCGGAAAACCTGCAGCAGGCCAGCCTCGAATACAGCGGCCAGACCAGCGGAACGTTATCGGTGGCGGCCACGCACACGCAGGCGCGCTATGCGTTGCCGAAAGTGGTGCAGGGCTTTCGCGCCGCCTTCCCCGATGTGCGCATCGCGCTGCAGCAAAGCGCGCCTGAGCATATCGCGGAATGGGTGCTGTCGGGCAAGACCGATATCGGCATCGCCACGGAGGGCTTGAGCCAGTTCCCCGACCTCGTGTCGTTCCCGTGCTACCGCTGGAGCCATCTGATCGTCGTGCCGGACGGCCACCCGCTGCTCGAGCACTCGCCGATCCGCCTGGAAGACCTGGCGAAATACCCGTTGATTACCTACGACAAGGGGTTCACGGGACGCGGCCATATCGACGATGCGTTCGCCAAGGCGGGCGTGACGACGGACATCATCCTCACGGCCATGGATTCGGACGTCATCAAGCAATACGTGGCGCTGGGCCTGGGCGTGGGCATCGTCGCCTCGATGGCCTTCGACCATGGCCGCGACAAAGGGTTGCGGGCCGTGGAAGCGTCACATCTGTTCGCCACCAACACGACGCGCCTGGCCGTGCGCCGCGGTGCCTACCTGCGTGCCTACGCCTACGAGTTCATCCTGCAGCTGGCGCCGGACCTGACGCGCGAAGACATCGACCGCGCCATGGCGGGCGAGGAAGCCCTCTAGGCGATGGCCGCCTTTTGCGCGCGCGTCAGGCTGGCCACGGCGCGCGCGTAGCTATCCTGCACCAGTTCCGCCAGGTAATCGGTGGGGAAGCGCGCCACATCGACGATGGTGACCCAGTGAAAGCGGCCCATGTAGCGGGCCGGTTTGACGCCCGGCATGTCCGTCAGTTCAATGAAACGCCCGGCGCTGGCGCGCAGGCTGAAACGCCACTGTTCCGGTGCGCTGGTCTTGAAATAGGCAAACTTCTTGCCGCTCACTTCATACACGAGGATGTTCGACGGCGCACCGTACAGCACGGCTTGCGCGCCGGGCAGGGCCGCGCAAAATTGCTTCAGTTCATCTGTTGTCATTCGTCCACCGCCATGAATTGTTGCGTGTTGCGGTCGAAGGCGTACGCCGCGCCGGCAGGGGCGTCCAGCAGCGCAATGAAACGGTCGTCCACGCTGAGCACGGCACCCAGCGACACGAGGGCCACGTTGGCGCTGTCGTTGATGTAGTCGTCGCTCTCGTCGTTGGCCGTGAAGCGCCAGCCGCTGTCGTCGTCGTTGTCCGGCGCTTCGCGGTACAGGTAGCCGACGGGCGCGCCGTCTTCCAGCACGCGTTTCGTGACGAAGCACAGGCCCGCGTAGCGGTTGACGAGGTTATCGTCATCGTCGTGCTGGGTATTGATGATGTGGCGCGCCGCGAAGGCGATGGGGTCTTTGGCGCGCAAATCGGCGATGTAGCCGGGCATGTTGTCGAGCTTGCCCGTAAAGTGCCCATGCGGCTCGACCGTGTCGACCAGCACCCACATGCGCTCGGCGCCCGGCGCCTGCGGATCGTCGCTGTGGAAAGCGAAGATCAGCTTGACCACCTCGCCGGGGCGCACCTGGGCGATGGCTTCGGGCGGCGATTTATAGAATGTGTAGGGATGGCGCGCCGCCAGTTCGGCGGCGTCGGCCAGGTGCCAGCTGGGCATGGTTATCTGTCATCAAGAAGAGTAAACCCCATGGTAGCCGATTGCGTGTCAGGATGACCACGCATACCTGCAGGCTTGCCATTGCCGCTTGGCATGTGCTGATCTACAACAATCCTGCTTCCCCGACCAGCGCCCGGTCATGGCAAGGAGGGCGGTACGCCCCTTCATAGCCGGACTCGGCAAGAAACTGATGAGACCGATTGAAAATACCAATGGTAAAATTTGTTTCTTTTATTGCATTTTGATTTCCTGGATGATATCTTTTGCTCAATCGCAAAAAAATATAACAAAAATATAATCAACATTGTGTTTTTTGAAATTTATCAATAGGGGAAATTATGAACACGACTAAACATGCTGTGCTGGGTCTCTGCCTTGCTGTCTCGGCTTGCCTGGCGCCATTGGCCCAGGCGGCGAACTGGGTGGAAATCACCGATCCCGCCATGAGCGGCTTCCTGGTGGGCGGCAAGACCGTCACCTACGGCAGCGTGGCAGCGGACTCGGTCTGGGTGTTTGACGGCGCCAACCCGTCCGGCCCGCAAAGCGCGGCCGCCATCCAGAGCTTGGTCAGCAGCAAGTTTGGTCTGCCATCCAGCGGCACCGGTTCCCTGGTCTTTGCCGCCCAGGGCGACCTGGAAAGCGGTAAGTCCGGTTCGTTCACCGTCAAGTCCAGCTTCGACTACCTGGCCGTGCACTATGGCCGTGGCGAACTGCTGTTCCACTGGGACGCGCCGCTGGCCGCCAATACGCTTATCACCATCAGCAACCTGCCGCGCGGCCTGAGCAATTTCCGCGCCTACAGTTCCGTCTCGGCCGTGCCTGAGCCAGCGACCTACGGCATGTTGATGCTGGGCCTGGGCCTGGTCGGTTTTGCCGCGCGCCGCCGCCGCGCCTGAGCCTGCAGCGCCTGCGGGCGCAAGACATGAAAAAAAGCCCGCGCATCGGAAGATGCGCGGGCTTTTTGCATGGCGGAGCGGTATTTACCAGCTATAGCCAGCCTTGGCGTAGTAATAGCGGCCGTTGAAACCGTTCGGCGCGAAGATGCTGTAAGGCTGGGTACCGTTGACGTTCAGGTTGCCCGCGCTCGTCACTTGCGCCGGATAGCGGTTGGTGACGTTGTCGATGCCGGCCACCAGGCGCCAGTTCTTGCCCAGCTTCACGGAACCGGACACGTCCAGCACCCATTGCGGGTCATACGTCTGGTCCAGCTTGACGTCGTTCTGCGGCACGGTGAAGCTGCCGTAGCGGGTCACGACGCCGTGCGCATTCCAGATGCCGAAGCCGTAGTCGGCGGCCAGGCTGAACTTGTCCTTCGGCGAGGCCACCGTGATGCGGTCGATGCTCTGGCGGTCGATCAGTTTCAGGTTGTTGGCCGTCAGGATGGCCGGATTATCGGCGATTTTCTGTACCGTGCTCTTGTTGTGGTTGTACGCCACGGTGAGGTCCAGGCGGTCCTTGTCCTGCAGGTCGATGCGGTAGGTGCTGACGATGTCCACGCCTTCCGTGCGCGTATCGACGGCGTTGGTGAAGTAGCGCGCTGCGCCCACGGTCGAGCCTTGCGTCGCCAGCTGGGCCTTCAGCTTGTCGTTCAGCGCCAGATTGGCCGAGAACAGGATGCGGTTGTCGATGTCGATGCGGTAGGCATCGATGCTGGTGGTGAAGTTGCGGCTGGGCTGGAACTGCAGGCCCAGGCTGTAGTTGCGTGCCTTTTCCGGCTTCAGGTCTTGCGCACCGAGGGCGCGCGCCTGCGGCGTGTTGACGGCGAAGGTGCCCGTCTCGATGGCCGTATTGTTGCCGTTGATGACCTGGAAGTTGGTGGTGGTGATGGTGTAGTACTGCTGCGCCAAGGATGGCGCGCGGAAGCCGCTCGACACGGTGCCGCGCAGGGACAGGGCGTCCGTGAAGGCATAGCGCGCGGAACCCTTGGCCGAGGTGGTGCTGCCGAAATCGCTGTAGCGCTCATGGCGCAGGGCCACGCCGCCCGACAGTTTCTTCGTCGCTTCCGCTTCCAGGTTCACATAGATCGACTCGTTGTGGCGCGAGTGGCTGCCCGCGTTGACAGGACGGAAGCCGGCAAAGCCTTGCGAACCACCGCCCGTGTACGATGCTTCATCGCCGGCGCCGATCGAGTATTTTTCATGCCGCGCTTCGGCGCCCACGGCGACCGTCAGCGGGCCCGTAAAGTAAGACACGGGAAATTCGCGCGCCGCATCGAGGTTGAACACGGTTTGTTCGTTTTTCAGCGAGCCCGCATAGAAATGCGTGGGGCTGTTGGCGCCCAGCGACTGGTTGACCGTGTTGTCCAGGTCCAGTTCGAACTTGTTGCTGCCGTAATTGAGGCTGGCATCCCAGCGCCAGCCGGCCGCTTCGCCGCGCAAGCCCGTCACCAGGGACTGGTCCGTCAGGGTGCTGTTTTGCAATGGCAAAAAGCCTTCCGGGAAGAGCGGCGTGCGCTGGACAAACTGCTTCGAATTATTCGGGTCCGTGATCAGCGCCGTGCGCCAGGTGGCGGCGGCCGACGTGTCGCGCTTGCCGTAGTTGCCGAAGGCATACCAGTCGAGGTTGTCGCTGATGTGGTATTCGCTGTTGAGGAAAATCGTTGCCGGCTTGCTTTCCGGGTCGCCATAGCGCTGGTTGACCTTGCCGTAGCGCGGTTCCAGCGGGTTGCGGAAATCGGCACCAGCGCGGTTGGTCGGGTCGCGTTCCGCCACTTCGGCCGAGACGCGCACCCACCCGTCCTCGCCCAGGGCGAAGCCGGCCGAACCCTTGATGGATTTTTGCTTGCCGTCGCGTTCCTGCGTCTGGCCATAACCCACTTCGATATCGCCGCCGGCCGCGCCTTTTTTCAGGATGATGTTGATCACGCCGGCAATCGCGTCGGAGCCGTACTGGGCCGCCGCGCCATCGCGCAGCACTTCCACGTGGTCAATGGCGGCCAGGGGAATGGCGTTCAGGTCGACAGGCGCCGAGCCGCGGCCCAGCGAGCCGTTGACGTTGACCACGGCCGAGGTATAGCGGCGCTTGCCGTTCACCAGTACCAGGGTCTGGTCGGGCGACAGGCCGCGCAACTGGGCCGGACGCACGGCGTCGCTGGCGTCGGCGCCCGTGGCGCGGGCAAAGTTCAGCGATGGCAGCAGGCGCGCCAGCACGGTGGCCAGTTCGCCCGAACCCGTGCTTTGCAGGTCGCGCGAGGTGAGGATGTCGATCGGCGATTCGGAATCGATGGTGCGGCGGTTCTTGGCGAAGGTGCCGGTGACGACCACCGATTGCAATTCGCCTTCGGCCGGCAGCTCTTGCTGCGCTTGCGCCTGCATCGGCAGGCTGAAGCAGGCGACCAGGCTGGCGGCGATCACGGTTTTTACGGGGAGGGCGGGACGCTGGGAGCGGGCGTTGCTTGAACTCATCGACGATATCTCTTCGGTTGTGGTTGCGCGGACCATGGCGGTCCGGTGATGCAATCAGATTAACAGTGGGCACGCGGCGTGCTTACGAATCGTTCTGTCTATCGATATGCAATAAATATCTGAAAGACGTCAACATGGTGCGCGTAGCGCATATGGCCTCGTTTCCAGCATACGACCGGGCACGGCAAGGCCGCAATGCTGCACAGCAGTAAATTGCTCAGTGTTGTATAAATGCGACTATGCATTCCCCGGATCGGGCTGGATGGCGGCCGGGGCGGTACTGGCAGTCTCAATGCGGCTGACCCGGAATGGACTCCCGGTGGCGGATCGCTTCGACGACGATCCGCAGCGCCCGCGATTCATGGCGGCGGCTGGGATAGTAAGCATGGAGGCCAGGAAACTTTCCACACCAGTCACGCATGACGCTGATTAAGCGGCCTTCGCGTACATGCTCGGCCACCATATCTGCCGTCACGAAGGCCAGGCCATTGCCGCTCAAGGCGGCTTGCACCATGGGAACGGCGCTGGTAAACACGGTCTGGCCACGCACCCGCGCTTCCACATTGCGCCCCTCATGCTGGAGCTCCCACGCGTAAATGCCGCCACTGCTGGCGAGGCGCAGCGTGATGCAATTATGTTTCAGCAGCTCTTGCAGGCTGGCCGGTTGCGCATGCCAGGAGAAGTAGTCTGGCGAACCGACGATCATGGTCGGAATGTCGGGCGTGAGCCGCACGGCGATCATGTCCTCCTCGACTTGATCGCCGTAGCGCACGCCGATGTCATAGCGGTCCGCCGCGATATCGACCAGCTTGTAATCGGATTGAATCTCGATATGCAGATCGGGATACTGGGGCAGTACTGGCGCAAGCCTTGGCCACAGCAGCGTATCGATAATATGGTCGATGGCGGTGATGCGCACGGTACCCGCCGGCTTGCCATTCAAATCGCTGACAGCAGCGATTTCGGCATTGACCTCTTCCAGCCGCGGCGCGACGTTGGTCAGCAGGCGCTCGCCTGCTTCTGTCGGTGAAACACTGCGCGTCGTCCGATTGAGCAGCCGCACGCCCAGCCGCGCTTCCAGGTCACGAATGATGTGGCTGAGCGTGGATTGGGACATGCCGAGCTTGACGGCGGCACGCGTGAAACTGCGTTGGCGAGCCACCTCAAAAAATATCAGAATATCAATAATATTGTCTCTGGCCATGTGCATCATTCCTGAACCGGCGGTGAAGGGTATCCCGTGGTAGTGCCCTGCAAGCGATGATACCAAGGGGGAGTGTGCGAATTTTCATATAAATATACAGAACATTCATGGCTGTGGCACATATACCTGTTCGGGTTTCCGGTGCGCCGATGCGGCAAGTGCCCCGTACGATGTCGCCAAGGTATTCAACTCATCCCAAACGCACGAACTGGAGAACAGAGATGACCATCAATGATGTAGCGCGCCGCGATTTCCTCAAGACTGCTGGCACCGGCATGGCCGTGCTGGGCAGCCTGTCCCTTGCAGGTGGTTCCGCGTTCGCTGCCGAAAGCAAGCCCGTGCCTGATATGTCGAACCAGGCTGACAATTTCTACCGGAGCGAAACCGTCGTCGCGCAAAAGGTCGCGTTTGACAACCAGTACAAAATGAAGGTGGTCGGGAATCTCTTCACGCCCAAGAACCTCAACCGGAATTCCATGCATCCGGCGATCATCATCGGCCATCCGATGGGCGCGGTGAAAGAGCAAAGCTCGAACCTGTATGCACAAAAGCTGGCCGAACAGGGCTTCGTCACGCTGGCCATCGACCAGTCGTTCTGGGGTGAAAGCGCAGGCCAGCCACGCAATGCCGTGGCGCCGGACATCTACGCGGAAGCCTTCAGCGCGGCGGTAGACTATCTGGGCACCCAGCCGTTCGTCGACAGGGAACGCATCGGCGTTCTCGGCATTTGCGGCAGCGGCAGTTTCGTCATCAGCGCCGCCAAGATCGATCCGCGCATGAAGGCCGTTGCCACTGTCAGCATGTACGACATGGGCGCGGCCAACCGCAATGCGCTGCATCACTCGCAGACGCTAGAGCAACGCAAGCAGATCATTGCCGAGGCGGCGCAACAGCGCTACGTGGAATTTACCGGTGGCGCAATCGCGTACACGGGCGGCACCGTGCACAAGCGCGATGGCAATACGCATCCGATCCAGCGCGAGTTCTATGACTTCTATCGCACCCCGCGGGGAGAGTTCACGCCGGCAGGATCGTCGCGCGAGCTGACGACGCACCCGACGATGACCAGCAACGTCAAGTTCATGAACTTTTATCCGTTCAACGACATCGAGACGATTTCCCCGCGTCCCATGCTGTTCATCACGGGCGACCAGGCGCACTCCAAAGAATTCAGCGAAGAGGCCTACCGGCTTTCGGCCCAGCCCAAGGAACTGGTGATCGTGCCAGGCGCCGGACACGTCGACCTGTATGACCGCGTGAAACTCATCCCGTGGGACAAGCTGCAGGCCTTCTTCCACCAGCATCTGGCATAGGCGCATACCATGACAGTACCGATAAGCAGCGCGCCTCAAGATGGCGTCCGCGGGCACGGCAATACCGGGGCGCAGGCGACCATGTGGGGTGGTGTCTTTGCGATGACGCTCTGCGTTTTCGCGCTGATCGCCTCGGAGTTCATGCCGGTCAGCCTGTTGACGCCGATGGCCAGGGATCTGCTGGTCAGCGAAGGCCTGACAGGGCAGGGGATCGCCATCTCCGGCGCGTTCGCGGTACTCACCAGCCTGTCGATTTCAGCAATGACTGGCAGCATGAACCGCAAGACCCTGTTGCTGGGGCTGACAGCACTGATGGCCGTCTCCGGGGCTGTTGTCGCGATGGCGCCGAATTACTTCCTGTACATGGTCGGCCGCGCACTGATCGGCGTGGTGGTGGGAGGTTTCTGGTCATTGTCGGCCGCCACCGCGATACGCCTGGTGCCATCGGATCAGGTGCCGCGTGCCCTGGCCATCTTCAATGGCGGCAATGCGCTGGCGACCGTTGTTGCCGCGCCACTGGGCAGTTACCTCGGTTCCGTCATCGGATGGCGTGGCGCATTCTTCTGCCTGGTGCCCGTGGCCTTGATTGCCTTTCTCTGGCAGTGGATCAGCCTGCCTTCCATGCCGCCTCAGGCCGGGTCGGCCGGTTCGCGCAACGTCTTCAAACTGCTGCAAGACCCGAAGGTTGCCCTGGGCATGCTGGCTGTCAGCACGTTTTTCATGGGACAGTTCGCCCTGTTCACCTATTTGCGCCCCTACCTTGAAAGCGTTACGCGGGTAGACATCTCCACGCTGTCGCTGATTCTGCTGGCAATCGGCGCAGGCGGCTTCATCGGCACCACCATCATCAGCAAGTTCTTGAAGTGGCATTTTTTCCGGACGCTGGTTGGCATTCCCATCGTGATGGCCTTGATCGCCGTGGCGCTGACCGTCTTTGGCAGCAAGGTCGCGGCCGTGACGGTACTGCTGGGCATCTGGGGCCTGGTCGCGACCGCCGCGCCGGTAGGCTGGTGGTCATGGCTGGCAATAACGCTGCCCAGGGATGCAGAGGCGGGTGGCGGCCTGATGGTCGCTGTCGTGCAACTCGCCATCGCCCTCGGTTCCACGGTCGGCGGCTTGCTGTTCGATAAAAGTGGGTACCAGAGCACATTCATCGCCAGCGCGGCCGCACTGCTGCTGGCGGCTTTCCTGACCTCGCGCCTGCAAGCGTTGCGGGCAGCTTGAATCCTTTACAAGGAAGGAGCAGACTATGATCACGTGCAAGCCAGCAGTTCCCAACGGCGCCCGGCATGGACTGGGCCTGTTGCTGGGCCTGCTCTCCCTCGGCGCTTGCGAAGCCCGGCAGCAGCCCGCTTCCGTGCCATACGCTCCG
The DNA here is from genome assembly GCF_058794735.1 of Janthinobacterium sp. GW823-FHT06H09. Lineage (NCBI taxonomy): Bacteria > Pseudomonadati > Pseudomonadota > Betaproteobacteria > Burkholderiales > Oxalobacteraceae > Janthinobacterium > Janthinobacterium sp. GW823-FHT06H09. The sequence goes on along the minus strand of NZ_JBXAHC010000009.1, from coordinate 8,515 downwards.
GTCCCGGTCCCGGTCGCCGCTGGCGCCTCCCTCAAGCCCGAGCGGTTGCGCATATCGATGCGCGTGGGCGAACGCCGCTTCGCCGTCACCTTGTCCGACAACGCGACGGGGCATGCCTTTGCCGCAATGCTGCCGCTGACGCTGGATATGGCCGAACTCAACGGAAACGAAAAGCATGCGGATCTGGCGAAGGCGCTGCCTGTCAATGCATCGCGGCCAGGCACCATACGCAATGGCGACCTCATGCTGTACGGTACGAAGACCGTCGTGGTTTTCTACAAGACATTTACGTCACCGTATGCCTACTCGGCCATTGGCCGCGTAGCCGATCCTGAAGGTCTGGCCCAGGCACTGGGCCGGCATGGGGCCCAGGTCGAGTTTATCCAATACCAGTCAATACCCGGTGGTGGCGCTTGCCACCTGGATAGCACAGATGTACAAGCCTGAGATCGAAGCGAACATGGCTTCGCTATACAAGAAACCCGGATACGGCCCTTTCTGAGCAGGACGCAGAATAGCCCGATTCGAATCGCCGCAGACAGCCGACCCAAACTCACCCTCGAAAGGAAACACCATGATACTCAAACGCGCCGGCACACAGCCATCCCAAAAAGGACCAGCCGAATATTTTACTGGCGTGGTTCGCATCGATCCACTGAACTTCCCACCCACACCGGCGCGCGTATCGTGCGCGAGCGTCACGTTTGAACCGGGTGCGCGTTCGGCCTGGCACACCCATCCACTCGGCCAAACCCTGCTCGTCACGGCCGGCTGCGGCTGGACGCAATGCGAAGGCGAAGCCATCGTTGAAATCCGGGCCGGTGATGTGATCTGGTGCCCGCCCGGTCACAAGCACTGGCACGGTGCGACCCCGACCACCGCGATGACCCACATCGCCATCCAGGAAGCGCTCGATGGCGTCAACGTGATCTGGATGGAAAAAGTGACCGACGAAGAATATGCGGCGGGACTGGCATCAGACCGGCTGGCAGCCCCACAAAATGCCTGTCGGGCGTCTTGATCTTGCTGATCATGCCGCCTGTTTGCCGCGCAGCGCGCGCGCGCAATCCTTGATCAGGGCGGGACCGGCATAAATCAGGCCGCTGTACAGCTGCACCAGCTGCGCGCCTGCCTCGAACTTGGCCAAAGCATCCTTGCCCTGCATGATGCCGCCCACGCCGATGATGGGCAGCGCGTCGCCCAGTTCCGCCTTCAGCAAGCGGATGACATTGTTCGACAGCTCGAACACGGGCGCGCCCGACAGGCCGCCCGCTTCGGCGCCGTGCGGCATGCCTTCGACGGCGCTGCGTGACAGGGTCGTGTTGGTGGCGATGACGCCGTCGATCTGGTGGCGCGTGAGTGACTCGGCGATGCTTTTCACCTGCTCGCCATCCATGTCCGGCGCGATCTTCAGGGCCAGCGGCACGTAGCGCTTGTGCTTGTCCGCCAGGCGCGCCTGGGCATCCTTCAGTTGCGACAGCAGGGCGTCGAGTTCCGACGCGCCCTGCAGCTGGCGCAAATTCTTGGTGTTCGGCGACGAGATATTCACCGTCACATAGCTGGCGTAGGGGTAGACTTTTTCCAGGCACAGCAGATAGTCGTCGGCCGCGCGCTCGATGGGCGTGTCGGCGTTCTTGCCGATGTTCAGGCCCAGCACGCCGGCGCGGTTCTGGTAAAACTTCGACGCCTGCACATTGGCCACAAAGGCGTCCACGCCGCCATTATTGAAACCCATGCGGTTGATGATGCCCTGCGCCTGCGGCAGGCGGAACATGCGCGGTTTCGGATTGCCCGCCTGCGCGCGCGGCGTGACGGTGCCCACTTCGATCGAGCCGAAACCCAGGTCGGCCAGTGCGTCGATGTAGGCGCCATCCTTGTCCAGGCCGGCGGCCAGACCGACGGGATTGGGGAAGGTGATGCCCATCACCGTGCGCGGATCAGCGGCCGGTTTGCCGGCCAGCTTCGTCAGGCCCAGCGCGCTGGCGCGTTTCAGGGCGGGCAGGGTGAAATGGTGGGCCGCTTCGGCATCCATCGAAAACAGCAGCGGGCGGGCGAGGGAGTACAGGAATTTTTCAGACATGGGGCGCTTTGAGTAGGTGTGCGGGCCGCCGGGAAGGGCTGGCGGCGCGCGAAATAAGTGCCGTATTTTACCGTGTTCCGCGCGGCGGACGGGTGTATAGTTCTCTTTGGTCTAATGCAACATTGATTCCTTGTTAATTCGCATTCGGCCGCGGACCTTCCTGTTTTTTCTCTGTTCTGTTGACTTCATAAGCGAGACATCGATTGAAAAAGACACGCATCCTGACCGCCATCGCGGCCGCCAGCGCACTGCTGCTGAGCCATCCGGCCCTGGCCCTGCCCAATACCCAAGACACCCGCATGCTGAGCGAACCGGCCGTCTCCAGCCGCCATATCGCCTTCATCTATGCGGGCGACCTGTGGCTGTCGAACCTCGACGGCGGCGGCGCGCGGCGCCTGACGTCCGACCTGGGCGACAAATCGAATCCCGTGTTTTCGCCCGACGGCAGCCTGATCGCGTACAGCGCGAACATCGACGGCAATGTCGACGTGTACGTGATCGCGGCAGCGGGCGGCGTGCCGCGCCGCCTGACCTTCCACCCGGGCGCGGACCTGGCGCAAGCATTCACGCCCGATGGCCATGCCGTGATGTTCACCTCGCCCCGCGCCGCCTTCAACAACCGCTTCCAGAAGCTGTTTACGGTGCCCGTGGCGGGCGGCGTGGAAACCCAGCTGGAAATCCCGAACGCATCGCGCGCCACGTATTCGCCCGATGGCAAGCGCATCGCCTACAACCCGCTGGCGCCGGCCTTCAAACAGTGGAAGCGTTACCGGGGCGGCACCAACTCCTGGCTGTGGCTGTTTTCGTCCAGCGACAAGTCGATTGAAAAAATCCCGCAGCCGACCACGCGCTCGAACGACGTCGACCCGATGTGGCTGGGCGACACCGTGTACTTCCGCTCGGACCGCAACGGCGAATTCAACCTGTTTGCGTATGACGTCAAGACGAAAGCCGTGCGCCAGCTGACGCGGCACAAGGATTTCCCCGTGCTCAACGCGTCGGCCGCGAACGGCACCATCGTCTACGAGCAGGCCGGGTATCTGCACTCTTTCGACATCGCCAGCGGCCAGGCGCACAAGCTCACCATCGGCGTGGCCAGCGACCTGGGGCAGGCGCGGCCCCGCTGGGTGAAGAACGCGAAATACATCCGCGACGCGTCGATTTCGCCGTCGGGGGCGCGCATCGCCTTCGAATACCGGGGCGAGATCGTCACCATTCCCGCCGACAAGGGCGACGTGCGCAACCTGACGCAGACGGCCGGCGCCCACGAGCGCACGCCCATCTGGTCGCCCGATGGCCGCTCGGTCGCGTATTTTTCCGATGAATCGGGCGAATACGAGCTGCACGTGCGGGCGCAGGACGGCAAGGGCGCCGTGCGCAAGTTCAAGCTCAATGGCAGCGGCTTCTATGACAATGCCGTCTGGTCGCCCGACAGCAGGAAGATCGCGTTTGCCGACAACGGCTGGAGCATGTACGTGATCGACGTCGGCAATGGCAAGGTGCAAAAAATCGCCACGGAACCGATGTATGGCGTCGACAAGAGCATGCGCGCCGCGTGGGCGCCCGATTCGCGCTGGCTGGCCTACACGCTCAATTCGCCCACCTACACGCGCAGCGCCTACATCTATTCCGTTGAGCAGAACAAGTCGATGCCCGTGACCGATGGCCTGTCCGACGTGGCCCAGCCCGTGTTCGACAAGAGCGGCAAATACCTGTACTTCTTCGCGTCGACCAACGCAGGCCCCAGCAACAACTGGTTCTCGCAGCAGAACGAAGACAACCTGGTGACGCGCACCGTGTGGATGGCCGTGCTGCGGCGCGACTTGCCGTCGCCCCTGATCAAGGAAAGCGACGAGGAAAAGGCGGCCAGCGCGGAGAGCCGGATGGAGTCGGCGAAGGCCGAAGCCGAGTCGAAAAACGACGCGAAGAGCGAAGCGAAGATCGATCCGAAGACGGGCCGCGACGATCCGAAAGTGGCCGTGGCCCCCGTGGCGCCGATTGCCATCGATTTCGACGGCATCGCCACGCGCATCGTCGACCTGCCGCTGCCGGCCGCGCAGTTCTCCAGCCTGGCCGCCGGCGCCGCGGGGCAGATCTTTTTGCTGCGCGAAAGCGACGGCAAGAAGGCCGTGCAGCGCTTCGACCTGAAGGAGCGCAAGGCGGAAACCGTGGTGGCCGAAGCTGATGATTTCGAGGTCTCGGCCGACGGCAAGAAGCTGCTGTACCGCCAGAAGGACAACTGGGCCATGGGCTCCGCCACGGGCAAGCTGCTGGCGCCGGGCGAAGGCAAGATCAAGGTCGACGCCATCGAAGTCAAGGCCGATCCGCGCGCCGAGTGGACGCAGATTTTCAATGAAGTGTGGCGCATCAACCGCGATTACTTCTATGACCCGGGCATGTATGGCGTGGACTGGAAGGCCATGCGCGACAAGTACGCCGTGTTCCTGCCCGAGCTGTCGAGCCGCGCGGACCTGAACCGCCTGATCCAGTGGATGTGCAGCGAACTGGCCGTGGGTCACCACCGTGGCGGCGGCGGCGACGACTTTATCGAGGCGAAGAAGGTGCCGGGCGGGCTGCTGGGCGCCGACTATGAAGTGAGCGACGGCCATTACCGCTTCAAGAAGGTGTATGGCGGATTGAACTGGAATCCGGCCCTGCGCGCGCCGCTGACGGAGCCGGGCCTGAACGTCAAGGCGGGCGAATACCTGCTGGCCGTCGACAGCCGCCCGCTGGCGCCGCCGACGAATATCTACAGCGCCTTCGAGAACACGGCCGGCAAGGCCATCGACCTGACTGTGGGACCCTCGGCCGACGGCAAGGGCGCGCGCACGATCACCGTGGTGCCCGTGCCGGCCGAGGATGCCTTGCGCAACCGCGACTGGATCGAGGGCAATATGCGCAAGGTCAATGCGGCCACCAACGGCAAGGTGGCGTACGTGTACGTGCCCAATACGGCGGGGCTGGGCCACACCTACTTCAAGCGCTATTTCTTCCCGCAGGCGGACAAGCAGGCCATCATCGTCGACGAGCGTTTCAATGGCGGCGGCAGCGTGGCCGATTACTACATCGAGATCCTGCAGAAGAAGGAAATCGCCTGGTGGACCATGCGCTACGGCGCCGACATGAAGACGCCGTCCGCCTCGATCCAGGGACCGCGCGCCATGCTGATCGACGAGACGGCCGGCTCGGGCGGCGATCTGCTGCCGTGGATGTTCCGCAAAAATAACATGGGTCCGCTGATCGGCAAGGCAACGTGGGGCGGCCTGGTGGGCATCCTCGGCTTCCCCGTGCTGATGGATGGCGGCACGATCACGGCGCCGAACCTGGCGTTCTGGACGCGCGAAAATGGCTGGGGCGTGGAAAACGAAGGCGTGCCGCCCGATATCGAAGTCGAGCAAACGCCGGCCGACGTCATCGCCGGCCGCGATCCGCAGCTGGAAAAGGCGATCGAGGTGATCCAGGCCGAACTGGCGAAAAAGCCGCCCGTGCGGCCTGCGCGTCCGGCGTTTCCGGACAAGAGCAAGTAAGCTGAAGTGCAGGGGGCAGACCCTCGCGATTGTTCGCCGGTAGGTCGGATTAGCG
>NZ_JBXAHC010000009.1:0-2753 GCF_058794735.1 Janthinobacterium sp. GW823-FHT06H09 | reverse complement strand
CCGGACAAGAGCAAGTAAGCTGAAGTGCAGGGGGCAGACCCTCGCGATTGTTCGCCGGTAGGTCGGATTAGCGCAGCTTAATCCGACACCATTGTTGGCTTTGCAGCGTCGGATTACGCACTTGCGCGCTAATCCGACCTACCTTACATGATCGCCCGCTGTCCCTTGACGCGCGCTTCCAGCGGCTGGCGAAGAACCCGCCCGTGCGGCCTGCGCGTCCGGTGTTTCCGGATAAAAGCAAGTAAGCTGCAGTGCAGGGGCCAGACCCTCGCGATTGTTCGCCGGTAGGTCGGATTAGCGCAGCGTAATCCGACACCATTGTTGGCTTTGCAGCGTCGGATTACGCACTTGCGCGCTAATCCGACCTACCTTACATGATCACCCACTGTCCCTTGATCCGCGCTTCCAGCGGCTTGAAGTTGATTTTATACGCCATCTTCGGACTCTGTTCTATCCAGTAGCCCAGGTAGATGTAGAGCAGGTTCAGTTCGCGCGCCTGGGCGATTTGCCACAGCACGTTGTAGGTGCCGTACGAGGCGCCGGGCACGTCGGGATCGAAAAACGTGTAGACGGACGACAGGCCATCGGCCAGCACGTCGATGATGCTGACCATGCGCAGGGTGCCGTCAGGCTCGCGGAACTCCACCAGGCGCGTGTTGACCCGGCTTTGGAGTAAAAATTGCGCGTACTGGTCGCGGCTGTCCTGGTCCATGCCGCCGCCCGCGTGGCGCGTGCTCTGGTAGCGCAGATACAGCTCGTAGTGTTCGTCGAGGAAGGACAAAGTGGCCACGCCCGCCTGCAGGTTGGCGTGCCGGTTCCAGGCGCGGCGCTGGTTGCGGTTGGGCGTGAACGATTGCGTCACCACGCGCACGGGGATGCAGGCCTGGCAGCCGTCGCAATACGGGCGGTAGGTGAAAATGCCGCTGCGGCGAAAGCCGTTGCGCACCAGTTCCGAATACACGTCGCTGTTGATCAGGTGCGAAGGCGTGGCCACCTGCGAGCGGGCCTGGCGGTCGTCCAGGTAGCTGCACGGATACGGTGCCGTCGTGTAGAACTGCAGGGTGGCAAACGGTAGTTCGTTCAGGTGCGTCATGCTGATCCTGTCTGGTCTGTCCGCAGCAATGGAAATGTGCCTGGCGGTGTGCCTGGAGATATCATAGCTTTTTTACGCCGGTGGCGCAGCATGCCAATCGGTGATTTGCGCTGCTTCAATGGCGCTCCTCACATGGGCCAGGAAGCGGGCGCGCGAAATGGGCGCCGCGCCCAGCGAGGCCAGGTGTTTCGTTTCTTGCTGGCAGTCAATCATGGTCACGCCGCGGGCCTGCAAAAAGCGCACGAGGTGGGCCAGCGCGATCTTCGATCCATCCGAGACGCGGGCGAACATCGATTCGCCATAGAACATGCGTCCGATCGACACGCCATACGCGCCGCCCACCAGTTCGCCGTCCAGCCACAGCTCGGACGAGTGGGCGTAGCCCAGCTTGTGCAAGCCCGTGTAGCCGGCGATGATCTCGTCGGAAATCCAGGTGCCCGGGCCATCCTTGCGCGGCGCCGCGCAGGCGCGCATGACGGCGTCGAAATCGCCGTCGAAGCGCAGCTGCCAGCGCCCGTCCGTGGCAGCGCTGCGCTCGACCTTGCGGATGGCCTTGGCCAGGCTGTCGGAGACCTTGAAGTCCGCCGTCATCAGCACCATGCGCGGATCGGTGCTCCACCACAGGATGGGCTGGCCCTCGGAAAACCAGGGGAAGATGCCGTGCTTGTAGGCGTCGAGCAGGCGCGCGGGCGACAGGTCGGCGCCGGCCGCCAGCAGGCCGGGCGCCTCGTCGGTCAGGGCGCGCGAGACGTCGGGGAACGGGGTGTGGATGTCGAGCCAGGGAATCATGCGGCGTCAAGAATGGCGGGTGGTGGGGGCTTACTCGGCATCCGCGCGCGCCATCGGGCGCGTGATGTCGCCCGTATGCACACCATAGCTGCCGCCTTCGCGGATTTTCACGCGGTCGGCAAAGAACAGTTCCAGGGTGGCGCGGATGGTGGGGAAGGCCAGGTCGTCCCACGGAATTTGCGCTTCCGTAAACAGCTGCACGTCCAGACTTTCGATGCCGGGCGCGAAATCGAGGTCGCGCAGGCGCGCCAGGTAGAACAGGTGCACCTGGTGCACGCGCTGCACGTTGAGCAGCGAAAACAGGGGACCCAGTTCGATATTCGCGCCCGCTTCCTCCACCGTTTCGCGCTCGGCCGCGTCGGACGTCGTTTCGTCGTTTTCCATGAAGCCGGCCGGCAGAGTCCAGTAGCCCAGGCGCGGCTCGATGGCGCGCTTGCACAGCAAGACCTGCAACTGGCCATCTTCTTCCCAGACGGGAATCGAGCCGACCACCATTTTCGGGTTCTGGTAATGGATGGCGTCGCAGTTGGCGCACACATAGCGGGGACGGTTGTCGCCTTCCGGAATGGACAGGCTGACAGGGTGGGCGCATTCGGAGCAGAATTTCATGGGCTGGCTTCGGAAAATGGGTGACTAGTGTAATGCTTACTGTACACCGATTGCGCGCTCTGTGGCGTGACGGGCGGACACAATGCCACCTGGTAATTGGCTGACCTTTTTTAATGTATTTTAATTTAATAGCTCTATTGCAGTCGAAGTTGAGATAGCTATTGCCTAAGCCACCCGTTTGCCCTTATAATTCGAGTGCGGGGTGGAGCAGTCTGGCAGCTCGTCGGGCTCATAACCCGAAGGTCACAGGTTCAAATCCTGT
>NZ_JBXAHC010000008.1:53537-358994 GCF_058794735.1 Janthinobacterium sp. GW823-FHT06H09 | reverse complement strand
TGGCGTCCCCAAGGGGATTCGAACCCCTGTACTCACCGTGAAAGGGTGATGTCCTAGGCCTCTAGACGATGGGGACCGCGGAACTTCCAAACAACATCTGCACCACTTCAACAAGCAACATCATTGCTGCTGGTGGAGGTAAGCGGGATCGAACCGCTGACCTCTTGCATGCCATGCAAGCGCTCTCCCAGCTGAGCTATACCCCCGTTGGTGCAGAAACAAGAGTATAGCAAAGAAGTTTCACTCTGCAAATACCCTTTTTCGTCTATGAGCAACTTTTCATAGGAGCGGTTTCCACACGCTATTTTTACGACTGTTTAAGCGCGCCGATTACAGCCACTTTGCCAGGCGCGCCAGCACGGTGCCGCGGCCGAACATGACCACCACCTGGTCGATGGCCGGCGTCTGCAGCTGGCCCGTCAGAATCAGGCGCAAAGGCATGGCCAGCAGCGGCATCTTGATGGTGTTGGCGGCCAGCACTTCCTTGATCATGGCGGCCACGGCTTCCTTGCTCCACTCCACCGTGGCGATGCGCTCGGCAAACTGCGCCAGCACGGGCTTGATGGCATCCGTGATGTGCTGCGCTGCCAGTTCCGCTTCCGGCTGCGGCTCGCGGAAGAACAGCATCGAAGCGTCAGCCAGTTCATTGACGGTGTTGGCGCGCTCTTTCATCATGCCCAGCACTTGCGCCAGATCCGGCGCGCCTTCGAAGACGGCGCCGGCGGCGACCATGTGCGGACGCGCCAGGTCGGCCAGGCGGGTATTGTCGGCCTGCTTGATGTACTGATTATTGAGCCACTTGAGCTTTTCCAGGTCGAACTGCGCGGCCGACTTGGTCAGGTGCTCGAGGTTGAACCACTCGCAGAACTGCGCCACCGAGAAGACTTCATCGTCGCCATGGCTCCAGCCCAGGCGCGCCAGGTAATTCAGCATCGATTCAGGCAGGAAGCCCTGCGCAGGGTAATCCATCACGCTGACGGCATCGCGGCGCTTCGACATCTTCTGGCCGTCCGAACCCAAAATCATCGGCAGGTGGCCGTACAACGGCAGCGGTGCACCGATGGCGCGCAGGATGTTGATCTGACGCGGGGTGTTGTTGACATGGTCGTCGCCGCGCAGCACGTGGCTGATCTGCATGTCCCAGTCATCGACGGCCACGCAGAAGTTATAGGTTGGCGTGCCGTCCGGGCGGGCGATCACCAAGTCGTCCAGCTCGCGGTTCGAGATCGTGATCGTGCCCTTGACCACATCGTCCCACGTCACGTCGCCATCGAGCGGATTCTTGAAGCGCACGACGGGCTTGCGGTCCGCCGGCACGGCAGGCAGTGTCTTGCCCGGTTCCGGGCGCCAGGTGCCGTCGTAGCGCGGCTTTTCGCCGGCGGCGCGCATGCGCTCGCGCATCGCTTCGACTTCTTCCGGCGACGAGTAGCAATGGTAGGCCGTGCCTTCTGCCAGCATCTGCGCCACCACTTCGCGGTAGCGGTCCATGCGCTGCATCTGGTAGAACGGGCCTTCGTCGTGGTCCAGGCCCAGCCACTTCATGCCTTCGATGATGGCTTGCACGGCTTCCGGCGTGGAACGCTCCACGTCCGTGTCTTCGATGCGCAACACGAAAGTGCCGCCGAAGTGACGGGCATACGCCCAGCTGTATAAAGCGGTGCGGGCGCCGCCCAGGTGCAGATAGCCGGTCGGGCTGGGAGCGAAACGGGTACGGACGGGAGTAGCGTTTGTGGTCATCGAAGTAATCAGGCTTGAATAAGTAAAACGCCATTTTACTCTGTTGACCGCCGCCGCTCCACAAGCGCCGTCACAGCTGCAGCAAGCGCCTTTTCACCTCGTCCGCCTGCGCATGCAGCGCCTGCTCGAACAGCGCCACCAGCTGCGACAGGGGCCGGTGCAAAGGTTTCACGAGATTCACCGTGAACGGCAGGGATACGGCAAAGCGCCGGATCTGCAAGCCCTGCCCCGCATAGTCGAGCGCCGTGAGCGGATTGACGATGGCCAGCCCCACGCCTTCGCGCACCATGGCGCACACGGAAGCGGCGCTGTGCGTGTCGAGCGCCATGCGCCGCTCCACGCCCGCTTGCGCGAAGATGGCGTCGATCTGCTGGCGGTAAGGGTCGACGGCGGCCAGGCTGATGAAAGGCTGGCCCGCGAAGTCCGCCGGCTGCAGCACGGCCTTGCCAGCGAGCGCATGGCCGTCAGGCAGCACGCATACTTCGTCGACGGACATCAAGGTATCGAGCGCGGTGCCCGGCGGCGCATTGCCCACTTCCGTCAGGCCGATGTCGTGGCGCTGCGCCGACAGCCACTCTTCCAGCAGCGGCGACTCTTGCGGCGTGATGCTGATGCTCACCTTGGGAAAATCGGCGACGAAGCGCTTGCAGGCCTGCGGCAACAAGGATTGGGAAAACACGGGCAGGCAGGCGATCGACAACTGCCCCTGGTCGAACTGGCGCAGAGCCGCCGCCGTGCTGACGATGCGCTCCAGGCCGAAATACGCGCGCTGCACCTCCTCGAACAGCTGCAGCGCCTGGGCCGTCGGGCGCAGACGCCCCCGTTCGCGCTCGAACAGGGTCAAGCCCGTCAAATGTTCGAGGCGCGCCAGCTCGCGGCTGACGGTGGGCTGCGAGGTGTGCAGCATGGCGGCGGCGGCCGTCACGCTGCCCGTCGTCATGATGGCGCGAAAAACCTCGATGTGGCGCAATGAGATAGTCATACCCATATCATAAATGAATAAGGTCACCTTAAATGGATATTTTATGTTTACACAGAAAAGCCGCATCATTGTCAGCATCGTAGGTCGGATTAGCGCAAGGCGCGTAATCCGACACCCCTCCATAAAATGACAAAGACCACCGCCATGAAACCAGTGCCAGACGCCACCCTCGCCCAACTCGCCCAGGAACACGGCACGCCCCTATGGGTGTATGACGCGGCCACCATCCGCGCGCGCATCGCGCAGCTGGCGCAATTTGACACCGTGCGCTTCGCGCAAAAGGCCAACTCGAACATCCATCTGCTCACCTTGATGCGCGAAGCGGGCGTGCACGTGGACGCCGTCTCGCTGGGCGAGATCGAGCGCGCGCTGCAGGCAGGCTTCACGCCGGCGCAAACGAACGGCGCGGCCGGCGTGGTGTTCACCTGCGACCTGTTCGACCGTGCCACCCTGGCACGCGTGGCGGCGGCAAAAATTGAAGTCAATTGCGGCTCCGTCGACATGCTGCGCCAGCTGGGCCCCGTGTCGCCCGGCCACCGCGTCTGGCTGCGCATCAATCCCGGCTATGGGCATGGCCACAGCAACAAGACGAATACGGGCGGCGAAAACAGCAAGCACGGCATCTGGTACGAAGAGCTGCCGGAGGCGCTGGCCGTCATTCGCGCCCACGGACTACACCTGGTGGGCCTGCACATGCACATCGGCTCGGGCGTCGATTACAGCCACCTGGAAACCGTCTGCGGCACCATGGTCGACCTGGTCAAGAACATGGGCCACGACATCGAAGCCATTTCCACGGGCGGCGGCCTGTCCGTGCCGTACCGCGAAGGCGAGCAGCCAGTCGACACGGACCACTACTTCCAGCTGTGGGATGCGGCGCGCAAGCAGATCGAGGCGCACCTGGGCCATCGCGTGCATCTGGAAATCGAACCTGGCCGCTTCCTCGTGGCCGATGCGGGCCTGCTGGTGGCCGAAGTGCGCGCCACCAAGCAAATGGGCGGCAAGCACTTCACCTTGCTCGATACGGGCTTCAATGAACTGATGCGCCCCGCCATGTACGGCAGCTACCATGAAATGTCGGTGATCGCGCACGACGGCCGCGCTCTCGATGAGCAGCACGCCACCGTCGTCGGCGGCCCCCTGTGCGAATCGGGCGACGTCTTCACCCAGCGCGATGGCGGCGTGGTGGAAACCCGGCAGCTGCCGACAGCGCAGGTGGGCGACTATGTGGTCTTCGAAGGCGCGGGCGCGTATGGCGCGTCGATGTCGTCGAACTATAACAGCCGCCCGCATGCAGCCGAATACCTGGTCGATGGGGTGCAATCCCGCCTGATCCGCCGCCGCCAGACGGTGGCCGAGCTGATCGCGCTGGAACAACTGTAAATCCTCGCCCGCGTGCGGGCATGCGCATCTGCTAACATCGGGGCAACTCGATGAAAGCCCGCCATGCCCGCCCAAGCACTTCCCTTCCGCAGCGCCACCCGGCTGTTTCTGCCGCTGCTGCTGTCCGCCGTCCTCGCCGGCTGCGCTTCCCTGCCCTCGCTGGACGGCCGCATCCCCTCCAGCGTCATCGCCGACACACACCACACCCAATTGGCCACGGCCATTGCGCCCATGGTGGCGCAGCATCCCGGCGTGTCCGGCATCTATCCGCTGGTCGACGGGCGCGACGCCTTTGCCGCGCGCGCCCTGCTGGCCGCCGCCGCCCAGCGCAGCCTGGATGTGCAGTACTACATCTGGCACAAGGACATCACGGGCACCCTGCTGTTCGATGCCTTGCGCCAGGCGGCCGAACGAGGCGTGCGCGTGCGCCTGCTGCTCGACGATAACAACACGGCGGGCCTGGACCAGACCCTGTCCATGCTGGGCAAGCAGCGGAACCTGGAAATCCGCCTGTTCAATCCCTTCGTGCCCCGCGCGCCGCGCGCGCTGGCCTTCGCCACCGATTTTTCGCGCCTCAACCGGCGCATGCACAACAAATCGTTCACGGCCGACAACCACGCCACCATCGTGGGCGGGCGCAACGTGGGCGATGAATACTTCGGCGCGGCCGGCGACGTGCTGTTCGCCGACCTGGACGTGCTGGCCATCGGCCCCGTCGTCGGCGAGGTCTCGCAGGATTTCGACCGTTACTGGAACAGCGCCTCGGCCTACCCGGCCGCACTGCTGCTGACCAGCCCTGTCGATGGCGACGCGGCCACCATCGCCGCCGAGGCGGACCGCATCGACGACACCAGGGCGGCCGAAGAATACGTGCAGGCGCTGCGCACCTCGCCCTTCGTCAAGCAAATGATGGAACGCACCCTGCCCTTCGAATGGGCAAGGACGCGCATGGTCAGCGACGACCCGGCCAAGGTGCTGGACCAGGCCAGGCCCGGCACGGGCGTGGCGGAAAACCTGCAAAACCTGCTCGGTGTGCCGGAAAAGGAAGTGGATCTGGTATCGCCGTATTTCGTGCCCGGCAAGGCCGGCACCCAGGCCTTTGCCGACCTGGCACAAAAAGGCGTGGGCGTGCGCATCCTGACGAATGCGCTGGAAGCGACCGACGTGGCGGCCGTGCATGCGGGCTACGCGAAGTGGAGAAAACCGCTGCTGGAAGCGGGCGTGCTGCTGTATGAATCGCGCCGCTCGTGGGAAGCAGGCGACGCGCGCGAGCAGACGGGCCGTTTCGGCAGCTCCGCATCAAGCCTGCATGCGAAGACCTTTGCCGTCGACGACCGGCGCATCTTTGTCGGCTCGTTCAATTTCGACCCGCGTTCGATCGAATTGAACACGGAAATGGGCCTGGTCATCGACAGCCCCGCACTGGCCAGCCAGCTGGGGCAAGCCATGCGCACCACGATCCCGCAGCGCGCCTATCAGGTGCTGCTGAACCCCGACGGTTCGCTGTACTGGCTCGCCCGCGACGCCAGCGGCGCCACCACGCGCTACGACACGGAACCGGGCACCAGCGTGTGGAAGCGCATGGGGGTGGCGATTCTGTCGGTGCTGCCGATAGACTGGCTGCTGTAAGCGGTTTTGCCGACGATGTTGTCGAATGACGCGTGGCTGCGCCCCGCGTCATCCGACCTACAAGGTCATCGTAGGTCGGGTTAGCGCAAAGCGCGTAAGCCGACAAGCGCGCAGCACCGCCCCTTACCGCACCGCCTCCGTCAAAATCCGCCCTTCCGACGCCGACGGCTGGCGTATGCGCAGCAGATGCGCCAGGGTCGGCGCGATGTCGACCACTTCCGCGTACTGGCCATAGGCGCCCGGCTTGATCCAGCGGGTGCCGAAGACCATCAGCGGCACGTTGGTGTCATACGTGTACGGCGTGCCGTGCGAAGTGCCGCCGACGCCCTTGCCGAAGTACCAGGCCGGTTTTGTGACGACCATCAGGTCGCCCGACAGCTGGCGGTTCCAGGCGCGGCGCATCAGGGTATCCATGCGCGTGGCCACGGCGCCTGTTTCCATCTGCGTGCGCGTATAGACTTGCGCCAGGCCGTCCTGCTGCAGCAGGAAGCGGGCCGCTGCGTCTTCCAGGGCGGCGCGATGGACGCCGCCCTTTTCCGCCAGCGCGTAATCGAGGTAGATATTCGGCAGCGACGACGTCGTCACCAGCTTATCCACGCCCAGGGTCGTCGCCAGGTGCTGATTCAGGCTTGCGACCAGCTTGTCGCCGTCGATGCGCTTGGCCGTAAAGCCGCCGCGCGCTTCCGTAAATTCCGGCACGTTGGCAAAGCCATGGTCGGCCGTCAGCACCACCAGCACGTTGTCCATGCCGACTTTTTTATCGAGATCAAGAAAGAAGCCGGCCAGCATGCGGTCCAGGCGCTGCAGGTGGTCGTGCGACATCTTGCTTTCCGGGCCGTAGGCATGGTTCACGTAGTCGTGCGCGGACAGGCTCACGCCTAGGATGTCGGGCACGCCGGCCGGGTTGCGGCCCAGGTTCTCGCCGTCGATGGCGGCACGGGCAAATTCCAGGGTCAGTTCATCGAGGAAGGGACCGGACTTCAAGCGGCTGTAGTACTCGCCGTCGAGCTTGCCGCTGTCGCTGTAATAGGCGAACGGGAAGGTGTTGCGCGTGCCCGGCTTGGCCGCCACCACATCATCGCGCGCATCGTTGACATATGCCCCGTCGGCCAGCAGCGGCGTCCAGCTCTTGCCGTAATAACGGTCCTGCGGCTTGGCCGCCTGGTAGCGCTGCACCCATTGCGGATGCTGCTGCATGTAATAGGTGCTGCTGGCGAAGTTGCCCGTCTTTTCCATGTACATATAGGCCGTGCCCGTTTTCCCGGCCAGCAGGATGGCGCCGCGGTCCTTGCCCGACACGGTGACGACCTTGGCCTTGTCGCCCGTGGCATAGCGCAGCTCGTCACCGAGGGTGCTCACGCGCAGCTTGGTCGGCGCGGTACCGTCGTCCGGCTTCGTCTCTTCGCCGATGTAATGGAAATTGCCATCCTCGGTGCAGTACACGGACTTTTTCGTGAGGGGATCGATCCAGTTATTGCCGATCACGCCATGCTGGTAAGGATAGGCGCCCGACAGCACGGCCGAGTGGCCGATGGCGGTAACCGTGATGCCATGCGCCTGGTGCGCATCGCTGAACCACGCGCCCTGCTCCAGCAGGCGGCGGAAACCGCCCTGGCCGAACTGGTCGCGGTAGCGCGTTACCTGCTCTTGCGGCAAACCGTCGACCACCAGCACCACGACCAGCTTCGGCTGCGCCGCAGCCGAGGGTACGGCCTTGGCCGCATATGCCTGGCAAGCCGCCACGCTCGTCACCAGCAGCAGCGCCTGCGCCAGTTGCCGGGAAAGGGAGAAATGTTTCGTCATATCCACTCATCAAAAGTTAGGCCACCGGGCAGCATACGCCGACTATATGACACAACAATGACAAGAAGCAACAATATGAAAAGGCCGGGCCCCATCGCTGGAACCCGGCCTGTGCCGCAACAGACAATATATCCGACTTACTTGACCGTCACTTTGATGCTTTGGCTCAACTCCGGCCCATACGACTGGTGCGCGCCATTGGCGAACTGCATGGTGAGCGTGTACTGGCCCGGCGGCAAGGTGACGTCCGTTTCCGTTTGACCTTTGCCAAAATGCAAATGCTTGTCATCCATGGGTATCATCTCGCCCGCCTTCATCGGCCCTGTATTGATGAGCAAATGATGGTGGCCCGTCTTGGCCGTCATGTCGCCGGCCGGCTTGACGTCCATGCCGCTGACGGCAAATTTCACTTTGAACGGGCTCGTCACCGTCGCACCATCGGCTGGCTCGACGAAGGAAACGGATTGGGCGAAGGCGCTGGCGGCCAGCAGGCTGCCGGCAAGCAGGACTGCGGCCTGGCGCAGAAATACGGTAGTCAATTGCATGATGTCTCCTCTTGTTAATAACAACACGGACTGCATGAAACCATATTCCTGGCGGTCGTGGCGCCGGGGACGAGTTAAGCCAATGGTGCCACTGGTGGCCTTGAAAACCGTAGCGAGCAAGCTCAATGTCGGGTTGAGTAACGCAACCGTACTTTAGTACGGTGAGTAACGCCGACCCGAAAGTGAGCTGCGCAGTAGGTTTGCAAGGCCGCCCAACCATCAATCGTTCTTGATGACGATGCTAGGGAACTTGCTGGTCATATCCTTCGCCTTTTCCGCCACCTTGATGGCGATGGTGCGGGCGATCTGCTTGTAGATCACGGCGACGGGGCCTTCCGGCTCGGCCACGACGGTGGGCGTGCCCGAATCCGTCTGCTGGCGAATCGCCATGGTCAGCGGCAAGGCGCCGAGGAATTCCACGCCGAAGTCCGCGCACATCTTCGCGCCGCCGCCGGCACCGAAGATTTCTTCCGCATGGCCGCAGTTCGAGCAGATGTGCGTGCTCATGTTTTCCACCACGCCGAGGATCGGAATGCCGACCTTCTCGAACATTTTGAGACCCTTGCGCGCGTCCAGCAGCGCGATGTCCTGCGGCGTCGTGACGATCACGGCGCCCGTGACGGGCACTTTCTGCGACAGGGTCAATTGAATGTCGCCCGTGCCTGGCGGCATGTCGACGATCAGATAATCGAGGTCGCGCCAGTTGGTCTGGTCCAGCAATTGCTGCAAGGCTTGCGTGACCATGGGGCCGCGCCACACCATCGGCTCGTCCGGATCGATCATGAAGCCGATCGACGACACTTGCAGGCCGTGGTTTTCCATCGGCTCCATGCTCTTGCCGTCCAGCGTCTTCGGCTGGCCGCTGATGCCCAGCATCATCGGCTGCGACGGGCCATAGATATCGGCGTCCAGCATGCCGACGGTGGCGCCTTCGGCCGCCAGGGCCAGGGCCAGGTTGACGGCCGTGGTCGATTTGCCAACACCACCCTTGCCGGAAGCGACGGCAATGATGTTTTTCACGTTGCTCATCGGCTTCAAGCCGCGCTGCACCGTGTGCGAAATGATTTTCGACGACACGCCCACGCTGACGTTGCCCACGCCCGGCAGCACGCGCAGGGCGGCCAGCACGGATTTGCGGATCAGGTCGATCTGGCTCTTGGCGGGGTAGCCCAGTTCGATGTCGAGCGAAATGTCGCTGCCATCGACTTTCAGATTCTTGACGGTTTTGCTGGAAACGAAATCTTTATGTGTATTTGGATCAATAACCTGGGCCAGCGCGGCCTTGACGTCTTCTACTGTGATGCTCATGTAAATCTCCGTGTGTACTACATATGTGCAATACGCGCAGTCTAGCGCAAATTTGCATGGCGCGATGGCGGCAAAAGCATCACTTGCCGGCGCTGCATCTGCTCATATTGCCTTTCCGCTGTTAAAATGTCCTATTATCCATCCCAAAAGTGCATCAATCATGACTCGCAAGCTGTTCGTCACCACTGCCCTGCCTTACGCAAACGCCGCTTTTCACATTGGCCACATCATGGAATACATCCAGGCCGATATCTGGGTCCGGTTCCAGCGAATGCAACGCGATGGCGCAGCCGGCCGTGAAGTGCACTTTGTGGGCGCCGATGATACGCATGGCACGCCCATCATGATCGCCGCCGAAAAGGAAGGCATCACGCCGCAGCAATTCGTCGCCAACATCGCCGCCGGCCGCGCCCAGTACCTCGATGGCTTCCATATCGCCTTCGACAACTGGTATTCGACCGATTCGCCGGAAAACGTCGACCTGTCGCAATCGATCTACCGCAAGCTGCGCGATACGGGCCTGATCGTCACGAAAACCGTCGACCGCTTCTTCGACCCGGTCAAGGGCATGTTTCTGGCCGACCGCAACATCAAGGGCGAATGCCCGAAATGCGGCGCCAAGAACCAGTACGGCGACAATTGCGAAGTGTGCGGCGCGGCCTACCAGCCGACCGACCTGGTCAACCCGTTCTCCGTGTTTACCAACGCGACGCCCGTGATGAAGCCGTCGGAGCAGTATTTCTTCAAGCTGTCCGACCCGCGCTGCTTCGAATTCCTCAAGGATTGGCTCAACACGCCAGGCCGCCTGCAGCCTGAAATGGTCAACAAGGTCAGCGAATGGCTGGGCGAAGCGGGTGAAAAGCTGGCCGACTGGGATATCTCGCGCGACGCGCCCTACTTCGGCATTCCGATTCCCGATGCACCGGGCAAGTTCTTCTATGTATGGATGGACGCGCCCGTCGGCTACCTGGCCAGCCTGAAAAACTATTGCGACAAGAAAGGCATCGATTTCGACGCCTTCCTGAACGACCCGACGACGGAACAGATCCATTTCATCGGCAAGGACATCGTGTCTTTCCATTTGCTGTTCTGGCCTGCCATGCTGAAGTTCGCCGATCACCCGGTGATCGACAAACTGAAAGTCAATGTGCACGGCTTCCTGACGGTCAACAACGAAAAGATGTCGAAGTCGCGCGGCACCGGTATTTCGCCGCTGCGCTACCTGGACCTGGGCATGAACCCGGAATGGCTGCGCTACTACATCGCCTTCAAGCTGAACTCGAAAGTGGAAGACCTGGACTTCAACGGCGAAGATTTCGTCGCCCGCGTGAACAGCGACCTGATCGGCAAATACGTGAACATCGCCAGCCGCTGCGCCGGCTTCATCGCCAAGCGCTTTGACGGCAAGCTGGCATCCACGCTGTCGGAAGGCGCGCAAAGCTGGATCAACCGCGCGCTGACGGTGGACGTCAACGGCGTCATCGTCGAGCGCCAGGCCAGCATCGCCGCGCACTTCGAGAACCGCGAATTCGGCAAGGCCTTGCGCGAGATCATGGAAATCGCCGACATCACGAACCAGTATGTCGATGAAAACAAGCCGTGGATCCTCGCCAAGGATGCCGACAAGACGGCCGAACTGCACGATGTGTGCACGACGGCCCTGATCCTGTTCCGCCAGTTGACGATTCTGCTGTCGCCGGTCCTGCCGGGCGTGGCGAAGAACGTGGCATCGTTCCTCAACGACGCCGAGTTCACCTGGGCCGATACACAGGTGTTCGGCGACGCCGTCTCGAACAGCATGCTGGGCCGTACCATCGGCGCCTACAGCCACTTGATGACACGCATGGATGCAAAGATGATCGAAGCGCTGTTTGACGCGCCGCAAGCTGCCGCCGCCATCGCGGCGCCCGCTGGCGATGCCGCGAACGACGCCGCGGCCCCTGCTGTCACCGCTGCCGCTATCGAGGAACTGGCACCCGAGATCAAGATTGACGACTTCCTCAAGGTCGACTTGCGCATCGCCAAGATCGTCAACTGCGAACTGGTCGACGGCTCCGACAAGCTGCTGCGCCTGACCCTGGACGCGGGCGAAGGCCGCCTGCGCAATGTGTTCTCGGGCATCCGCTCGGCGTACCAGCCGGAAGAACTGATCGGCAAGCTGACGGTGCTGGTGGCCAACCTGGCGCCGCGCAAGATGAAGTTCGGCATTTCCGAAGGCATGGTCATGGCCGCCTCCGCCGCCGACGAAAAGGCCAATCCGGGCATCTACATCCTGAACCCGTGGCCGGGCGCCGAACCTGGCATGCGCATCCGTTAAGCCACCACAAGGACCGATGATGAATATCGTGGTGCGCGAAGCAACAAATGCAGATGCACAACTGATGGCCGAGCTGACCCGCGCCGCGTGGGCCGGCAAGGTGGCGGCCTCGTCCAGCGGGCACCACGAGACGGCACAGCAGGTGGAAGCGCAGTTGCGCCACGGCGGCGGTTTTCTGTTGCTGATCGACGACATTCCAGCCGGCTCGCTGCGCTGGATGCCGCTCGACAGCGACCCCGCCATCTGGAAGATTTCACGCATGGGCGTGCTGCCCGCCTACCGGGGCAGCCACGTCTCGCAGCACTTGCTGGAAGCCATCATTCATCACGGCCTGTCGTGCCAGGCCGAGGAATTGCGCCTGGCCGTGCGGCGCGACCAGCGCAAGCTGATCGATTTTTATGCGGCCTTCGAATTCGAGCTGGCCGAAGAACTGGAATATTCGCACGCCAACCCCGCCGAACCGGCGCCGATGGTGATGCGGCGCCTGCTGCGTTATTGATTTTTAGCAATTTCGCCCCGGACTTGCCGATACAACAACCCGCCAAGCGGCACGGCGCGGTAAAATACGGCCGGCTGACCTTACCCATAAGACACTCAGAAGAGAATATGAAACTGCCTGCAAAACACAACAACTACGTATCCGACCACACCTTGTTCATCGCCGAACTGAAGGCCAAGAACCCTGGCATGGAAGCGGGCCAGCAAGCGGGCCGCGCCCTGCTGTGGGACAAGCCGGCCGTCAGCATCGATGAGCAGGAACGCCAGCTGGCGTCGGCCGTCAAGCAACAGGCTTACGTTTACCAGAACAAGAACTAAGATCTGGAACCGGCACGATGTTGCCTGAAGAGTCTGCAGTCACGCCGGAAGCCGACGCTTCCGGTGCCGGCGCAGTCATCGAGTCGCCCGAACCTGTTGCCGATGGCGACGGCAGCGGCGACCCTGCAGCATCTGCAAGCACGGACGCGGCGCCCGCCGCCGACCCGCTGGGCATCGCCCGCCTGTACGGCGAGCCGATGATGCGCATGCCGACGGATTTGTACATTCCGCCGGACGCGCTGGAAATCTTCCTCGAAGCCTTCGAAGGCCCGCTCGACTTGCTGCTCTACCTGATCCGCAAGCAAAACTTCAACATTCTCGATATTCCGATGGCGCAGGTGACCCTGCAATATCTGAAATATGTCGACCAGATCCGCGTGCGCAACCTGGAACTGGCCGCCGAGTATCTGCTGATGGCGGCCATGCTGATCGAGATCAAGTCGCGTATGCTCTTACCTTCGCGCAAGAGCGACGTCGAGGAAGATGGCGGCGACCCCCGTGCCGAACTGGTGCGCCGCCTGCTCGAGTACGAGCAGATCAAGCTGGCCGCCTACGACCTGAACGCCATCCCACAGTTCGAGCGCGATTTCGTGCGCACGCAGATTTTCATCGAGCAAAGCCTGACGCCCACCTGGCCCGACGTGGAACCGGTGGACTTGCAGCAGGCGTGGCTCGACGTGCTGAAGCGCGCCAAGCTGACCCAGCATCACCGCATCAGCCGCCAGGAACTGTCCGTGCGCGAGCACATGTCGAGCATTTTGCGCCATTTGCAATCGTCGCGCTTCGTCGAATTCAGCGATCTGTTCGACATTGCCGGCGGCGTACCCGTGGTGGTGGTCAACTTCGTGGCCCTGCTGGAACTGGCCAAGGAAACCCTGATCGAAATCACGCAGGCAGAACCATTTGCCCCCATCTACGTCCGGCTGGCGTATTCGCCCGCCTGACCCCTTCCCTTTGTCACTGACCACCGTACAACGGGGTTTTAGCGAAAGCAATCCATGAAAATTATTTCCGACATTGAAGAATTGCGCGACCAGCTCAGCGGACAGCTGCGCACGGCGTTCGTCCCCACCATGGGCAACCTGCACGAAGGCCATCTGTCACTGATGCGCCTGGCGCGCAAGCATGGCGACCCCGTCGTCGCCTCGATCTTCGTGAACCGCCTGCAATTCGGGCCGAACGAGGATTTCGAGAAATATCCGCGCACCATGGCGGCCGACATCGCCAAGCTGGAAAAGGAAGGCGTGTACGTGCTGTTCGCGCCGACGGAAAAGGAACTGTACCCGGAACCGCAGGAATACCGCGTGCGCCCGCCCGATGACCTGGGCAACACCCTGGAAGGCGAATTCCGCCCCGGCTTCTTCGAAGGCGTGTGCACGGTCGTCACCAAGCTGTTTTCGTGCGTGGGTCCGCGCGTGGCCGTGTTCGGCAAGAAGGATTACCAGCAACTGATGATCATCCGCAACATGGCGCGCCAGTTCGCGCTGCCGACGGAAATCATCGCCGCCGAAACCTACCGCGCCGACGACGGCCTGGCCTTATCGTCGCGCAATATGTATCTGTCGGAAAGCGAACGGACGGAAGCGCCGGAACTGTTCAAGGGCCTCAATTTCGTGGCCGAGGAAGTGCGCAAGGGCAACCTGGCCGTGGGAGAACTGGAACAGGCCAGCATGCAGCTATTGAACAGCCGCGGCTGGAAGTCGGACTACATCGCCGTGCGCAAGCGCGCCAACCTGCAGGCGCCGAGCGCCGCCGAACTGGCCGCGGGCGAACCGCTGGTGGTGCTGGCCGCCGCCAAGCTGGGGCAGACCAGACTCATCGACAACCTGGAAATTTAACATACAACAAAACCTGCTGCGCGTCGCGATTTGCGGCCTGCGATGCTCACTGCGCTAAAGCACAGCTCCGCTTCTCGGCCACAACTCACTGCCGCTCGCTACGGTTTTTGTCAGATGTTTTAAACGCAGTCACAGCGGGGCCATTCGGCCCCGTTGCTTTACCTACTTCTCCATCCCTACCAGCTTGAGCTCGGCAAACAGCGGCTTGTTGCTGCCGCGTGCCGCTTGCAACATGTCATAGCTTGCCGCGTCGAGCACGATTTCCTCGCCCGCCCACAGCTTGCGCTGGTTCGCAGGCAGCCTCAGGCTGCGCAGGATGGCCCGCACCTGGGCCGGATCGGCCGCCAGCAGGCGGATGGCGCGCGCATGGCGCTGCGTGCCCGTGAGGATCGGCAAGCCGCCCTCGGAGCCGTGCTGGCTCAGGCTGACATAATCCTGGCCACCCACGCGGTGCAGATAGGCATGCCGGCCATCCGCTTCGGCAGGCGACTGCGCGGGTGGCTCCTGCATTTCGACAGACGCGACAGGCGCAACGGCGGTTTGTTCAAGGCTCACGCCACAGGCCGCCAACAGGGCCGTGCTCAAGGCGAAAAATAATACGGGTGCTCGGCGCATCGTGCGCTCCTTCTTGTCGGGGTCGGGGACAAAGGGGGAATACTGCAGCGATCATGGGCCAAATCATTTGACGTGTAAAGTTAACTATGGGAAATATTTCATTCCCTTGCGCAATTTCATCCGGTCAGAGCGAAGGACACGCGGGATGAGCTGGAGGTAAGCACGGCGCAAGCCGACGAAAAAAACGCCGCCGGTTTGCACGGGCAGCGTTTTTCTTGATCGGTATCAAGCCGTGATCAGGCGCCGGCTTTTTCCAGCTTCTCGAAAATCTTGTTCAGCTTTTCATCGAGGGTCGCTGCCGTGAACGGCTTGACGACATAACCGCTGGCGCCAGCTTGCGCGGCGGCGATGATGTTTTCCTTCTTCGCTTCGGCGGTGACCATCAGCACGGGCAGCTTGGCCAGTGCGGGATCGGCGCGGATATGCTGCAGCATCGTCAGGCCATCCATGTTCGGCATGTTCCAGTCCGACACGACGAAATCGAACGATTCCGCGCGCAGCTTGGCCAGGCCCATCACGCCGTCTTCCGCCTCATCGACGTTGGCATAACCCAGTTCCTTCAACAGATTCCGGACAATGCGGCGCATCGTCGAAAAATCGTCAACGACTAAAAATTTCATCTTTGGATCAGCCATGAATAACTCCGTTGTTTCTGTAGCGGTTTGTTAATAATATCGACATGAATGCCGACATTATGGTCGACACTACGGCAGCAAGTTGTAGGATAGCATTTTCGTTGCTTTTAGGCGAACAAACTTGCCTCAGATCATATAAAACGTGGCTTACACGCGCAAAGCACGCATACCATGCGCCGCCAGGTGTCCCAGTACCATGCCAGGCAGCGCCGTCAGAGCACCGACCTCATGCGTAGCGCCGACAGCGATCGCCTCGCGCGGCATGCCGAACACCACGCAACTGGCTTCGTCCTGCGCAAAATTATACGCTCCTGCGGCCTTCATCTCCAACATGCCTTGTGCGCCGTCCTTGCCCATGCCCGTGAGGATCACGCCGACGGCATTTTTACCGGCCGATTGCGCGGCCGAACGGAACAGCACATCGACCGACGGACGGTGGCGGTTGACCGGTTCACCCTGGTCGATCTTGGTCATGTAGTTGGCGCCGCTGCGCGTCAGGGTCAGGTGCGAATGGCCGGGCGCGATGTAGGCGTGGCCAGGCAGCACGCGTTCGCCGCCCGCCGCTTCCTGCACCGAGATTTTGCACAGCGAATCGAGGCGGCGCGCGAACGAACGCGTAAAGCCTTCCGGCATGTGCTGCGTGATCAGGATGCCGGGACAATCGGACGGCATCTGCATGAGAAATTCGCGGATCGCTTCCGTGCCGCCCGTCGACGCGCCCACGATGATCAGCTTTTCGCTCGACGTCAATGGGCTGCGCAGCGCAGGCAGCGGCGCGGCCACCTTGTCGCCGGCCGACGGCAGGGTGCGCGCGCGGATGCGCGCCTTCGAGGCGGCGCGGATCTTGTCGGCGATCATGTCCGTGTACTCGCGCATGCCGCTCTGGATGGAAATCTTCGGCTTGGTGACGAAATCGACGGCGCCCAGTTCCAGCGCGCGCATGGTGATTTCCGAACCGCGCTCGGTCAGCGACGACACCATCAGCACCGGCATCGGGCGCAAGCGCATCAGCTTTTCCAGGAAGTCCAGGCCGTCCATCTTCGGCATCTCGACATCGAGGGTCAGCACGTCGGGGTTGGTCTGCTTGATCATCTCGCGCGCCACCAGCGGATCGGGTGCCGCGCCCACCACTTCCATGTCGGGCTGGCTGTTTACGATTTCCGTCATGACGCTGCGAATCAGCGCCGAATCATCCACGATCAATACTTTGATCTTCATAGTTATCCTTCCAGGCCTTGCGGCCCTTGTTTCTTATTAAATTAGTACCCGGACCACACTGCCGCAAGCCGCACAACGCGGTGCGCAGCAGGTTTGGTCCGATATGTATCAGAACAGCTCGACCTCGCCGCCCACCGGCGCGACCTTGAGGCGGCTGGCGTAATCGAGTTCGCGGCGTACCAGCGTATCGTTATGCGTCTGCATCAGCTTTTTCACCAGCACCTTGCCGCTGCGGGGGAAAAAATACACCTTGCGCGGGTGGATGTCGTTGAGGTCTTCCGCCACCACGCGCATCTTTTCCGCCTTCAGATAATTGATGACGAAAGCCGCGTTGCGCTCACCGACGTTGATCGCCGTGAAGCCGCGCAGCACGGCGCCGCCGCCGAACACTTTCGCTTCCATGTTCTCGCGCCGCGCGCCCGCCTTCAGCAAATCGTTGATCAGGATTTCCATGGCGTAGGTGCCATAGCGCATCGACGCGGAAATCGGGCTGTTCGGATCGCTGCCGCCATCGGGCAGCATGAAGTGGTTCATGCCGCCCAGGCCCGTGACACGGTCGCGGATGCAGGCCGAGACGCAGGAGCCGAGCACGGTGACGATCAGCATGTCCTTGTTGGTAAAGTAATACTCACCAGGCAAGATCTTGGCGGCGTCACAGTTGAACGTCCTGTCGTAATAGACGTTAGTGGCGAATTGCTCTTTGGATTCCAGGCTCATATTTCACTCTCATGTACGATGCGACGGTGCCTTGGGCGCGGCGCCCCGAGGCTGGTCGAGCTCATAGACTGTTTTACCGCGCAGCTTCAGTGAATCCGACACGTACAGAAAATTCTCCGAATGGCCCGCGAACAGCAGGGCATCGGGTTTCATCAACGGCACAAAGCGCGAGAGGATCTTGCGCTGGGTCGCCTTGTCAAAATAAATCATCACGTTACGGCAAAAGATGACGTCGAACTGGCCCGTCAATGGCCAGCCGTCGGCCAGCAGGTTGAGCGGCTTGAAGGTGATCATCTGGCGCAGTTCAGGACGCACCCGCACCTGCCCTTCACGGTCGCCCTTGCCGCGCAAGAAAAAGCGCCGCGCACGGTCGGCCGGCATCTTGTCGAGCCGGTCCAGGTTGTAGACGCCATTGGCGGCCGTGGCCAGCACATTCGTGTCGATGTCCGTGGCGATGATGGTGACGGGTGGCGTGAGCGTATTGAACGCCTCGCACACCGTCATGGCGATCGAATACGGCTCCTCGCCGGTGGAACTGGCCGAACACCAGATGGTGATCGGCCCGCTCAGTTTTTTCACATGCTCGGCCAGCAGCGGGAAGTGATGCGCCTCGCGGAAGAACGACGTCAGGTTGGTCGTCAGCGCATTCGTGAACGCTTCCCACTCGTCGCCCATGCGGCCCGCTTCCAGGTCGTCCAGGTAGCGGACGAACGAGGAGATGCCGGTCGCGCGCAGCCGCCTGGCCAGGCGGCTGTAGACCATCTCCTGCTTGCTGTCGGCCAGCGCGATGCCGGCCCGCTTGTAAATCATGGCGCGGACCCGTTCGAAGTCCTTGCCAGTGAAATCAAATTCCTTGACCGAATCCGTTTTAGTTTGCGGCATTTTGTTTTTACCTCTCTATGACTACTCTGACCAATGCCTTTGCAAGTATAACTAGCGGGACCGGGTTGGCGTCAGAACTCTTCCCAATCGTCGCCGCCGGCCGCCGCCAGCTTTTTCGCGGGCGGTGGCGTGCCGGCCTGCGCCGCCGTTGCCACCCGCCGTGCAGTTGCCGCCACACCCGGTGCCGGCCGTGCCGCCGCCTTGACCACGGGCGCGGACGCGGGCATGGCTGCCTGCGCCGCGCTCTCGCCGTCCAGCTTGAAGATGCTGACGGCGTCGGCCAGTTTCTGCGCCTGGTCCTGCATGCTTTCGGCGGCCGCCGCCGCTTCCTCGACCAGCGCCGCATTTTGCTGCGTCATCTGGTCCATCTGCGCGATGGCCTGGTTCACTTCCTCGATGCCGTGGCTCTGCTCCTGCGTCGCCGCCGTGATCTCGCCCATGATGTCGGCCACCTGCCGGATCGACGTGACGATCAGACCCATGGTCTGCCCCGCCTCGTCCACCAGACGGCTGCCGGCATCGACCTTGTCGACCGAGTCGCCGATCAAGCCCTTGATTTCCTTCGCCGCGCCGGCCGATCGTTGCGCCAGATTGCGCACTTCCGACGCCACCACCGCAAAACCGCGTCCCTGCTCGCCTGCGCGCGCCGCTTCGACGGCCGCATTCAGCGCCAGGATATTCGTCTGGAACGCAATGCCGTCGATGACGCCGATGATGTCGACGATCTTGCGCGAACTGTCCTTGATGGAACCCATGGTATCGACCACTTGCGACACCACCTTGCCGCCCTGCTCCGCCACCGACGACGCCGACACTGCCAGCTGGTTGGCCTGGCGCGCGTTGTCCGCGTTCTGCTTCACGGTCGACGTCAGCTCTTCCATCGACGACGCCGTCTCTTCGAGCGAACTGGCCTGCGTTTCCGTGCGCGCCGACAGGTCCGCATTGCCGCTGGCGATCTCGCGCGACGCCACGGTGATGGTGTCCGTCCCGGTGCGCACGTCGCTGACCGTCTGCACCAGGCTCTCGTTCATGTCCTTGAGCGCCTGCTGCAGCGCGCTCGTTTCATCCTTGCCTTCGACCACCACGCGTGCTGTCAGCTCGCCGGCCGCCACCTTCTGCGCCACGGCCACTGCGCCGGACAATGGCACCGTGATCGAGCGCGTGATGAAGATGGCGCACCAGGCGCCGATCGCCACGGCCGCTCCGCCCAGGATGAACAGTACCATCATCAGGCGCGCATCGGCCGCCAGCGAGTCGTCCATGAAGCTTTGCTGCGCCACATGCTGCAAATCGAGCAGCTTGTTGATATCGGCCAGGGTCGTCTTGTTCAAGGGATCGATGCGGGTGGCGATCACCTTCGCCGCGCCCTCGCTGTTAAACGCCAGCACCTGTCCCATCGCTTCCTTGAAGGCGGCATCGACTTCGCCGTCGATCTTGGCGATATTGGCCAGCAGCGCCTTCTCGCCATCGGACAGGCCCAAGGTGGCCAGCTTGCCGCGGGCGCCGTCGTACAGCTTGCGCTGCTCGCGCACCTTGCCCTCTTCCGCCTGCATCAGGCTCACATCGCCCTGCAGGCCGATATTGCGCATGGCGATACCGGTTTCCAGCATCGCGCTTTTCATCTGCGACGCCTGCGTATTCTTTTCGCTTGCCAGCTCCAGCCCCGTGAGCAGCTGGGCCTTGTTACGGTAATTCAGTGCATTCGCCGAAACGATCACCACCACCAGGATGGCGAGAATGCTGCCGAAACCTATCCCCAGCCGGGTGCCTATCTTGAAATCGCGCAAACTCATTACAGTCTCCAATATTTATGTGAACGGTGCCCGTTCAACCGGACGGCGCCGTGTTGTGGCCGGGTCTCTGTCGGACCTTGCAGCCTGCCGGCGCGCCTCTGGCAAGTAACCCCCAATAAATTATTATGATTTCTGACTTCCATAACCGGCGCTGTGCGGTGTTGCCCGCAGCTGGCAGTGCTCGCACTGCGTCGCTGCGGGCGCCTTGCACAGCATCCGGTTCTGTTCGTCATAAATTCACAATAATTTCCCGAGGATTACTTTCCCGCGCCGGTACATGCATATCTGTAGTGATTCTTTGCGTGGTAAAACTGCCTCTTAAGCCGCCAGCTTGTCGATCAGGCCCATCTCGCTGCTCGACATCAGCTTGTCGATGTCGACCAGGATCAGCATGCGCTCGTCGATGGTGCCCAGGCCGATCATGTAGTCGGTCGAGAAGGCTGTGCCCATTTCCGGCGCCGGCTTGACCTGCTCCGGCGTCAGGGTGGTGACGTCGGAAACGCTGTCGACCACCATGCCGACGATACGGCCGCCGATGTTCAGGATGATCACCACCGTGAACTGGTCGTACACGGGCGTGCCCAGGTTGAACTTGATGCGCATGTCGACCACCGGGATGATGATGCCGCGCAGGTTGATCACGCCCTTGATGAATTCAGGCGCGTTGGCGATGCGGGTGACCGCTTCGTAACCACGAATCTCCTGGACCTTCAGGATATCGATGCCGTACTCTTCGGAGCCCAGGGTGAAGGCCAGGAATTCACGGCCGGCGATGTCCTTGCCGTCGCCCGCATTGCTTCCGGATGTTTGTTGAGTATCTGACATGGTGCGTTTTCCTATCTTTATCTATCGGTATTACGAAAAAATGGACTCGTCGGCCAGCTGGCGAGAGGAACGGATGAGGGCGGCGACATCGAGAATCAGCGACACGCCGCCATCGCCCAGGATGGTGGCGCCGGAAATGCCCACCACCTTGCGGTAATTCGATTCGAGGTTTTTCACCACGACCTGCTGCTGCCCCACCAGGTCGTCGACAAACAGGGCCGCCTTGCGCCCTTCCGTCTCGAGGATCACGCAGATGCCTTCCGAGGGACTGGTAAAGCGCGGCGCGATGTCGAACATCTGGTACAGCGGAATCAAGGGCAGATATTCGCCGCGCACTTTCACCACCTGCCCCTTGCCGCTGATGTCCTTGATGTCCTCAACGGCTGGCTGCAGCGATTCGATGACAAAGCCCAGCGGTAAAATATACACCTCGTCGCCAACGCGGATCGACATGCCGTCCAGGATGGCCAGGGTCAGCGGCAGCGAAATGGAAATCGTCGTGCCGAAACCCTTGGCCGAACGGATGTCGACGACGCCGCCCATGGCGCTGATATTGCGCTTGACGACATCCATGCCCACGCCGCGGCCCGACACGTCGGTGACCGCTTCGGCGGTGGAAAAGCCGGGTGCAAAAATCAGCTGCCACACGTCGGCGTCGCTCATCGACTCGGACACGTCCAGGCCCTGCTGCGCAGCCTTGGCCAGGATGCGCTCGCGGTTCAGTCCCGCGCCGTCATCGGATACTTCGATGATGATGTTGCCGCCCTGGTGGCTGGCCGAGAGGAACAGACGTCCCGCCTCGGTCTTGCCGACGGCCACGCGGGCGGCCGGCATTTCCACGCCATGGTCGATACTGTTGCGCACCAGGTGCGTGAGCGGATCGACGATGCGCTCGATGAGGCCCTTGTCCAGTTCCGTGGCGGCGCCATTCGTGATGAAGTCGACCTTCTTGCCCAGTTTCGTCGCCAGGTCGCGCACCATGCGCGGGAAGCGCGAGAAGACGAAATCCATCGGCATCATGCGGATCGACATCACCGCTTCCTGCAAGTCGCGCGTGTTGCGCGTCAGGTGGCTGACGCTGTCGAGCAGTTTTTCATGCAGCATCGGATCGAGCGCGCTGGCGCGCTGCTCGATCATCGCCTGCGTGATCACCAGTTCGCCCACCAGGTTGATCAGCTGGTCGACTTTTTCGATCGAGACGCGGATCGACGACGATTCGGCGCCGGCCTTGTCGCCCTCTTTCTTGGCCGGTTTCTTTTCCTGCTCCGCTTCGGCCACGGCGCTCGCCACGGCCGGCGCGGCGGCAGCGCTGGCGTTGCCCGCCTTGGCCGCGTCTGCGCGAATCTGTTCGAGGGGCTGGAAGAATCCGTAACCCTGTTCGGCGTCGCTCTGCACGCCGGCGGCGGCGCGGATATCCTCGATCGGCTGGAAGAAGCCGTAACCGGGATCGGCCGCGCCCGGCGCGCCAGGAGTGCCTGGCAGCGGGTCGAAGAAACCGTAACCTTGCGCCTTTTCCTGCGCCGCGCGGGCCGCTTCGGCCTCGCCTGGCGCCAGTGGCGGCGCCTGCGTGATCACCATGTCGTCGGGATTGAGCACGAACGAGCAGATGGCCAGGATATCGTCCAGGCTTTCATGCGTCGTCACTTCCAGCACCTTGCGCGCGTCGGGCAGGCTCGTTACGGCGACGTCGCCCAGCAAGCCCAGTTCGGCCGCCAGCGCATCGACTTCGCGCAGCTCCATGGCCGGCAGTTCCAGGCGGATGCGGTGGCCGCCGGCATGGCTGACGGCGGCCTTTTCCGCCGTGTGGAAGGCCGGCGCGACGGGCGTGAGCGCGGCCACGGGCACGTCCTGCGAGAACGACTGCAGCATCATGCGCACGTTGGCCACGGCATCCTGGTCGACGGCGCTGCCCAGGCGATGGCCGTCGAGCTGCATCTTGAGGATGTCCTTGGCCGCCAAAAAGGCGTCGACGTGTTCCGCCGTCAGGGCCATCTGGCCCTGGCGGATGCGGTCGAGCAGCGACTCGAGGATGTGCGTCACCTCGCTCATGTCGGAGAGGCCGAACGTCGATGCGCCGCCCTTGATCGAGTGGGCGGTGCGGAAAATGGCATTCAGATCTTCGGCGTCGGGCGCCGCAATATCAACGGCCAGCAGCAGCCGTTCTTTTTCAGCCAGCAGTTCTTCGGCCTCATCGAAAAAGACCTGAAAAAACTGGCTAATATCGATGGTCATAGGGTGACTCCGTCAATTGCATCATTGCGCTGCGCGGCTGGCATCAGCCGATCACCTTCTTGACCACTTCGATCAGGCGTTGCGGATCGAACGGCTTGACCAGCCAGCCATTGGCGCCGGCGGCACGGCCTTTCGATTTCATCTCGTCCGACGACTCCGTCGTCAGCATCAGGATGGGCACCTTCTGGTAGGTCGGCAATTCACGCAGCAGCTTGATCAGTTCCAGGCCATCCATACGCGGCATGTTCTGGTCCGTCAATACCAGGTCTACGGTTTGCAGCTTGGCTTTTTCCAGTCCGTCCTGGCCGTCCACGGCCTCCACCACCTGGTAACCGGCGGCTTTCAGGCTGAACGCCACCATCTGGCGCAATGAGCTGGAATCGTCCACTGCAAGTATCGTTTTGGCCATCTTTGCTCCCACTTATTCCGGGCATCCTGCCCGAGTATTTGATTAATCAATCCATGCGACCACAAGCGCTCCGCACTGGCATGCTAGAACAGCTCGATGTCGCCGCTTTCCAAATGCTGTTGACTGACAGCCTTGCGCAGCACGCTGCGCAACTCCAGGCTTTGAATCGCCAGCGCCATGCTGACCCGACCCAGCAAGGCGACAATTTCTTCATTGTCGCTCTCCGGCAACATCTCCGCGCCATGCTCGCCCAGGGTCCCGAGGAACTCGCGCAAGCCCGTCACGCGCTTCAGGGTGCGCTCGATCAGCTGGCTGGTCATGTCCTGAAACTGCATGCTGGTGATGGCGGCATTCACATAGCCCCCCACCTCATCCTGCAACGCCAGCAGTTTTTCGCGCTGCTGCTCGGCCGGAATACCGCCGTCGAGCAGCAGCGCGATAGTGTCTTGCTGCGCAGCGACGGCTGCGTGTATCGCCATGAAATTGAAGGACAGCTTCTCGATCGCCTCTTCCAGCAAGATGCCGGTCTGCACCAGGTCGGTTTCCACCTCCGTCAAGTGCTTGCGGCCATGGTCCGACACGCCAGACAGCAGGCGTTTTACATGCGAGCCAAGTATTTTCTTTCTTGTCATAAAGGTCTCATTGTTTCAATACACCACGCGTCGACAGCCTTGCGTGTTATTTTTTCGCCGCTGCCGGGGCCGGGACTGGCGCCGCCGCGGGCGGCGCACCGGCAGCCAGCCCTGAAGCGACAGCGGCGGAAGCGGCATCGGTCACCGGCAGCTCGATCGCCGAACCATCGCGCAAGACATTTTCTTCCGTGCGCTTGTTCATGACGATGATGCTGATGCGCCGGTTGATCGGATTGAAGGGATCGAGCTTGTCCAGGTGGGCGGCCGAGCCCAGTCCCACCACGCGCAAGACTTTTTCTTCCTTCATGCCGCCGATCACCAGTTCGCGCCGCGACGCATTCGCGCGGTCGGCCGACAATTCCCAGTTGCTGTAGCCTGCATCGCTCATATAGGGCGTCGAATCCGTATGGCCGGACAGGCCGATGCGGTTCGGCACTTCATTGAGCACGGAGCCGATGGCGTGCAGGATTTCCTTGGTGTACGGTTGCAGGTTCGCATTGGCGAGCGCAAACATCGGACGGTTCTGCTCGTCGACGATCTGGATGCGCAAGCCTTCGCTGGTGATATCGAGCAGCAACTGGTTCTTGTATTTTTTCAGCAGGGGATTGGCGTCGATGGTCGCTTCGATGCGCGCCTTGAGCGCCTGCAGGCGCTTGCTCTCCTCGCGCTCGAGCGCGGCCTTGGCGGAATTGAGGTCGAACGATTTGCGCTGCTGCTCTTCCTGCGCCTTGCGTACCTGCCCATCCTGGCGTGACAGGTCCTGGCCACCGCCCTGAATCACGGAATTGCTTTCGCCGCTGCCGGAGCCGCCCGCCATGGCCACTTTCAACGGTGTCTTGAAGAATTCGGAAATGCCGTTCAAGTCGCCCTTCGAGGTGGAGCCGAGCAGCCACATCAGCAGGAAGAAGGCCATCATGGCCGTGACAAAGTCGGCGTAGGCGATTTTCCACGCCCCGCCATGGTGTCCGCCAGCCGTCTTCTTGATACGCTTGACGATAATCGGGCGCATGCCTTCATCGGCCATGGCGTCCCCCTTCCGTGTGCTGCAAATGACTCATGGTGTCCAGGCGTAGTTTCACTGCTTACTTCGTTTTCGATTTCTTGATGTGGTCTTCCAGCTCATTGAACGTCGGGCGCTCGGTCGAGAACAGCACCTTGCGGCCGAACTCCACGGCCAGCGCCGGCGCATAGCCGTTCAGGCTGGCCAGCAGGGTCACTTTCACGCACTGGAACATCTTGCTCGACTCTTCCAGCTTCTGCTCCAGCAGGCTGGCCAATGGCCCCACGAAACCGTAGGCCAGCAAGATGCCGAGGAAGGTGCCGACCAGCGCGTGCGCGATCAGCATGCCCAGCTCGGCCGGCGGTATGCCCACCGACTCCATCGTGTGCACCACGCCCATCACGGCGGCGACGATACCGAACGCGGGCAAGCCATCGCCCACCTTGGCGATCACGTGGGCCGGCACGGCGCCTTCGTGATGGTGCGTCTCGATTTCGTTGTCCATCAGGTTTTCGATCTGGAACGCATCCATATTGCCCGATACCATCAGGCGCAGGTAATCGGTCATGAATTCGACGATGTGGTGGTCGGCCAGCACCGCCGGATACTTGGAAAACAGCGGGCTCTCTTCCGGCTTGTCGATATCGCCTTCGATCGACATCAAGCCTTCCTTGCGCACCTTGCTGAGCACTTCAAACAACAGCGACATCAGTTCCATGTACAGGTCTTTGGTATAGCGCGATCCCTTGAACAGGCTGGGCAAGGCGGCGATCGTTGCCTTGATGGCCTTGTTATTGTTACCAACAAGGAAGGCGCCCAGGGCGGCGCCGCCGATCATCAGCAACTCCAGCGGCTGGAACAGCGCCGCCAGATGGCCGCCGGCCATTGCGAAGCCGCCAAAGACCGAGGCGCAGACGATGATGTATCCGATTATGACTAACAAGTGCCCTGACTCCCAATAATGGCCGCGGCTGTATGCGCGGCATGTTCAAACCTGTTCCTGTCTTTTGGCGGCTGCGCCGCCGGTAAAGACTGCGGCAAAAAAGCAACCGGAAGTTAATTGAAATGTGCTGCTTTTCAACGCAAATCCGAGAAAATGCCGTGTGGAACTACAATAACGTGAGATTGCCCCACGGGCAAGCAAATAACGCAGACAATTGCTTAAAAGCACCATATGTAAAGCAAAGGACCACCCTCTGTGGCGGCGATGGTCTTATCGGGCTCGCGTGCCGCAATCCGGAATTCGTAACTAAGAAGCATGCTACCGGGCAACATTTCCTTTTCCGCCTTATTCCACAGGGCCGCCATCGCCGCCGGCGACAGGTAGGCAAACACGGCATCGTAGCGGCCGAAGTCGAGCGCTTCGTAATCGCCGCGCAGGAAGCGCGCGCGGCTGCCCGCCATCCGCGCGCGCAAGCGGCTGGCCAGCCAGGGCAGCGGCGCCAGCTCGATGCCGGAAAACTGCCCGTCGGGCCGGCGCCGCGCCAGGTCCAGCACAAGGCCGCCCAGGCCGCTGCCGATATCGACCAGGCGCACGCCGGGACGGTCCGCGATCAGCTCGGCCACGGCCTGCCACACCTTCGGCCCCGACGGATAAAACGGCACTTGCGTGCGGAACGTGGACCAGTACAGGCTCAACAGGAAAACAAAGGCCGCCAGGAACACGGCCGGAGGCCAGTCGAGCAGGCTGGCGCCCAGCAAGGCGGGCGCAAACAGCAGGCCGATGGCGCACCACCAGCGGGCCAGGCCCGCGCGCCAGGTAATAAGCGCCGCCAGCACGCCCTGCACCAGCGCCACGGCCGGCAGCGACATGGCCGCGCCCGCGCGCGCCAGGCCATATACCAATAGCAACATCAAGGGAAAGGCCAGCACCTGGATCAGGATGGCCTTGAGCGCGGGCGCGCGCAGGATTTGTTGCAGCATGGGGTAGTCAGAGAAGGAAAACGCCAGTGTAAGCGATGACGACATGAAAAAGCCGGAGTGCGGTCAGGCGACCGGCTCCGGCTTATTTACTGTCTTATGCAGGGCTCAGGCAGCCGCGCCCGGCGCAACAGCGGCCGCTTCATCGCGCGCCTTCTTGGTCTTGCCGGCGCGCGAAGGCATGTGGCACAGGCCGCACACATAATCGGCGTTCAGGTCGAGGCAGTTGACGACAAACTTGCCGCCGCACTTGCCGCAGGGCGCCATGTCCAGCATCTTGCTGCTGAAAAAGCGCACCAGGGTCCAGGCCCGCGTCAGCGACAGCAGGGGCTCTTCGCCCGCTTCGGGCGGCATCTGTTCCAGATACAGCTTATACGCCTTCATCACGGCTTCGATGCCCGTGGCGCCCGCGTGGTCGACGAGGAATTTATGGATGTTGATGAACAGCGAGGAATGGATATTCGGTTGCCAGGTGAGGAACCAGTCGGTGGAAAACGGCAGCATGCCCTTGGGTGGCGAGACGCCCTTCAATTCCTTGTACAGATTCAGCAGGCGCTCGCGCGACAGCGAGACTTCCGTCTCCAGCAGTTGCAGGCGTGCGCCCAGCTGTATCAATTCGATGGCCAGCTGGATTTCCTGCGCTTCCGATACGACACTTTTCTTGGCCATGCTGTGTACTCCGCGACTGACTGATACTGACTAACTGATACTGACTGATAAGGCTGCCGGCAAAATGTTCAGGGCAATGCAACGCCGCCATCGACGTTTGATGGCAACCTTAAGCGATTTCTTCGACGCCTTGGCCGGCCATGAGGATGGCAGCGTGCGACTGGGCCAGCGAGCGGTCTTTATTGTAGTTCGTCAGCATGCCCAGGATGGCGCTGTCGTCGAAGCGGAAGCGGGCCAGCATCATGTTGCCGCCAGCGAGCTTGAGGATCTGCGCATTGCTCATGCCTTCGATCAGTTCGGCGATGTCGGCGGCGATGCCCAAACGGAAGATGGCCGTTACCTTGTCCGCACGAATCATTTGCTGGGCCAGCATCAGGTAGCTCAGGTTAGCGTCGCGAATCTCAGCCATCATGTCGTTAGCAGTCATTTCCATCTCCTCAATCCGTTGAATTCAGCTGGCGTTGTGTGTTGCCAGTGAGATACATTCTGCAGGAGCAACATTAAATGCAACAGAGGCGCAGCGCTGTATTTTTGGTCGGGCAATAGCGGAAGGGATCGTAGGTGTTTGTCTGACAAACACTGCTCGATAATGGTCGCACGCCAGCAACGGCGCGGATGTGGGAGGTTGGCTCTGCGGCGGGTTTACCCGACTTTGGGCCTGTAAAAAATATCACTTTTTTACAACAACTTGATCGGAATCAAGCCTGTCTACCTAGATAACGGCCGCCTTGGCAGGAACTTTAGGGCTTTTTCGAAAAATATTTCAAAGACCCGCATTCTTTTTTGGCCGGTTTGACACCGTTCATGTAATCGTTGACGGCGGCGTCTGGCGAAACTTTAGGGTGATTTGAAAATATTTTTAAAAATCGTGATTTTTTTCGTTGACGCCCCGCAGGCAGGCTCTTTTCACGCTGCAGCCAGGGTGGAAATTCCGCTTTCCGGCGCGGATTTGCTACACTGCCTGCTCCCGCACAATACTTTAAGCTTCAAGCAATATTGCGCCATTGAGACAAGTATCAACATGAAAGCCACCATGATTTCTCGACATGACTGCAGCGCGCGCGACCTCGACGATCCCCTGGCGCCCCTGCGCCAGCAATTCGACTTGCCGCAAGGCGTGATTTACCTCGACGGCAATTCCCTGGGCGCGCGGCCGAAAGCGGCGCTGGCCCGCGCCCAGCACGTCATCACGGCCGAATGGGGCACGGACCTGATCCGCAGCTGGAATACGGCCGGCTGGTTCGACCTGCCCAAGCGCCTGGGCGACCGCCTGGCCCCGCTGCTCGGCGCGCAGACTGGCGAAGTGGTGATCACCGACACCACCTCCGTCAACCTGTTCAAGGCCCTGGCCGCCGCCCTGCAGATGCAGGCCAGCGACCCGGCGCAGGCCGCGCGACGCATCATCGTCAGCGAACGCAGCAACTTCCCCACCGACCTGTACATGGCGCAAGGCCTGGCCGCCTGGCTCAACCGCGGCTACCAGCTGCGCCTGGTCGACAGTCCGGATGAACTGGCGCAAGCCATCGACGCCGATTGCGCCGTCGCCATGCTCACGCACGTCAACTACCGCACCGGCTACCAGCACGACATGGCCGCCATCAGCAGCCATTGCCACGCGCAAGGCGCGCTGGCGCTGTGGGACCTGGCCCATTCGGCCGGCGCCGTGCCGCTGGACCTGAACGGCGCCGGCGCCGACCTGGCCGTCGGCTGCACCTATAAATACCTGAACGGCGGCCCCGGCTCGCCCGCCTTCATCTGGGTGCCGGCAAAACACCAGGCGCGCTTCCGCCAGCCCTTGTCCGGCTGGTGGGGCCACGCCACGCCGTTCGCCATGGACCCGGGCTACACGCCGGCCGACGGCATCGCGCGCGCCCTGTGCGGCACGCAGCCGATTGTCTCGCTGGCACTCGTCGAATGCGGCCTCGATATCTTTGCGCAAACGAACATGGAAGCCATCCGCCGCAAGTCGCTGGCCCTGACGGATGTGTTCATCGCGCTGGTGGAACAGCGCTGCGCCAGCCATCCGCTGGGCCTCGTCACGCCGCGCGAGCATGCACGGCGCGGCAGCCAGGTCAGCTTCACGCACCCGCACGGCTATGCCGTGATGCAGGCGCTTATCGCTCGCGGCGTAATCGGCGACTACCGCGAGCCGGCCATCATGCGCTTCGGCTTCACGCCCCTGTACACGAGCTTTGCCGACGTGTGGGACGCGGTGGAAATCCTGCGCGACATCCTCGATACCCAAGACTACGACATCGCCGCCAAGCGCGATGCCGTCACCTGACCCCGGACCAAGAGAACACCATGAGCAAAGAAGAAAACAGCAGCGGCTGCCCCATGCATGCCGGCGGCCAGGATGCGCAGTGGCATGGCGCGCAGATGGATTTCAGCGAATCGATGAGCTACGGTAACTACCTGGCGCTGGACCGCATCCTGACGGCCCAGCATCCGCTGTCGCCGAACCACAACGAAATGCTGTTCATCGTGCAGCACCAGACCAGCGAATTGTGGATGAAGCTGATGCTGCACGAAATGCACGCCGTGCGCGCCAACCTGCAAAGCGGCGACCTGGCGCCCGCGTTTAAAATGCTGGCCCGCGTGGCGCGCATCATGGACCAGCTGGTCCATGCCTGGGACGTGCTGGCCACCATGACGCCGCCCGAATACACGGCGATCCGGCCCTACCTGGGCGCCTCGTCCGGCTTCCAGTCCTTCCAGTACCGTGAAATCGAGTTCATTTTGGGGAACAAGAACGCCGCCCTGCTCAACGTGCACACGACGGCGCCCGATACCTACACGGTGCTCGACGCCGCCCTGCGCACGCCGTCCGTCTACGACGAAGCCATCAAGCTGCTGGCGCGCAGCGGCTTGCATATCGCTCCCGAGCGCCTGGACGCCGACTGGACCCTTCCCACCGCCTCCGACGCCTCGGTCAAGGCGGCCTGGCTGGAAGTCTACCGCGACCCGTCGAAACACTGGGCCCTGTACGAACTGGCCGAAAAGCTGGTCGACCTGGAAACGGCCTTCCGCTTCTGGCGCTTCCGCCACGTGACGACGGTCGAGCGCATCATCGGCTTCAAGACGGGCACGGGGGGCACGGCGGGCGTGAGCTATTTGCGCAAGATGCTCGACGTGGTATTGTTCCCGGAACTATTCGCCCTGCGCACTGAGTTATAACTTAAGGAGCCTCGATGTCGCCTCTCGTCCTGACCCTGGCCGGCCTGTGGAATTCCGGGCCGCAGCACTGGCAAACCCATTGGGAAGCGCGCCACCCGCAATGGTCGCGCGTGCCGCACCGGGAATGGCAGACGCCGGACAAGGACGAATGGGTGGCGGAGCTCGACCGCGCCATCGCCGCCTGCGAGCGGGCGCCCGTGCTGGCCGCGCACAGCCTGGCCTGCACGCTGGTGGCCCATTGGGCGGCCAGCGGCTCGCCGCACAGGATCGCCGGCGCCTTCCTCGTCGCCCCCAGTGATGTGGAAGCGCCGTCCTACCCGTCCGGCACCACGGGGTTCTCTCCCATGCCGCTGCAAGCCTTGCCGTTTCCCAGCCTGGTAGTGGCCAGCGGCGATGATCCCTACGTCAGCTTCGCGCGGGCGCGCGCGTTTGCCGCCGCCTGGGGCAGCGACTTCACCATGATCGGCGACGCCGGCCATATCAATGGCGACGCCGGCTACGGCCCCTGGCCGGACGGCGAACAGCTGCTGCTGGACTTCTGCGCCGCGCACCAGCCCTGAACCGGGGCACGCACGCGCGCACGATAGACGCGCCCGCATTTGCCCACAAGTAAGAACGCAGGCAGAATCGTGGCCTTTCCATTGCGGCGCCCCGGCGCCAGCCTCACGATGAAACGTCCGCTCTTGCCAGTCCTCCTGCCCTTGCTGCTTTGCTCCGCCCTCGCCCACGGCGCGCCCTTCTACGAAGGCAAGACCCTCGCCCATCCCGCCATCACGGCATCGCAGGACAGCGGCCTCGACATCGCTTTTCTCAAGGAAAAAGAGGGCGTCAACGGCTATTACTGCGAGTGCACGAACAGCGCTTCGAAAACCTTCCTGCTCGACCAGTTCGGCAACGCCGTCATCCGCTCCGTCTTCTATGCGTCGCTGGACAAGGAATCGGATACCAGCGTGCAAACCATGCTGGTGCTGTTCCGCCAGGACGGCAAGAACGGCCTGCGCGCCTACCGCTACCACCGCAGCTCCGGCAAGTACCGGCGCCTCGACGGCTTGCAGCCGGCCCTGAACCGCATCGTGGCGCAAAGCGCCGCTCCCAACGCGGGCCAGGTCAAGGCCGCGCTGGCCAAGCTGGCGCCGATGGACTACAGCGTCGCGCGCGGCAAGAGCGGCAATGCGGACTTCGACGCCATCGACCATACGCAAGGCACGATCGTCGGCTACTACAGCGATGACGGCAAGCCCGTGGCGCCCGGCGGCAAGGATGCCATCACCTACAAGAAAACCTTCCTGAAAAAAGGCGAGCGTTTTCTCACCGCCAGCTACACGCTGTACAGCGACGCCGGCGCCGGCATCCTGCCAAATTACCGCCTGTGGCAAGTGACGTGGGAGACGGCGCCGCAGCAGTTCACGGGCAGCGAAGACGGTCCGTCCGTCATCTACAGCCTGGCCTGGGACGACGGCTCGGTGGTCGAGCGGGGCCAGTACGCGAAGGGCAAGCGCCAGGGACTGTGGGTGCGCGAAGGCATGCACGAAGGCAGCGAAAAAGGCCATTTCGTCAACGGGCTGCAGGAAGGCATTTGGTACTTCAATTATCCCAAACAGAGCGAGAGCGGCATGTACCGGGCCGGCAAGCGCGAAGGCCGCTGGACGGTCGTCAACTATGCCGATGAAGAGGAAGTGACGGGCTTCGATACCTACGCGGACGGCCAGCTGAACGGCCCGCACGAACGCCGCATGGGCGGCAAAGTGCGCACGCGCGGCAACTACGTCAACGGCGCGCGCCACGGCGCGTGGATCACGGAAGACGGCGACGGCAGCTTTATCGACGGCTTGCGCGACGGGCCGTGGAAGCTCAAGCTCAAGGACGGTGTCACGCAAAGCGTCACTTTCGTGAAAGGCAAAAAACAGGGCGAAGCCATCGACACGGATGCGCAAGGCGCGCTGCGCGTGCGCGACCATTACCAGGCCGGCGTGCTCGATGGCAGCCGCACGCGCTACCTGGGTCCGGCCGGCAAGGAATACGTGGTCTACACGGCCACCTACCGCAACGGCCAGCTGGACGGGCGCGAACAGGCGTTCGACGACAGCGGCAAGATCCTGCGCC
This sequence comes from Janthinobacterium sp. GW823-FHT06H09, assembly GCF_058794735.1. Taxonomy (NCBI): domain Bacteria; kingdom Pseudomonadati; phylum Pseudomonadota; class Betaproteobacteria; order Burkholderiales; family Oxalobacteraceae; genus Janthinobacterium; species Janthinobacterium sp. GW823-FHT06H09. The sequence continues at coordinate 325,809 of NZ_JBXAHC010000008.1, read as the reverse complement.
TCGACACCTTGTGGGACAACGGCAAGAAGCAGGGCCTCGATGCGCGCTACTACCCGAACGGCAAGCCGGAACGCCTGGCCGTCATCGACCAGGGACGCCTGCTCACGCACCTGCGCGAATACTATGAAGACGGCCAGCTGCTCAACGACATCCACCGCTGCACCTTCAAGGAGTACGGCAGCACGCGCGACGACGTGTGCGAGTACCACCACATGTACTACCCGGACGGCAAGCCGCAGTACTACTATGCCTTCCAGTACGGCCAGCGCCAGGAAGGCTATTCGAACTACCCGAACGGCAAGCGCAAGGATGAACTGCTGGTCGACCGCGCAGCCGACACCTCCGTCGTCAACGCATACTATGAAAGCGGCCAGCTCAAATGCACGGAGCCGCGCAGCGGCCACAGCACGCGCACGGTGAATGGCCAGACCATGATCAGCTACGCTTCTGCCGACCGCGATGGCGACAATATCTGCTACCACCCGAACGGCAAGGTGGCCAGCATTTACACCTTCCGCAAGCGCGTGCTCGTCGAGTGCGGCAAGCGCTACGACGACACGGGCAAGCAGACGTTCCCGGGACCGGAAGGCTGCCCTCCTCCCAGGAAAGTCGACTACCCGATAGGACTGTGACAATGACGCAAGCAAGACAGCCGCAGTGCATCCAGAACCCCGAGCGCATCGATGCCGGGGCGATCCGCGCCGCCATCGCGGGCGGCCAAGAGGTGCTGGTGCAGTTCAATACCCTGGGCGAGCCAACGCCGCTGCTGGCCGACCTCGACGCCCTGGCCGCCACTTGCGGCACGGCGCTGACCATCCGCATCTACGGCTACGACCCGAGGGTGTTCGATGCCCGCATCCTGCGCGCGCTGCCGCATGTGGCCAGCCTGTCCATCGACTGCCACCGCAACGCCCTGTATCTGGAAACCCTGGGCGAGCTGCGCCACCTGAAGCGCCTGAGCCTGGGCGTGTACGAACTAGGGCAAGCCGACATCCTGCAGCTGGACAATTTGCGCGCCCTCGAATACCTGAACCTGGGCGAATCTGCCAGGAACAATATCGACCTGGCGCCCCTGCGCCAGTATGCGCACCTGGCCAGTCTCGTCATCGAAGGCCACAGCCAGCATATCGAGACCCTGGCCAGCCTGCCGGCGCTGCATGACCTGTCGCTGTACCGCATCAAGAACACCGTGCCGCTGGATTTCATCTCGGAGATGAGCCGCCTGGACAGGCTGCTGCTGCAACTGGGCGGCCGCGAATCGCTCGCCCACATCGAGGCGCCGCTGTTGAGGAAACTGGAAGTGATACGCGTGCGCGGTCTGGAAACGCTGGGCGATATCGGCCGTTTCCCGCTGCTGCAGGCGCTATGGGTGGAAGACCAGATCAAGCTGCGGCAGATCGCGCTGGGGCCCAATCCCTTGCTCGAACGCCTGAACCTGCACACCTGCAAGACGCTCGACAGCCTGCCCGGCCTGGCCGCCTTGCCCGCCCTGCGCCAGTTGTCGGCATCCGGGACCATGCTCGACATCGACGCGTTGCTGGCGCATGGATTGCCCGCGTCCCTGACGCATGCGCGCCTGCGCACCGGCAGGAAAACACGCGATGACGCCATCGCCGCGCAGCTGGCGGAGCTAGGCTACACCTCAGCGCCCTATTGTTAAAAGCGGCGCTGAAATCAGCGGCCCGCCGCCAGCCTGCGCTGCCACAGCGCCACGTCGATCATCACGCCGTCCGCGCCCGTATTGCGGATGTAGACCCGGTAGCTGCCCTGCCCCATGTCGCCATCGAGGTAGGCCGTGCGCTCGTTGCGCTGCAGCCTGGCGCCCTTGGCCAGCTGGCGGTAGCGCTCGACCACCGTGTCGAAACTGGCATAGCTGCGCAGCGCCACTTCCAGGTCGCGCGGCGGACGGCCTTCCGCATGGTCCAGCACATTGTTCTGCTTCTTGCCCTTGAGCGTGAGCGGATAGGCAAACACGCCGGCGCCGGCCGACGTCAGCACCGTGGATTTATCGAGCAGCAGCGGCAGCAGCGCCGGCGGATACGCGGGCGGCAGCTGGGCGCGGTTCCAGCCCGGCAGGGCCGGCTGCGCCAGCACGTATTCGACGCTGGCGATCTTCTGCCCGTCGGCGCCCGCCTCCTTGTCGCCCGCGATCAGCGCCAGCATGGGCGGCAATTGCCGGGCCCAGGCCAGCAGGGGTGCAGCGTCGCCAACCAGCATGCCCTTGCGGTGGAACACCGTCAGCACGGCATTCGGATCGGGATTGCAGACTTTCGCCAGCGGCTGGCCCTCGAGGCGGCAATGCCCGTTCACCAGGCCAAAGGCGATGATGACGCCGCGTTTGTCGAGCAGCATGGCGCCCCGTTCGCGGCCCTGCTTGCGGTCATTCATCGACGCCAGCAACTGGCGGCCATCGGCCAGCACGGCGCGCGTGGCGTCGCGCTTTTCGCTGATCGCTTCAAGCGCCTGTGCCAGCAGCAGTTCATCGTTTTCCGTGTAGCTGCCGCGCGCGTAACCGAAGAAATCGAACAGGGCCGCGCGCACTTGCGGGTCTTCGCTCAAGCGCGGCAAGGGACCGCCGGCCAGCAGGGACGACAGGCTTTTCCCCGCCGGTGCCAAGGGCGCCGCCGTGGCGCGGGCAGGCTGGGAAAGGAGGCAGGCCGCCGCCAGCAAGGCGCCGCCCAGGGTGCGGTAATTCGAAAAGATGATATGCATGATTCTGTCTGTCGGGGGATTTGGCCGCTACCAGTGGCCACTGGCCACGCATGGCGCGCCGGCGATTCTAGCATGATGCCAGTGCCCATGCCGTGCGGCAGGCGGACGGCAGGTGCGCCGGTGCGGCTGTTATGATGGCAGCAATGACGACACCAACCCACGCCTCGACACTGCTTGTCCTCCTGCCCGGCATGGATGGCACGGCCCGGCTCTTCCACCGTTTTGACGCCGCCTTGCGCGCGCAGAGCGCCATCGACACCCAGGCCATCGCCTACCCGGCCGCGCCGCTCGATTACGCGGCGCTGGAAGCATTCGTGCGCGAGCGCTTGCCGCAGGACCGCCCTTTCATCGTGCTGGCAGAATCGTTTTCGGGACCGCTGGGGTCAGCTTTGCGCGCCGATCCGCCGCCCGGCATGCAAGCCCTGATCCTGTGCTGTTCGTTCGTGCGCAATCCGCGCCCGATGCTCGCGCCGCTGCGCCACCTGCTCGGCCTGGTGCCCTTTGGCACCCTGCCCGGCTTCGCCCTGCGCCAGGCGCTGCTGGCGCCCCACTCCACGCCGCAGCTGCAGAATGAACTGGCAGCGGCGCTGGCGCAAGTGCCGCCCAGCGTACTGCGCCAGCGCCTGCGCGCCGTGCTGGAAACCGACGCCTCGCGCAGCTTCGCGCGCGGCAGCCTGCCCGTGCTGTATCTGCGCGCCCGCCACGACCGCCTGGTGCCGCCGGCGAACGCCGTGCAGATACTGCGGCAGGCAGCGGGCGCGCAACTGGTCGACATCGCCGCGCCGCACATGCTGTTGCAGGCGGCGCCGGAAGCGGCCGCCGGCGCCGTCGCCGCTTTCATTGCGGGCCTGTCAGCCGCGCAAATATCTGCTTAAACGCGCACTGGCCAGCACGGCCAGCCAGCTCAAGCCGCCCGACAGCACGCTGAAGTAGATGGCCCGCAGCGGATGCTGGGGCAGCAGATACGCGAGCACGGCCGCGCCCAGCAAGGCGCACAGCGCAGGCTTCCACCTGCCGGGCGGCAGCAGCGCCAGTAGCAGATTCGTACCCGCATACACGTAAAACACGAGCAGCAGGGCCAGGCCGCCGGCCACGCCGCGCGAGCCGAGGCTGCCGAACAGCTGCGTGTACAGGTAAAACCCCAGCCAGCTCAACACAATAAACAGCAGGCAGCCCAGCGCGTGCGCTCCCAGGCCCGCCATCAGGCGGTTTTTCATGGCAATCATCCGTATCGTCCCGTGCAAAGCCGCATCATAGCGATTTTTGCCGGCAATGCGACCGGTTGACTTGCCTACCTACTAGATGGTAGACTTATTTCGCACCCGGTATTTCACCCGGCAATCCTTCCGCGCCACGGCGCATTCGACCATTTGCGAGGCATCACATGCATCAACTGTTCACCCCTTATGACCTGTCCGGCATTTCCCTGGCCAACCGCGTCGTCATGGCGCCGATGACGCGCACGCGCACGCTCGAAAACAATCCCGATGCGCTCACCGCGCTGTATTACGCCCAGCGTGCCTCGGCCGGCCTGATCGTCACCGAAGGCTTGCCCGTCTCCGATGAAGGCCGCGGCTATTTGTACACGCCCGGCATCTACAGCAGCACGCAGGGCCAGGGCTGGCGCCAGGTCACCGATGCCGTGCATGCCAAGGGCGGCAAGATCTTCGCCCAGCTGTGGCACGTGGGCCGCATGTCACATGTATCTATCCAGCCGGGCAACGCGGCGCCCGTCGGCCCCAGCGACGTGGCGGCGGAAAACACCACCGTCTACGCCTGGATCGAACCGGGCAAGGCCGGACCGGTGCTGCCCAGCGTGCCGCGCGCGCTGAGCGTCGACGAGATCGCCCGCGTCACCGCCGACTTCGTGCATGCGGCAAAAGTCGCTATCGACGCTGGCTTTGACGGGATCGAGATCATGGCCGCCAACGGCTTCCTGTTCGACCAGTTCCTCAGCAGCGCCGTCAATACGCGCACCGACCAGTACGGCGGCGGCATCGCCAACCGCCAGCGCTTTTTGCTCGAGACCATAGACGCGCTGTCGGCCGCCATCGGCAGCGGCAAGGTCGGCGTACGCATCTCACCATTCGGCCGCCTGTACGACATGCGCGCCTATGCCGATGAAGCGCAGGTGTGGAGCAGCGTTGCGCAGGCACTCGATACGAGGAAGCTGGCCTATGTGCACCTGAACTACCAGCCGACCATCACGGCGGCGGAAGTGCCAGCCGGCTTTGGTGCGCAATTCCGCCAGGACTATCACGGCACCCTGATCGGCGCGGGCGGCTTCACGCAGGAACTGGCGCGCAGCGAACTGGAAAAAGGCGACCTCGATCTGATCGCCTTCGGCATGCCATTCATCTCCAACCCGGATCTGGTGGAGCGCATGCAAAACAACTGGCCTCTGGCCGACAGCGACCGCTCGACCTATTACGGCGCCAGCGGCGCCCCGTCCCACGGTTATACCGACTATCCCGCGTATGGCGCGGCGCCTGCCAGCAATATGCTCAATGGCATCAACGTGGCAGCATTGCAGCAATTCGCCCAGGGCGTGGCAGGGCATCCCGACAAGGGCGAGGTGCGTTTCAACGTCAAGACCCGCTGGCAACACCAGACGCGCAGCGTGGCCACCGTCAGCCACTATGTGCTGGGCGGTGAAAAGCATGCGCGCCATTTCGAGATCGCCTCGGACGAACCGCATGAATTGCTGGGCCAAAACACGGCGCCCAATCCGCAAGAGCTGCTGATGGCCGCCCTCAACGCCTGCCTGTCAGTCGGTTACGCAGCCAATGCGGCGGCCATGGGCATCACCGTGCACAGCCTGGAAATCGAAACGGACGGCAAGCTGGACCTGCGTGGCTTCCTCGGCCTGGACGAGAGCGTCAATCCCGGCTACGACGAAGTCAGCTACGTGGTGCGGCTGCGCACGGATGCCTCGCGCGAGCGCGTCGAGGCGCTGCACCAGGCCGTCACCAAAACGTCGGTCAACCTGGCCAATTTCTCGAAGGCCATCCGCATGCGGCCCACCCTGGAAGTAATCGAGGCCTGATACCCATCCCGGGAATCATCTAGCCACCAACCCGCGCGCAAGCGCCTACATAGCGAGGAAATCATGGAAGACTGGAAACAAGCTCGGCAAGACATCAACACGCGTGCGATGCAATTGAACGCACTGACGCCCGACACCATGAAAGGCATCGCCGCACTGGGCGGCGCCGGCGACAAGACCAACCATCTCGACGCGAAAACGCGGGAACTGATCTCGCTGGCAGTGGCCGTCACCACGCGCTGCGACGGCTGCATCGCCTTCCACGCTGCCGCCGCCAAGAAGCTGGGCGTGACCGTGGAAGAAATTGCCGAGGCGCTCGGCGTGGCGATCAACCTCAATGCGGGCGCCGCCGTTGTCTACAGCACCCACGTGCTGGACGCGTTCGACAAGGCTTGATACCGCCGCATCAGCCGGCCTGGCATGCGTGCACGCCGAGCCGGCCACTCAAGGAGCAACCATGAAAAACAACACACAAGCGCTGGTCGTCGACATCTGGTCCGATTTCGTCTGCCCCTGGTGCTGGATCGCCAAGCGCCGATTCGAGAAGGCCCTTGCCGCTTTCGAACACAGGGACGCCGTGCAGGTCAGGCTGCGCGCCTACCGCATCGCACCGAACCATCAGGCCGAACCGATCAAGGCAGCCTTGCTGAAAAAATTTCGCGATCCGATGGCCGCCGAGGGCATGCTGTATTCGGTGCAGTCGCATGGAGCGGCCGAAGGCCTGGACTACCGCTTCGACACCATGCTGTTTGGCGACACCATGGACGCGCACATGCTCGTCAAGGCCGTCAGCGACGAGGCTTTGCAACAGCGCCTGGTCGAAGTGCTGTATGAGCAGAGTATTTCGCACGGAAAATCGCTGTTCGACCACGATTCCCTCGCCCTGCTCGCGGCGCAGGCGGGCGTGCCTGCCGAGGCGGTGCAGCGCGCGTGGTCGACACCGCAATTGCGCCAGCAGGTGCAGGACGATGAGCGCAGCGCATCGCGCATCGCTTCCGGCGTGCCGCTGTTCGTCTTTGGCAATGGAGCGCACATTTCCGGCGCGCAGCCGCCAGAAGTATTCCTGCAGGCGCTGGAGAACCTCCATACGCAATCCCGGGAGAACCTGGCCGCATCGGCCGGGGAGATGTGTGGCCTGGACGGCTGCATCCTCCCTTAAGCGCTGGCGGCAGCTTCCCTGGCAGGTCCCGCCGTGTCCAGGTAGCCATGGACCGCGCGCCCCAGGCGCCGGGCAAGCGACGCCATATCGGTTTCTCCCCGCAGCGCCGCGGCGTCGATGATGCCGCGGCATAGCGCAATCACGTCGGCGGCGGCCATATCAGCATCGGCGACGCCATGACGCGCCAGCAGCCCCGCGAGCTGGCCGGCAAGCGCCTGCCGCAAGGCCTCGTCCTCATGCTGCAAGGATGGCGACGATGGAGCCGATTCCAGCGCGAGGGCAAGCGCGGGGCGCCTGAACTGGTGCGCCAGACCGGCCATCACACCCTGTTCTATCGCGAGCGGCAGTTCCCCCTCCAGCGCCATGGCTAGACCCACGTCGCGCAGCAGCATCGCGCGTTCGCGGCGTACCAGTTCGGCCAGCAGCGGCTCTTTCGACGGGAAGTACTGGTACAGGGAGCCGATGCTGACGCCGGACAGCTCGGCAACATGATTCGTCGTCAACGCGGCCCAGCCCCGCACCTCAATAATGCGAGCAGCCGCCTCCACCATCGCCGCGACGGTGGCGGCCGATCTGGCCTGGGACGGCCGCTTGCGGGGCTCCGCATGCGCTGCAGTTTTTGCCATGAATGCGAGTAGCGAAAGTGGGTAGTAAAACTTATTCTAAACGTTCCGCAAACAACCGTCTTTGCCGATACGAGAACGCCATGAACACCTATACATTCCTGATGATACTGCACGTCATCGCCGCCATCGCCTTCATCGGCCCGATGATGCTGACGCCGCGCCTGCTGAACCTGATGCGCGATGCCGCCGGCCGCGATACATTACATAAACTCCATCAACAGATCGCCGTCGCAGGCTGGATAGTGCTTGCCGGCGGGCTGGTCCTGCTGTACCAGCAACAGTGGGCCTGGCTGCACATGGGCTGGATGCGGCTGTCCCTCACGCTTTTTATCGGCGCGCAAGCCATCGACCATTTCTGGGCGGACAAGGTGGAAGAGAAGGTGGAACAGGGATACGTGCAGGCGGGCGCCAGACTGCGGATCTGGCTGTGCCTCAAGCTGGCCGTATTTTTGACCATCTGCGCGCTCATGGTCGCCAAACCCGCCCTGTTTGCCTGAGCGGGCTGGCCCGCGCTACGCCAGATTGTCGAGCATGTAATGGAAAGCGGCCAGCGGATCGGTCGAAGGCCCCAGGGCCCAGCCGATAAAACTGGCGCCCTCCAATGCGCTGAGCAGCATGAAGGCATAGTCACGCGGCGGCTTCCGCAAAGTCCAGCCGTGCAGCTGCGCCGCCTGCACGAGATTGCTTTCCATCCAGTCCAGCTGCTGCGCCATCAGTTGCCGGCCCAGGGCCTGCAGCGATTCGGGCAGCGCCGCCATTTCGGCCGCGAGCGCGCCGCACAGCGGCAGCAAATGGTCGTTGGCGCTGGCCAGGAACAGCCCGCCGAACTCGCGCAGGCGTTCGACCGGATCGGCATGCGCGGCATCGATCGCCTGCAGCTTTTCCGTAAACACGTCGATATATTGCGTGATCAAGGCCACGCCGAGGTTTTCCTTGGTGGGGAAATGATGGTGAATACTGGCCTTGCGTATGCCGATTTCTTCGGACAAATCGGCATAACTGAAAGCGGCGTAGCCTTTCGAACGCAGGTGGATTTCTGCGCTTTTCAAAAGGGCGTCGCGGGTACTCACTGACATGACAGGCTCCTGCATCAACGGCCATGCCGGCCATTGACGAATTAAATTCAACAAGGGGCAATTATGCCTGAAGTCGCCGCGGCCAGGGCTTGAGGCATGCGCATGAAAAAAGCCGGCCCTTCCACGAGGAAAGGGCCGGCTTCAGTACATCGGTCACCGCCGCCGTGTCGGATTACGCTGCGCTAATCCGACCTACGTTTTAGGCATGCGGTGGCGATTACTTCGCCGAATTGAGCAGCAACTCGTTCAGGCGCTTGACGAAACTGGCCGGGTCGGCCAGCGAACCGCCTTCGGCCAGCATGGCCTGGTCGAACAGGATGTTGGCCCAGTCGCCGAACTTGCCGCCTTCCGCGTCTTCGTATTTCAGACGCGTCACCAGCGGGTGGTTCGGGTTGATTTCCAAAATCGGCTTCGATTCCGGCGCGCTCTGGCCCGCCGCCTTCAGCATGCGCAGCAGGTTGCCCGACAATTCGTTTTCATCGGCCACCAGGCAGGCTGGCGAATCGGTCAGACGGAACGTCACGCGCACGTCCTTGGCCTTGTCGGCCAGCACGGTCTTCATCTTGCCCACCAGGTCGGCGTATGAAGTTTCCGTTTCTTCGTGCTCTTTCTTTTCCGCCTCGTCTTCCAGCGCGCCCAGGTCCAGGCCGCCCTTGGCGACGGAGACCAGTTCCTTGCCTTCGAAATCCTGCAGGAAGGACAGCATCCATTCATCGACGCGGTCCGTCAGCAGCAGCACTTCGACGCCCTTCTTGCGGAAAATTTCCAGGTGCGGGCTGTTCTTGGCGGCGGCGTAGTTGTCGGCCGTGACGTAGTAGATCTTGTCCTGGCCTTCCTTCATGCGCGCCACGTAGTCGGCGAACGAAGTGATTTGCTCGTCGCTGTCGTTGGCCGTCGAGGCAAAGCGCAGCAGCTTGGCCAGGCGTTCCTTGTTGGCCGCGTCTTCGCCGATGCCTTCCTTCAGCACCTGGCCGAATTCCTTCCAGAAGACGGCGTACTTGTCCTTCTTGTCCTGCTCGTCCGCGTTCGCCAGTTCTTCCAGCATGCCCAGCACGCGTTTGGTCGAGCCTTCGCGGATGACCTTGACGTCGCGCGATTCCTGCAGGATTTCACGCGATACGTTCAGCGGCAAATCGGCCGAGTCGATCACCCCGCGCACGAAGCGCAGGTAGGTCGGCATCAGCTGCTCGGCATCGTCCATGATGAAGACGCGCTTGACGTACAGCTTGATGCCGCCGCGCTTGTTGCGGTCCCACATGTCGAACGGCGCCTTGGCCGGAATATACAGCAGCTGCGTGTACTCGCTGCGGCCTTCCACGCGGTTGTGCGTGTGCGTGAGCGGCGACTGGAAGTCGTGCGACACGTGCTTGTAGAATTCGTCGTACTGTTCCGGCGTGATGTCTGCCTTGTTGCGGGCCCACAGGGCGCTGGCCTGGTTGACGGTTTCGAATTCGTCTTTCAGGACGGTTTCTTTTTTCTCGTCGTCCCACTCTTCCTTCTGCATCACGATCGGCAGCGAGATATGGTCCGAGTATTTGCGGATGATGGACTTGATCTTCCAGCTCGACAGCAATTCATCTTCGCCTTCGCGCAGGTGCAGGATGATGTCGGTGCCGCGCGACGGCTTGTCGATCGATTCGATGCTGTAATCGCCTTCGCCCGCCGACTCCCAGCGCACGCCTTCGGAAGCGTCCACGCCGGCGCGGCGCGTTTCGACGGTGATCTTGTCGGCGACGATGAAGCCGGAATAGAAGCCCACGCCGAACTGGCCGATCAGGGCCGCGTCCTGCTGCTGGTCGCCCGACAGCTTGCCAAAGAATTCCTTGGTGCCCGACTTGGCGATGGTGCCCAGGTGCGAGATCGCCTCGTCGCGGGTCATGCCGATGCCGTTGTCGGAAATGGTGATGGTGCGCGCATCCTTGTCGAAGCTGACCTTGATCTTCAATTCATGATCGTTGCCGTACAGGGCGTCGTTATCGATCGCTTCGAAGCGCAATTTGTCGGCCGCGTCGGACGCGTTCGAGATCAATTCGCGCAGGAAGATTTCCTTGTTCGAGTACAGGGAATGGATCATCAGGTGCAGCATTTGCTTCACTTCGGTCTGAAAACCCAGGGTTTGCTTTTCGGAGACAGCCATTTTTACCTCATAGTCTTGTGGATGGGACGGATTCTACGGAGTTGGGGATGGTACAAGCGATTTCAAGAGCCCCCGGCAAATGTGCAGTTTTAGCCCAGTGCGCGGCCGAAAAAATCCCAGACGCGCTCGTCCTGCACCGTGGCCAGGTTCAGGCGCATGCGGGTCGACGGCAGCTGGCGCGGCGAAAACAGGCTGCCCGGCCCCAGCACCAGGCCTTCGGCCAACGCCTTTTCGGCCAGCACATTCGTGTCGCAGCCCGCATCGGCCCAGATGAACATGCCGGCCGGCGCGGGATCGAAACGCAGGCCGGCCCGCTCGGCGCGGCGGTACGTGCCCTCGCGCACCTTGTCGAGCCGCGCGCGCAGCCGTTCCGCATGCTTGCGGTACAGACCTTGCGAGAGGATTTTATACACCACGCGCTCGCCGATGTCGCTGGTGGTCAGGGTGGCCAGCATCTTGCGGTCGGCCAGGCGCTGCGCCCATTCCGGCGAGGTGGCGATGAAGCCCACGCGCAGGTTGGCCGACAGGCTCTTGGAAAAGCCGCCCAGGTAAATCACGCGGCGCAGCTGGTCCAGCGCGGCCAGGCGGGTGGCCGGCTGCACCTCGCCGCCCGGGTGCATGTCGCAATAGATATCGTCTTCGACGACGAGGAAATCGTGCTGTTCGGCCAGGCGCAGCACCTGGAACGCCTTGGCCGCCGACAGCGACGTCGAGCTGGGGTTGTGCAGCACCGAATTGATCACGTACAGCTTGGGACGGTGCAGGGCCGCCAGCTCGGCCAGCACGGCGATATCGGGGCCGTCACCCAGGCGAGGGATGCCGATGACGTGCATGCCCATGGCGGCAAAGGCGCCGAACATCAGCCAGTACGCGGGATCGTCGACGAAAATAGTGTCGCCGGGGCGGGCAAACTCGCGCGCCACCAGGTCCAGCGCCTGCATCACGCCCACCGTGGTGACGATCTGCTCGGGCGGACAGGCGATTTCCAGGCCCGCCAGTTTCAGCTGCAACTGCTGGCGCAGCGGCAAAAAACCCTGCGGCGATCCGTAACCGAGCAGCAGGCTGCCCGGCTGGCGGCTGACGTCGCGCAGGGCGCGCGCCACCAGGTCGCCATCGAGCCACTCGGCGGGCAGCATGCCGGTGCCGGGCGCGGGGATGACCGGCGTCTGGCGGAACATGTTACGGATCAGCCAAACGACATCCATCGGCTGCGCCGCCGCGTCCTGCGCGCCGGGGGGCGGCGCCGGCGTGTTCAGCGGCGAGCGCTCGCGCACGAAAAAGCCGGCGCCGCGCCGCGATTCCAGGTAGCCGCGCGCCACCAGCTTGTCGTAGCTGGCCACCACCGTGGCGCACGACACCTCCAGGCTGGCGGCGCACTGGCGGATCGAAGGCATGCGCGCGCCGCCGCGCAGCAGCTTGTCGTCGATGCGCGCCGCCAGCGAGCGCGCGATCTGGTCGATCAGGGTTTCGCCCGAGGCGCGCGACAGCAAAGGAAGTGTATTGCTCATATGGCCATGACAGTATGTGAAATTATGCGTGAAAGTGTATTTGTACTGTATTGCTATTGCGCCCTAGGATAGCAGTACGGCAGAAATTAATCCACGCCTGCCGCGCACCCCCGCACACCTATCAGCCAGTATCAGGAAAAACATGCCATCGACTACCAGTACCGCCCCCATCAGCCATCCTCCCCGCCTCGGCGCCGACCGCAAAGGCCTGCTGCTGGGCCTCATCGCCGTCGCCCTCTTCAGCCTGACCCTGCCTTTTACGCGCATGGCCGTCGCCGAACTCGATCCCACCTTTGTCGCCCTGGGCCGCGCCCTGGTGGCGGCCGGCCTGGCCGGCCTGTGGCTGTGGCACCAGCGCGCGCCGTTGCCGCGCCGCGAACAATGGCTGCCGCTGGCGCTCGTGTCGCTGGGCTGCGTGCTGGGCTTTCCCTGGCTGACGTCGATCGCCATGCGCAGCCTGCCCGCCTCGCACGGCGCCGTGCTGGTGGGCATCCTCCCGCTGGCCACTGCCGTATTTGCCGTGCTGCGCGGCAAGGAGCGCCCTTCCGCAGGGTTCTGGCTGATGGCCCTGCTCGGCACGCTATTGGTGGTGGCGTTCGCGCTGCGCCAGGGCGGCGGCAGCTTCCACCTGGCCGACTGGCTGATCTTTGCCGCCGTGCTGCTGGCCGCACTCGGCTATGCCGAAGGCGGGCGCCTGGCGCAGACGATGCCGGGCCAGCATGTGATTTCCTGGGCGCTGCTGCTGGCCGTTCCTTTTGTCTTGCCCGTGACGCTGTGGAACGCCTGGCCGCAACGCGCGCTGATGGCGCAGGCCAGCAGCGTGGCCTGGCTGGGTTTTGCCTACATCTCCGTGTTTTCCATGTTTATCGGCTTCTTTTTCTGGTACCGTGGCATGGCGCTGGGCGGCGTGGCGCGCGTGGGACAGACGCAGCTGCTGCAGCCTTTCCTCTCCCTGGTGGGCGCGGCCGTGCTGCTGAATGAGCCATTGACGGGCGAAAGCCTGCTGTTTGCCGGCGCCGTGATCGCCGTCGTGGGCATCGGACGCAAGCTGAAGTAAGGTTCCCTGACGCCCATTTGCAACGCCGTTGCGCGTGCGCATGGGCACGGCGGCGTGCAAGCCGTACAATACCGCAGCACCATGGCGACGCCTATCCGGCGCCGCTTGCGCACGCACCGCCACAAGCGGGCCAACAAATCCAGCCGGCGCAGCTCGGCATCTTCTGTGAGACTCGTATGAAAATTGAAAATCCGAATCCGATCCAATGGCGCTTTGCCGAACGCGCGGAACAGCTGCAAAGCTCGTTCATCCGCGAAATCCTGAAGATCACGCAGCGTCCCGAGATCATCTCGTTTGCCGGCGGCCTGCCCTCGCCCGCCACCTTCCCCGTGGAAGAAATGAAGACCGCCTTCGACAAGGTCCTGTCGAACAATGGCAAGGTGGCCCTGCAATACGGCCCCACCGACGGCTACCTGCCGCTGCGCCAGTGGATCGCCGACTCGCTCTCCGGCAATGGCAGCACCATCCTGCCCGAACAGGTGCTGATGACGTCCGGCTCGCAGCAGGCGCTGGACTTGCTGGGCAAGGTGCTGATCGACGAAGGCAGCCGCGTGCTGGTGGAAACCCCCAGCTACCTGGGCGCCCTGCAGGCGTTTTCCGTCTACCGTCCCGAATTCGTGTCCGTCGATACCGATGACGAAGGCCTGGTGCCGTCGTCGATCGATCCCGTCGCCGATGGCGCGCGCCTGTTGTACGCGCTGCCGAACTTCCAGAACCCGACGGGCCGCAGCCTGTCCGTGGCCCGCCGCGTGGAACTGGTGGAAACCTGCGCTCGCCACGGCCTGCCGCTGATCGAGGATGATCCGTACGGCGCTCTGAGCTACAGCGGCGAGCCGTATCCGAAGATGATCAACATGAATCCGGACGGCGTCATCTACATGGGCTCGTTTTCGAAAGTGCTCACGCCCGGCATCCGCCTCGGCTACGTGGTGGCGCCGATGCCGCTGGTACGCCGCCTGGAACTGGCCAAGCAGGCGGCCGACCTGCACACCTCGCAGCTGACGCAGATGGTCGTGCATGAAGTGATCAAGGATGGTTTCCTGGAGCGGCATATCCCCAGCATCCGCAGCCTGTACGGCAACCAGTGCCAGGCCATGCTGTCGGCGCTGGAAGAGCACTTCCCGGCCGGCGTCACCTGGACGAAGCCGGAAGGCGGCATGTTCATCTGGGTCACCCTGCCGAAACATATCGATGCGATGAAACTGCTCGATGAAGCCATCGCCAACAAGGTCGCCTTCGTGCCGGGCGCGCCGTTCTACGCCAACACGCCGGACACGCACACCTTGCGCCTGTCGTTCGTGACGGTGCCGCCGGAACGCATCCGCGAAGGCATCGCCATCCTGGGCAAACTGATCGCCGCAAAAATGTAATCGCACTCTCCACGCCCCGCAACTGCGGGGCGTGTCCCCCGCTGCCCCGGCGCCACCGGGCACGCATCTTTGCCGTTTAAAAACAGCTTTCACGATAGCAACTGCGTTTATCTATTTTTAAAGATAGCATAAAAATAATATTTTCACGCCTCGCGCAGCATCGATTTTTTCACCCAAAAAATTGGCGAGGCGGTATGATTTGACCGCTGCATCAGATTTGAGCCCGGTCAGCATCACCGAAAATGCAGCAAACGCTGGCAGCGCAGAGTACATCGAGAAGGCCGGAAGCAATGAGTCCAGGCAGTGTGGAGTATTCCCAGCGGCATGAAGCCGCCATTTTGATTGTCGACGATGCGCCGGCCAACCTTGAGCTGCTGCGCAAGCTGATGAGCGAACAGGGTTATCAAACCTATGTTGCCACGTCCGGCGAGCGGGCGCTGGCGATTGCCCAACGCGCCCAGCCCGACCTGATCCTGCTCGACGTGATGATGCCGGACATGGACGGCATCGAGACGTGCCGCCGCCTCAAGCAGCATCCGCTGACGCAGCGCATCCCCGTCATCTTCATGAGCGCCAGGACGGAAACGGAAGACGTGGTGGCCGGCTTCGACTGCGGCGCCGTCGATTACATCAGCAAGCCGCTGCGCATGGCCGAAGTGCGCGCGCGCGTGCGCGCCCAACTGCAAATCCGCAGCAACAATGAAACCCAGCAGGAACAGGCCGAGCGCCTGCGCACCATCGTCAACAACATGGCCGAGGGCTTGCTGATCATCGAGGCGAACGGGCGCATCCAGTACACCAACCCGGCCTGCGACCAATACCTGGGCTACCGCGAAAACGAACTGGCCGGGCGCTTCATCGGCGAGCTGCTCAGCCCCCTCGTGACGCAGGAATACCTCGACTACTTCGCCATGCACGCGGCCAATCCGGAAAAGGCGCACAACCACGGTACGCGCGAAGTGGCGATCCGCCACCGCAACGGCGCGGCGCTGAGCATGGACCTGACCCTGACGCCCATGTATCTGCGCCAGCCCCTGTATATCGGCCTGCTGCACGACATCACGCACCACAAGCAGTCGGAAGACGCGCTGCAGCGCGCCGCCTATCTCGATCCGCTGACCCAAATAGCCAACCGCCGGCATTTCGACAGCTTCCTGGAAAAAGAGTGGCAGCGCGCCGTGCGCGGCGGCGGCGCCCTGTCGCTGGTGGTGCTCGACGTCGACCACTTCAAGCTGTACAACGACAGCCTGGGCCACCCGGCCGGCGACAGCTGCCTGCAGCAGGTGGCGCAAGCCATCGATGCGCATGCCAGCCGCTCCGGCGACCTGGCGGCCCGCTACGGCGGCGAGGAATTCGTCCTGCTGTTTGCCGATACGGACGCGGCCAGCGCCCTGCACCTGGCCGAGGCCATCCGCGCCAGCATCGAAGCGCTGCGACTGCCGCATCCGCGCTCCAGCACCTCGCCGTGGATCACCGTCAGCATCGGCGTGGCGACCATCCGCCCGCACCAGCTGGACGACCGCGAAGCGCTGTTCGTCGCCGCCGACCGCGCCCTGTACGTGGCCAAGGAAGCGGGCCGCAACCAGGTCCGCGCCACGCACTCGGGCAGCACGGCCTGGGAAACGGTCAAGGCGATCGTTTTACGTTGACGTTTGAAGTTGGAAGTTGGAAGTTCAACGGCACATGCAACGGACAGGGAGTAGGCCCAAGTCACAAAAAAAGGCACTCCGGGCCAAGCGGGCCTGAAAAATGTCGAGGGCAAGGCGCAGCGACGCAGACAGTACGCATGTACGGCAAGGAAGCTGCAACGCTGCCATCGGCATTTTCTCAGGCCCGCGTCTCCGGCCCGCCGTTCTCAAAGCGAATCAGAATTTTCTCGACACGCTCAACTTCGCATTGCGTCCCACACCGGTGACCGCCTCGCTCAGGTAGGGCATGTAATTGCGGTTGAAGACATTATCGACCGTCAGCCGCACCTCAGTGCCGCGCCACACGCCCTGCCTGCCATTCCATGACGCGAACAGGGTATGCAGCGCATAGCCTTTCGACGGCGGCAGGCGGTACACGTTCCCCACCGGCAGCACGCGCTCCTGCTTCGCCACGAAGCGGCCCTGCCAGCCCATGCTGGCGCCCAGGTCGGGCATGCGCCAGCCCAGGCCCGCCATCAATTTATCGGGCGCGATGGTCGACACGGGTTCGTCCCGGCCCCACGGGTCGCGCTGGGAACCGGTGCGCGTGCCGCGCTGCTTCGACAGCGAGGCGCTGGCAAACAGGCGCGGCGAATTGTAGTAGGACTCCACTTCCACGCCCTGCGTATGGAAACCGGCCAGGTTGCGGTAGTCGGACAGCGCCGGCGGCACCTTGCCCGAGCCCGGCTCGTAGCCTTCGACCAGCACGCCCAGGCGCGGGCCGATATTGTCGCTGACACGGTTGCGGTAGACCGTCAGGCGCAACTGCGCGTCGTCGCGCTCCATGAACACGTTCTGGCGGTGCAGCATGGCGCCCGCGCGCACGGCCGTCACGCGCTCGACGGCCAGGTCGCGGCTGGTACCCGGCGTCGATGAACCGAGCCTGGACGACACATAGTATTCGTTCGAATACATCTCGTCGATCGTCGGCGCGCGCCAGGTGCGGCTCAAGTCGCCGAACAAGGCCAGCGTGCCGGACGCCTTCCAGAACAGGCCCAGACGGGGCGACCAGTCTTCGTGCGCCTTTTCGCTGAAGTCGTGGCCGGCCGCCGCCAGCGGACTGTTGTAGCGCGGCGCCTTGTTCGGCACGCCCTCGGAGACGACCCGGTCGTGGCGCAAGGCCGCCGTCAGCGTCAGGTCGCCATACGTCATCGCATCCTGCAGATACAGGCCCGTCGTTTCCTGGCGCCCGGCCGGCATGTAGTAGGGCTGGAAGTAGCCGTAGTTGTAGCTGGGGTCCTTCAGCGCCGTCGACGACGGGTAGTACATCAGGGTGTCGCGCACATTCTTGTGCCATTGCAGGCCCGTTTGCAGCACGTGCGACACGGCGCCCGTCGCAAACACGCTTTCGTTGCGCACTTCCGCGATGCGGTCCACGTACGAGGCCCAGCTCTCGTTGCCCAGGGAGCCCAGGTAGGAACCCGGCGAAGCCGATGGCAGGCGCTTGTCATGCTGGTCCGTGTGCGAATAGCCGGCGCTGGCCGTCAGCTTGATCCATGGATTATCTTGCGGCGCGTACTGCCACTTCACGGAATACGTATCGTCGTCCTGGTCGCGGTAGACGGCCTTGCGCTGCCACGCCTCTTCCAGTCCATATTTTTTGATTTCCGCCTCGGTCGGCGTGGGCACGTCCTCGCCCATGGCGGCGAACGGGCCCCAGCCCGAACTGCCGCTCTTCATCGCCGTCAGGGTCAGCAGCTGCTCCGGCGTCAGCCGGATATTCAGCTTGGCCAGGCTCGATGGCGCATCGATGGCGGAAAAGCGGAATGGCTTGCCGTCAGGCTTGCGCAAATCGTCGGACTTGCGCCGCGTGGTGAAGGCCATCGCGTCGAAGCGGCCGTCTTCGGTGCGGCCGTAGACGGCCACGGTGGCGTCGTTTTCTGCATTGTTCGAGTGGCGCGAGTACTTGAGCATGGCGCCCACGCTCTCGCCGCCTTCGAGCAAGTCCTGCGCATCCTTGGTCTCGACCGTGATGACGCCGCCGAAGCCGCCATTGCCGTACAAGCTCGTATGCGCGCCCTTGTTCACTTCGATCTGCTTGATCAGTTCCGGCTCGATGAAGATGGAACCCTGGCGGTATTTTTCAAAACCCTTGGGCACGCCGTCGAGGATGACTTTTACGTCCTGCACTTTGTTGAAGCCCCAGATATTGAGGCTCTGGCCGCTGGGACGGGCCGTACCGGCCAGGTCCACGCCAGGCAAGGTGTCGAGCAAGGACGCGACATTGTCGGCCTGCTGGCGTTCGATGTCGGCGCTGGTGATATACGAGCGTCCGGCCGTGCCGGCGCTGATGGCGTCGCCAAACACGCTGATGGCCGGCATCTGTACCGCATCGGCCTTGTCCGCCTTCGCTGCCGCCCACGCATGGCCGTGCGCGCCGCCCAATGCCAGGGCCAGCGCGGCGGCCAGCGGGGTCAATCGTTGTTTGCTGCTCTTCATCGCTATCCTTGCCTGGGTTTGCTTGATGCTTGTGGAATGAAAAACGCTGGGCAGAGGACAGGCGGTGCACGATCAAGCGGCGGCGTTGACGGAAGCGTTGCGGCGGAACCCTGCCCGCGCGGACACGCCGCCGGCGCATGGCCGGCGGCGCACTGCAGTCACCGGGATACGTTGCCTTGGTGAAATGCGGAACACATCATATACTGGATGAGAATGATTCGCAATAGCATTGAAGGCGTAGTTATTCCGGATAGCCGGTGATGTCGGCAATCTCGCGGTACAGCGGTTGCAGCCGCGCATACATCTTGCTGTACACGCGCCGGTACAGCTGCTCATAGATTTTGCGGTGCTCGGGATGGGGCTGGAAGACCTTGCCCCTGCGCGTCATCGCTTGCACGGCGGCGGGAAAGTCCGCATGCCAGCCCAGGCCTACGCTAGCGGCGATGGCCGCGCCCAGGCCCGAGCTTTCATACACGTGGGCGCGCGCGGCGGGCAAGCCGAAGATGTCGGCCGTCAGCTGCATGGCCGCATCGCTTTGCGAGCCGCCGCCCGCGATGCGCAGCTCCGTGATGGCGATGCCGCTGCGCCGCTCGATGCGCTCCTTGCCTTCGCGCAGCGCATACGCGAGGCCTTCGAGGATGGCGCGGTAGATGTGCGCGCGCGTGTGCACGTCGCCAAAGCCGATCATGGCGCCCTTCGCTTCCGGCCCCGGCACCTTGATGCCGGGACTCCAGTACGGCTGCAGCATCAGACCCATGGAGCCGGGCGGCACGGCCTCGACCAGGCGGTCGAACAGCGCTTCGGCGGACAAGCCCATGCCATCCTCGGCAGCCGCCGCCCGTTCGCGGTCGCCGAACTGCTCCTTGAACCAGTTGACCATCCAGTAGCCGCGGAAGATCTGCACTTCCGTGCTGTAGGCGCCGGGCATGGCGGCCGGGTACGGCGGAATAAAACGCGTCACTTCCACGTATTTGCGGCTGGTCGTGTTGATGGTGGCCGTGGTGCCGTAGCTCAGGCACGCCACGTGCGGTTCGACGCAGCCGGCGCCCAGCACTTCGCACGCCTTGTCGGCGGCCGCCGCCAGCAAGGGCGTGCCCTCCGGGATGCCCGTCGCCGCGGCGGCCGACGCCGTGATGGCGCCCATGCGCGTGCCCGGCGTCACCAGTTCCGGCAGCATCGAGCGTTGTATCGCCAGCGCCTGCCACTTCCAGTCGAAGCGCCCGGCCCAGGCATGGCGCTTGTAGTCGAACGGGATGTACGCCACCTGCGAGCCCGTCGAATCGATATATTTTCCGCACAGGCGGTGATTCAAAAAGCCCGACAGCAGCAGGAATTTATGCGTGCGGCGCCAGATGTCGGGCTGGTGCGCCGCGATCCAGTTGATCTCGGCCTCGCGACGGAAGTACGTGATCGTGCCGTCGAGGCGCGTGGCGCGGAAGGCGGCTCGCCACCACGGCGCCAGCGGGGGAATGTCGCGCGTGCTGCGCTGGTCCAGCCAGGTGATGGCGGGGCGCAGCGGCGCGCCGTGTTCGTCCACGTTGACCACCGTGCCGCGCTGCGTCGTCACCGCCACGCCGGCCACCGAGGATTGATTGATGTCCGTGCTGCGCCACAGCTGCTGGCATGCTGCGCACACGGCTTGCCAGTAGCCGTCGGCGTCATGCTCGGCCCAGCCGGGGTGGTCCGAGTAATACGCTTCGAGGAAGACTTGCGCCTTCGCCGCCAGTGTCCCGTCCCGGTCGAACAGCAGCGCGCGCACGCTTTGCGTGCCATTGTCGATGGAGAGGATGTACGGCCCCTGGCCGGAGACGCTGGTCATGGCTTATGCCAGGCTGGCCAGCGCGGCGCGCAGCGCCTGCAGCAGCGCCTGCGGATCTTTTTCAGGCTGCGCGCTGAAGACGGGCGCTTCCCAGTCCTGCCCGCGCACGGCCACCACGCGCAAGCGCCCCTGTTCGCTCCAGGCCGGATACCAGCCCACGTCGACGATGTCGCCATTCGCGCAGGTGATTTGCAGCAGGTCTTCGCCCAGGTCGTCGACGAGGGTATCGATGGGCTGGCGCAAGTCCAGCGGCGACAGGCTGTCGTAGGTGATGCGCGCGTCGTCCAGCGCCAGGGGCTGGCCAAACAGGGTCGTGTCGATGATGTTCTCCTCTTGTTTATTTTTTATGGTTTTTTCAATCGCCCTGCGGCACGCTGTAATGGCGGCGCCACAAGGCCAGGTAGCGCCGCTGTTCTTCCTCCCAGCGCGCATCGTCCCAGCCCAGTTCATGCTGACAGATGGCGCGCAGGCGCGGCATGATAGCAAGCGCGCCGCCGGCCAGCTGCAAACCGAGGCGCGTGCGCCGCAGCAGCAAGTCGTCCAGGTGCTGCACGTCTTCCATGCGCGCGCCCCAGCGCAGCTGCGCCCACAGCGTCTGAGTGCCGGGAATCGGCTCGAGTTCGCCGTCCCGCGCCGCATCGCACAGCGCCTGCGCCCCCGCGCCATGACGGCCCAGCAGCCGTTCGCGCTGCTCGCCGTCGAGCAGCAAGGCTTTGCCCGACAAGGGCGGCGTGGCGTCGAAAATCGGCAGCGGACGCAAATCCGCCTGCCAGCCCGGCAGCAGCGGCGCGGCGCGCCGCAAGGCATCGAGGGCAATCACGCGGAACGTCGTCAGCTTGCCGCCCGCCACCGTCAGCAAGCCGTTTTCCAGCCACAGCGCATGTTCGCGCGCTTCCTTCGACGGGTCAAGCCGGCCGCTGTCGATCACGGGGCGCACGCCGGCAAACGTGGCCAGCACGTCGTCTTCGCCCAGCGCCAGCTGCGGGAATTGCCAGCGCAGCGCCGCCAGCAGGTAATCGAGTTCGCCGCGCGTGATGGCCGGTTCCAGGTCCAGGCTGGCGCCGTGGTCGACATCGGTGGTGCCCACCAGGGTCACGCCCTCCCACGGATAGGCAAACACGGGGCGGCCGTCGTGCGGGTGCATCAGGCTGACGGCTTGCGCCAGCGGCAAGCGCCAGGCCGGCAGCAGCAGATGGCTGCCGCGCAGGGGCCGCAGTTTCGGCTGCACTCCCACCTGGCCGCGCAAGCCGTCGGCCCAGGCGCCCGTGGCGCTGATCACCAGGCGCGCGCGCGTGGTGAATGTCGCGCCATCGACCGCATCGTTCAAGGTGGCGCCGGTGACCTTGCCATCTTCGCGCAGCAGCGACGCCACGCCCAGGTAATTGACGGCCACGCCGCCATGACGCCGTGCCTCCTGCAGCACGCGCAGCACCAGGCGCGCGTCGTCCGTCTTGGCGTCCTGGTACAGCATGCCGCCCCGCAGCTCGTCGCGCCGGACGTGCGGCGCCAGCATGGCAAAGTCAGACGCATCGACATAGCGGCGCGCGCGCTTGCCCGCCATCACGTCGTAGATGGCCAGGCCCAGCATGAACTGGCGCCGCCCCGGCTTCCTGCCCGCGTAGTCGCCGAAGGCGAAGCCTTGCGGCTCGACCAGCCCGGCCGCATCCGCCAGCAAGGCTACCCGCTCGTGCACCGACTCGCGCGTCATGGCGAACTGTCCCTGCTTCAGGTAGCGCAAGCCCCCATGCACCAGCTTTGACGACCGGCTCGACGTGCCCCAGGCGAAATCGCGCTGTTCCACCAGCAGCGCCTTCAAGCCGCGCCGCGCCGCTTCCAGCAGGATGCCGGCGCCCGTGATGCCGCCGCCGACGATCAGCACATCCCACTCGCGCGCCAGGACGCCAGGCAGATCCGCCCTGTTCACGATGGGCCTCCGGCCTCGGGCAGCAGTTTGCCGGGATTCATCATGGCCTGCGGGTCGAACTGGCGCAGCAGCGCGCGCATGGCGGCGATGCCCAGTTCTCCCTTTTCGGCCATCAGCCACGACGCGTGGTCCGTGCCCACGCCATGCTGGTGGCTGATGGTGCCGCCGTTGGCGACGATGGCGGCGCCGGCCGCGTCTTTCAAACTGCGCCAGCGCGCCATGTTGTCTTCATACGTGGACGCCAGCCGGTACACATACGTGGTGTAGACGCTGGCGCCCTGCGCATACACGTGCGACAAATGCGTGTACGCGTGCACCTGCTCGCCGTGCTGTGCCAGCGCGCGGGCGCCCGCCTGCTCCAGCGCCGCCATCATGGGCGCCACGCGTGGCCAGTCGACAGCCGTTTCCACCGTGTCGATGACATAGCCGTGTTCCCACGCGCCGTTGCGCAGGTAGACGTTGCGAAAGCGTCCCTGCTTCCACTTGTCGCCCATGTGGCGTCCCACATGCACGCCCCCGTTCCGCCGCGCCAGCGCCAGCGCCCCGCGCAGGGCCGCGCGCGCCGGTTTTTCGTCGCCGCTGACGCCCAGCATCAGCATGCACTTGCCTTCGCCGCAGCCGCGCAGCGACAGGTAGCGCTCCAGCAGTCCCACGAGTTTTTTATGGCCGGCCAGGGTCAGCATGGTTTGCGTTTCGACCGCGTTCGACAGGCGCAGCATGCACAGGGACAGGCGTGACTGGGCCAGCGTCCGCACGGCCGCCTGCGCCTGGCCCCAGTCGGCGAAAAACACGGCATGGAACGCCTCATACGGCGGCAACGGCGAGACGCGCACGGTGGCCTGCGTCACGATGCCCAGCCGCCCTTCGGAGCCGAGCACCATTTCGCGCAGGTCGATGCCGGCCGCCGAGGCGGGAAACGTGGGGATGCTCAAGGTCCCGGACGGGGTTTCCACCTCGCCGCCCGCGAACAGCTGCTCGATGCGGCCATAGCGCAGCGATTGCTGGCCCGACGAGCGCGTGGCGATCCAGCCGCCCAATGTGGAATACTCGAACGACTGCGGATAATGGCCCAGGGTGTAGCCCTGCGCGCGCAGCTGCGCCTCCAGGTCGGGGCCATACACGCCCGCGCCGAACGTGGCCAGCTGCGCCTCGCGGTCCAGGTGGCCCAGCGCGCACAGGCGCACGAGACTGATCGACAGCACGGGGCGCGGCCCCGCCGCCACCGTCAAATGCCCGGCCACGCTGGTGCCGCCGCCATGGGGAATGACGGTCACGCACGCCTGACGCGCATACGCGAGCAGCTGGCGCACCTGCAGCGCGCTGTCGGGAAAGGCCACGCCGTCGGGCACCGCGCCGATGCGGCCGTGGCGTAATTTAAACCAGTCGGGCAGGCTTTGACCGAGCGCATGGCGCACGCGCGTGGCAGGCTGGGTGTCGATCAGCGGATGCGGCGCCAGGCGCGAGGCGGGCACCTGCGCGCAGGCGTCGTCGAAGCTGGCGTCGGCAATGCCGCTGCCCGGCCCCAGGCGCTCGCGCAGGAATGCCAGCGCATCCTCGTTCAGCGCATACACGATGCTTTCATCTCCCCAGCCATTCCAGCGTTGCATGGACATCCCCTGTATTCGGCCAGTTGCGCGCCACGGCGGCTTGCTATACTGTTCTTGCCTGATTTTCTTGCTAGATCAATAGCATATGCCGCCACAGACGAAGGGTATTGGTTTTTCATGACAATCGCATTGTTCCATCATGACAAGCACTGACGGCCGGGTCGCCGGCGCCTATCTGCTGCCGCTGCTGGAAGCGGCCGGCGCCCACGGCATCGATAGCGTCACCCTGGCGCAGGCCGCCGGCGTGGCGCCGCACGGCCTGGAAGCGGCCGCGCCTGGCATGGGCTTGGCCGCGCGCGACTACGTGCGTCTGCTCGATGCGGGCGCGCAGCTGGCGGGCGACGCGCATTTCGGCCTGCACGTGGGCCAGCGCGTGCGCATGGGCACGTACAGCGCCTATGGCTTGATCTTGCTCAGTTGCAGCAACGTGGGCCAGGCGCTGGAACAGACGGCCCGCTATGAACGGCTGGCGCACGACCTGGGCCGCTCGACCCTGCAGCGCGACGGCGCCATCGCACATTACCGCTGGGCCAGCAACTATCCGGGCGCCAGCCGGCACCTGGTCGACAGCGTCTTTGCCGGCGTCAAGGTGTGCGGCGACTGGCTGGCGGGCAT
Source organism: Janthinobacterium sp. GW823-FHT06H09 (assembly GCF_058794735.1). Classification (NCBI taxonomy): domain Bacteria; kingdom Pseudomonadati; phylum Pseudomonadota; class Betaproteobacteria; order Burkholderiales; family Oxalobacteraceae; genus Janthinobacterium; species Janthinobacterium sp. GW823-FHT06H09. Next base: position 301,026 of record NZ_JBXAHC010000008.1, on the reverse strand, counting down.
GCCGCTGCCGCCGGCCCGGCTGGCCTTTACCCACGATGGCGGCGGCGACTTGCTGCGCCATGCGGCGCACCGCGACGAATACGTGCGCGTGCTGGGCAGCCTGCCCGCCTTCAATGCCCCCGCCAACACGGCCACCTTCGACGCGCAATTGCTGGACTGGCCCGTGCCGAACGCGGACGTCAGCCTGTATCCCGTGCTGTGCCGGCATGCGGAACAATTGCTGGCGCAGCGCGAGGCCGAAGCGGACACGGGCGCCGGCATCGATGCGCAGGTGCACGCGGCCATCGTGGGAGGCTTGCGTCAGGGTTCGGCGCGGCTGGCCACCGTTGCCGCAGCACTGGCCGTCACGCCGCGCACCCTGCAGCGCAAGCTGGCCGACGCGGGCACCAGCTTCCAGGCCGTGCTGGATCAGGCCCGCTATGGCCTGGCGCGCGACTATCTGCGCGAGCCGGACCTGTCGCTGGTCGACATCGCCTTCCTGCTCGGCTACCAGGAACAAAGCGCGTTCAACCACGCGTTCCGCACCTGGTCGGGCACCAATCCCGGCGCCTGGCGCCTGCAGCAATTACAGGAAAAGCAAGCCGGCTTACAGGCGTGCGCGGGCCATGCCTGACGCGTTTTCTGGCTATACTGGCAAAGTCTGACTTCCCACGATCACTCCAACCCGCAATGCAAAGGATTAATATGCAACTCAAAGACAAAGTCGCACTGATTACCGGCGCCGCCAGCGGCATCGGCAAGGAAATGGCCATCGAATACGCGAAACAGGGCGCCAAGGTCGTCATCGCCGACCTGGCCCTGGAAGCGGCCAGCAAGACGGCCGAGGAAATCAAGCAAGCGGGCGGCCAGGCGTTTGCCGTCGCCATGGATGTCTCCAGCGAAGAGCAGGTCGACAAGGGCGTGGCGGACGCCGTGGCCCACTTCGGCGGCATCGATATCCTGATCAGCAATGCGGGCATCCAGATCATCAGCCCCGTCGTCGACTACCCGTTCGACCAATGGAAAAAGATGCTGGCCATTCACATGGACGGCGCCTTCCTCACCACGCGCGCCTGCATGCGCGAAATGATCAAGGCGGGCCGCGGCGGCGCCATCATCTACATGGGTTCCGTGCACTCGCACGAAGGCTCGCCATTCAAGAGCGCCTACGTTGCCGCCAAGCACGGTCTGCTGGGCCTGGCCAAGGTGGTGGCCAAGGAAGGCGCGAAAGACGGCATCCGCGCCAACGTCATCTGCCCCGGCTTCGTGCGCACGCCGCTGGTCGACAAGCAAATCCCCGAACAGGCGGCCCAGCTGAACATCAGCGAGGAAGACGTGATCAAGAAAGTGATGTTGAAAGACACGATTGACGGCGAATTCACCACCACGCAGGACGTGGCGCAAACAGCCATCTTCCTGGCCGCCTTCCCGTCGAACGCCCTGAGCGGACAATCGATCGTGGTCAGCCACGGCTGGCATATGCAGTAATAGTGACGCCCGCCCACATCGGCTGCGCGGCGCCCTGTGCGGCCTGCGATGCTCGCTGTGCTCCAGCACAGCTGCGCGTCTCGGCCACACATCGCTGCCGCTCGCGATGATGTGGACGGGCGTTGCAGCGTCAGCGTATTAATCTTCCTGCGCCTTTCCAGAAAGTTCCCAATTGCAAGACAACACTTACCGCCACCCGCGCGCGGGCTGGCCGGGGCGCGTGTTTGCCGCGCTCGCCAACTGCACGCATTTCGCCAAGCTACGCCAGGCCGTCATGTCGCGCCTGCCCTTCCTGACCCTGCACAGCGACGTGCGCGACGTCGTCTACGTAAGCTGGCTGGTCGATGCCGCTGCGGCGCAGACATTATTGCCGCCGGGCGTGACCCTGTGGCAGCGCGACGGCAAGACGCCGTTCACGGTGCTGACGTACCGCCACGGGCATTTCGGCCCTGCACTGCTCGGCCCGCTGCGCCGGTTGCTGCCGTCTCCCCTGCAAAGCAACTGGCGCCTGTACCTGGAGCGCACGCCGCCGGGCGCACCGGATGTGCCTTGCGTGTATTTTTTGAAAAACATCATGGCCAGCCTGCCGCATGCGCTGGGCACGCGCCTGTTCAGCGATATCCTGCCCACGCACCTGGCGGCCGGCATGGCGCTGGAGGTCATGGCCACGCAGGCGCACTGCAGCATCGCCAGCGGCGCCGGCAGCGCTCCGGCGCTCGATGTGCAGGCGGCCATCACGGCGGCGCATGGCCTCGATGCCGAATGGCAGCAACTGTTCGGCAACTGGCGCGACGCCGTCGCCTTCCTCGCTTGCCAGGATGGGGCCATCGCGCACGTGCCGCGCAACGGCAAGCTGGTCTTCGGCGAAATCGACTTGCCCGTTGATGTGGATCAAGTGCAAGCGCTGACAGCCTTGCGCGCCGACTGCGGCTTGCTGGGGCAGTTGCCGCCCGTATCGAAGCCGTTTGCCTTCCTCGTGCCCAAGGTTGCCTTCAAGGCGTTGTCGGAACGCCTGCTGTAGCACCCCGGCGTTCCAGCTTGAACAGGGCCATCGCCTGTTCCAGCTGCAAGGTCTGGCCCTGCAGCGATGCGGAGGCGGCCGCCGATTCCTCGACCAGCGCCGCGTTCTGTTGCGTCACTTCATCCATTTGCGTGACGGCCATGTTGACCTGGCCGATGCCATGGCTTTGCTCGCGCGACGCCGAGGCGATCTCTTCCATGATGCCGTGCACGCCCTGCACGGCGCCCAGCATTTCGGCGCTGCTGACGCCCGCCTGCTGCGCCAGCTTCGCGCCCGCCTGCACTTGCTCCAGCGAGGCCGTGATCAATTGCTTGATTTCCGTGGCGGCCGCCGCGCTGCGATGGGCCAGGCTGCGCACTTCGCCCGCCACGACGGCAAAACCGCGCCCCTGGTCGCCCGCGCGCGCCGCTTCGACGGCCGCGTTCAAGGCCAGAATATTCGTCTGGAAAGCGATGCCTTCGATAATGCCCGTGATGTCGCCAATCTTCTTCGACGAGACGTTAATGCCCTCCATCATGCGGACCATCTGCCCGACAATTTCGCCGCCGCGCCCTGCCAGGCCGTGCACCTTGCCCGCCATGTCGCTGGCCTGCACGGCGTTGCCGCTATTTTGCTGCACCGTGGCCGCCAGCTGCTCCATGCTCGACGCCGTCTGCTGCAGGGCCGAGGCCTGCGCTTCCGTGCGGCCGGACAAATCCATATTGCCGGCGGCGATTTCCTGGCTGGCCATGCTGATGCGCAAGAAATTGCCGCGCACGTCGCCAACGATGGAATGCAGGTTCACGCGCAGTTGGCGCAAGGAACGCAGCAACTGTCCCATCTCGTCGCGCCGCGTGGTGTCGAGCTCGCCCGTCAGGTCGCCGCCCGCCATCACGTCGCAGGCCTGGCGCGCCCGCTGCAGCGGATGCAGCACGGCGCGGTGCAAGCTGTGCCAGAAATACAGCGTCGCGCACAAGGCCAGCACGGACAGGCCCGTCAGCCAGCCGTGGGCCGCAGCCGGCAACACGCCCGCATTCCACGCCAGTTGCAGCAGTAATACCAGGCTCAGCAAGCCCAGGTTCCAGCCGATGCGCTGGCCCAGCGGCAGGTCGCGCAAGCGCGCCAGCCTGGCCAGCCAGCCCGTGCGCACGGCAGCACCCTGGCTGATGACGATGCCGTCGGCCTGCCCCGCCTTGATGCGTGCATACAGCGCGGACGCCTGCGCCACTTGCTGGCGCGTCGGCTTGGTGCGCACGGACATGTAGCCGACGGCCACGCCGTCTTCGACCACCGGCGTCACGTTCGCCAGCACCCAGTAATAATCGCCGCTCTTGCAGCGGTTTTTCACCATGCCGCTCCACGAGCGTCCCGAGCGGATGGTCGCCCAGAAATCGGCGAACGCTTCGGCCGGCATGTCCGGATGCCGGAGGATGTTTTGCGGCGCGCCGATCAATTCTTCCGCGCTGTAACCGCTGACGGCGATGAAATACGGGTTGGCATAGGTGATATTGCCTTGCAAGTCAGTAGTCGAGACGATGGTCTCGCTATCGCTCAGTGTGATTTCGGTATCGCTGACGGGAAGATTGAGTCGCATGGTCACATCCTCAAAAGTAGCCCGTACGGTGACGGGTTTGCGGACAAGGAACGGTCGCCAGCCAGCAAAGCGGGCACGGCACTGGCACCATTATTTTAATATTTTATTATTAACAAAATGCACTTTATTACGGCCCTGCCGGCCGTCATGCCACGGCAGGTTCGCCGGCCCAGTAACGGTCGATGTCCTGCAGGCGCCACTGGGCTGCGCTTTCCGTGGAAACGATGCGCTCCTGGCAACCCGGCGCGGCCAGGTCGAGCAGAGTCGGGACGATGCAGGTGCCGGCGCGGATGGAAAAAAACACGCGCACGGTGGGCTGGGTCAGCGGCTTGCCCGGCGACTGTCCCACCACCACGGCCAGGCGCTCCGACTGCAGCCGCACCAGGGTGCCCAGCGGATAGATGCCCAGGCATTTGACGAAGGCGGCAAACAGTTGCGCATCCAGGTGTCCGCCGCGCCAGCCTGCCATGCGGCGCAGCGAATCGGCCGGGCACCAGCCCTGCTTGTACGGCCGGTTCGAGGTGATCGCGTCGTACACGTCGCAGATGGCGCCCATGCGCGCAAACAGGCTGATTTCCTCGCCGCGCAGCCCCTTGGGGTAGCCGCTGCCATCGAGTTTTTCATGGTGGTGCAGGCACACGTCGAGCGCTACCGGGTCGATCTCGCCCACTTCCTGCAGCATGCGGTGGCCGGCGGCCGGATGGGCGCGCACGGAGGAAAATTCCGCTTCGCTCAGGCTGCCCGGCTTGTTGAGGATGGCGGACGGTACGGCCATCTTGCCGATATCGTGCAGCAAACCCGCCAGGCCGGCCGAGCGCACCTGCTCGGGCGCCAGGCCCAGCTCCCTGGCCAGCGCCGTCATCAGCGCGCACACGGCCACCGAGTGCATATACGTGTAATTGTCGGCGGATTTCAGGCGCGCCAGGCCCAGCAGGACGTCGCCGCCGCGCTGCATCGAGGCGGCAATATCGTCGACCAGTTCGTAAGCTTGCGCCGCGGACAAGGCCTTGCCCATGCGCACCTCGTCGAACATCGTCTGCACGGCCTGGCGCGAGCGTTCGATCTGGCGCCGGGCGCGCGCCAGTTCCTCCTCGCGCGAGCGGGGCGGGCCCGGATCGGCGACGGTTTTGCTTGCGGGCACCGTCGCTGGCGCGGCCGCAGGAGCGCCTGCCGCGGCCGGCGGCGCGGCAGAAGGCACGGCGGGCGGCGCGACTTGCGGCGCCTGCCCGCGCGTCGTGTCGATCCACACTTCGCACAGGCGTGCCGAGCGGATACGCTCGAGGTCAGCCGGCGACTCCAGCAAGAAAGAACGCGTCCAGAAAGGGGTATCGAGCCAGGAACGGCCCAGACGTTCGACATACATTCCCAGCATCAGTTCGCTACTCGTTATTTTTTTCAGCACGGCGGTTCTCCAGACATTCAGATCGCAGCATTTACTTGCGCATTATCAATATCATACGCCAAAAAATAACGATTACACCAAATATATTGCTTTATATGGCAGAATCACAACACAAATAAAAACAATCACCAATTCTATCATTTTCATTTCATAAAATACTGAATCAACAAATATATCAATTCAGCCATATTGCCTACGCTAAACTGTATGTCTGGTGCCGATGAGGGATGCGATATGCCTGCCGGCGGCCGCGTGGGCCGCCACGCAGGCTGGACGTGCAGGAGGGAAGTGCGTGAGCGCCAGACGCCCCGAAGTGGGGCTGGCGCTATGCAGAAAGGAATGTCAGGCCGCTGGGCGAGCGGGCTGGCGGCCGGCAGCTTAGCGCGGCACGTAGCGCCAGCCGGCGTTTTCCAGCATGAAGGTCAGTTCCGTCTTGATGCCTTCCGGGCGGCTCGGCACGCTCAATTGCGTATCGCACACAAGGTAGCCCGTCTTGCGCTTGACGTCGCACTCGTTGACGGCCTTGACCTGCATGGTGCTTTGCGCTTCCTGCATCTGCACGTCCTTGGCCGCCTCCGGATTGCGCGCCACTTCTTCCTTGGCCCAGGCGCGTATCATCGCTTGCGCCTCGGCCGGCGACGGTCCCGCAAACTTGGCATCCTTGCGCTCGACGCCGACCCAGGTACCGTTATCGTTACGTAGCGGCAAGACCATAAAACCGTCGCGCATGCCGGCGCTCATGCCGATCAGACACACCACCTCGCCCGGCACTTCCTGCGAATCCTGGCAACCCTGCAGGCTGGTGGCCTTGACGGGAATGGGAACCGGTATCGACGATTGCATCCTGGCTTGCGTTTTGGCCACGCCCGCCTGCACGGCGGCCTGGATGTGTTCGAGCGTGGGCATGGTAGCGGCCTGGGCCGGCAAGGCGGCGAACAGGGCGGCGGCGGTCAGGGCGAGGGTAGTCAGGCGCATGGGTGTCAAAAGTAGTGGTCAAAGGCCGGCAGTCTAGCACTTTGCATAAAAAACAGCTGTTTCTATAGAGAACTATCCACGGCATCGGGCGCGAGAAAGGCACCGCCCCCGTCCGCCTGTCCGCGCAGGCGCAGGCCGATGGCGCGCAGCATCTCGACCAGCTCGCGCAAGCGCAAGCCCTCGTCCGTCAGTTGGTACTCGACCTTGACGGGCACTTCCGCATAGATCGTGCGCGTCAGCAAGCCCGCCTCCTCCAGCGCGCGCAAGTCCAGGGTCAGCATGCGCTGCGAGATATTCGGCACGGCGCGGCGGATTTCGCTGAAGCGCTTCGGCCCTGCCATCAGATAGCTGAGCAGCACCGCCCTCCAGCGCCCGCCCAGCAAACGCATGGCTTCTTCCACGGCGCAGCCGGAGACATTGTCCTTCATGGCGATCCCTATCTGGTATAAAAAATGTACCTATACCACATTATTCTGCCTTCTTCCAAATAGTAACTATCGCGATTAGACTGCCCTTCCCTCACCTGAATGGAACTCCAGCATGGAAACCACCCTGATCTACAGCGTGCCGTTCGGCTGCTCGTTTGCCGCCATCGCCGCCCTCGAATGGAGCGGCTTGCCGTATCGCCTGGCCCGCGTGGAAGCGCGCGACCCGGCCAGCAAGCAGCATCCGGCCTTTCTCGCCATCAATCCCCTGGGCCAGACGCCGGCCCTGCTCACGCACGCGGGCACGCCCCTACTGGAAAGCATGGCGATCCTGCTGCATATCGCCGCCCGCGCGCCGAACAGCGGCCTGGGCTTTGCGCAGGGCACGCCCGCCTGCGACCGCCTGAACAGCGCGCTGTCGTTTCTGCACACGACCTTCCACGCCGCCTTCATGCCCGCCTTCCAGGCCAGCCGCGCGGCAGAAAACGATGCGCGCGCGGCCGTCTGGCGCGAAATGGCCGTCGAGAAGGTCAACAAAAGCCTGGCGCACCTGGAACGCCTGCTTGAAGGCCGCGCCTGGCTCGCTTCCGATACCGCGCCGACGATTGCCGACGCCTACCTGGCCGCCACGGCGCGCTGGGCCGAACCGCTGCAACTGGCACGCTTAAGCGACTATCCGCACGTGGCGCGCGTGCTGGCGGCGCTGGAACAGGACCCCGGCATCCGCTTTGCCCACGCCATCGAGGCGGGCTTGCCGGCCGCCAGCCGGGGCGGTTTCCTGGGCCACGTGGCACTCGACCAACTGGCAGTTCCGGCCGGCTAACCGGCGGTCAACTCCCGCAGCGGGCGCGTCTTTATTGCTATGATGTCGGGCTGCCGGCGGTACAGCCGGCCACGTCAATACCATATCGATAACGTCGTCATCAGAATCGGGAGTTTGAATGAGTTTACGTCTGCTGCTCTTGGGAGCATTCAGTGCCGCCATGGCCACCACCGCCGTTGCTGCGGAATCGGCGCCGGCCGCGCCGCGCGGTTTCACCGTGGAAGACATGGTCGCCATGGAACGGGTGGGCAGCCCCGTGCTGTCGCCGGACGCCACGCGCGTCGTCTACACGGTGCGTACGACCAACCTGGAGAAAAACCGCGGCAACACGCAGCTGTGGATGATCGACCTGCGCGCGCCGAACGCGGCGCCGCGCCAGCTCACGCGCGGCGACGCCAGCGCCAGCGATCCGCAATGGTCGCCGAACGGCGACGCCATCTACTTCCTCTCGGGCCGCTCCGGCTCCTCGCAAGTGTGGCAGCTGCCCCTGAACGGCGGCGAAGCGGCCAAGGTTACCGACCTGGCGCTGGACGTCGATACCTACCGCCTGTCGCCGCAGGGCGACCGCCTTGCCTTCAGCATGGGCGTCTTCCTCGATTGCGCGGACATCGCCTGCACCAGGAAGCGCCTCGATGAAAAAGCGAAAAACAAGGCCAGCGGCATGGTCTACGACCAGATGTTCGTGCGCCACTGGGATACCTGGGCCGATGGCCGCCGCAATGCGCTGTATTCGGCACCGATCGACGCGGCCGGCAAGGTCAGCGCCGCGCCCGTGAGCCTGAGCGGCACCCTCGATGGCGACGCGCCATCGAAGCCATTCGGCGACAACGGCGAATACCACTTCAGCCCGGACGGCAAGACGGTGGCCTTCTCCGTGCGCGTGGCCGGTCGCACGGAATCGTGGTCGACCAATTTCGACGTCTACACGATTCCTGCCGCCGGCGGCCAGGCGCCGCGCAACCTCACGGCCGACAATCCGGCCTGGGATGCGAAAGCCACCTACTCGCCGGACGGCCGCACAATCGCGTATGTCGCCATGACCAAGCCGGGCTTCGAAGCGGACCGTTTTCATTTGGTGCTGATGGATGTCGCCACGGGCAAGAAGCGCACCGTGGCCGACGACTGGGACCGTTCCGTGGCTGATTTCCGCTGGACGCCGGACGGCAAGGCCTTCCTCGTCGCCGCCGATGACGTGGGCCAGCACCGTCTGTTCCACATCGACGCGGCCAGCGGCAAGGTCAACGCGCTGACGGGCAAAGGCGCCGTGGGCGACTTCGACGTGCGCGGCAATACCATCGTGCTGACGCAAGCGAACCTGGCCTCGGGCGCGCAGCTGTACACGCGCAAGCTCGACGCGAAGTCCGAATCGGCACCGATGGTCCAGCTGACGAAACAGAATGCGGCAGCGCTGGCCAACGTGCGCTTCGGCGAATATGAGCAGTTCTCGTTCGCGGGCGCGGATGGCGAAACCGTCTACGGCCACGTCATGAAGCCATGGAACGCCAAGGCAGGCGAAAAGTATCCGGTGGCCTTCCTCGTGCACGGCGGCCCGCAAGGCAGCTTCGGCAACAGCTGGAGCTACCGCTGGAATCCGCAAGTGTATGCGGGCGCCGGCTACGCCACCGTCTTCATCGACTTCCACGGTTCCACCGGCTATGGCCAGAAGTTCACGGATGCCATCAGCGGCGATTGGGGCGGCAAGCCGCTGGTCGACCTGCAGAAGGGTCTGGAAGCGGCCACCAAGAAGTTCCCGTGGCTGGACCGCGAGCGCAGCTGCGCGCTGGGCGCGTCGTACGGCGGCTACATGATGAACTGGATCGCCGGTAACTGGCCGGACGGCTTCAAGTGCCTGGTCAACCACGACGGCGTGTTCGACAACCGCGGCATGGCTTACGCGACAGAAGAACTGTGGTTCACGGAATGGGAAAACGGCGGCACCTACTACGACGCGCCAGCCAAGTACGAGCAGTTCAACCCCGTCAACTTCGTGAAGAACTGGAAGACGCCGATGCTGGTGGTGCAGGGCGACCTGGACTTCCGCATCCCTACGGCGCAAGGCCTGGGTACCTTCACGGCGCTGCAGCGCCGCGGCATCCCGAGCAAGCTGCTGGTCTTCCCGGACGAAAACCACTGGGTGCTGAAGCCGGCTAATTCGCTGCTGTGGCATCACACGGTGCTCGATTGGCTCAACACTTATACAAAAAAGTAAACCAAAAAGCAAAATCTGGGGTCAGACCCGTCGGGTCTGACCCCAGCTCTACGCTAGCCGTACAGCTCACGCCTGCGGCTTTTTTACGTCCGTCAAACTACATCAATACGTATTGAGCGCCTTGGCGAACTTCACGATCCACAAACGGCTAGGACGCTCGCGGTCGTCGCCGCGCGCCACGCGGATGGTGTTGGCGGCATTGCAGCCGGCCGCGCTGCTCGTGACGATGGTGCCATTGGCATCGACCGTGCACTTGGTCACGTCGGCGTCCGCCACTTCCACGCCATTCGCGTCGAAGACCTTGGTTTTCAGGCCGAAGTCATTGTCGTTGGCCAGCGCGATGGTGGAGTCGTCGATCAAGGTCAGGCCTTCGGCCTTTTCCGCCGCCCAGCCGATGGCGTTCAAGTCCAGCAGCAGCGTTTTCTTCAGCGGCGTGACGGCGGCCCAGTCGGCGCCATTGACGGCGGCGCCGCCCATGCTGCTCTTCTCCAGGTCGGACGTCGTCGCGTTGAAGGCGGCGGCCGCGATGTCGGTGGCACCCTTCAATTCGACCAGCATCAGCTTGTTGAAGACCTTGCCCGACGGTGCGGCGCCCTGCTCGATGACGAGGAACTTGCCGCCGCCCAGCGCCACCATGTCGCCCAGCTTGGCGTTGCCCGTGCGGCCATCCTGGTAGTCGGCCGCGTTGAGCGGATACGCATACATCTTGCCGCTGGTGCCCGTCACCGGGTCGAATTCGATCCAGCGCGTGAAGCGGGCAAAGCGTTCGACCTGTTCATTCTTCTTCGTCACAGAATATGGTGCCGTGCCGTCGGACAGAGGGCTTTGCAGGAAGGCGTACAGCTTGTCGTTGCTCGTATCTAAGGTCATGCCTTCCATGCCGCGGTTCGCGCGGCGCTTGGCGAACAGCGCCGGCAAGCCCTTGCCCGGCTCGTACTTGGCCTGGATGATACCGGTGGCCGCATCGATCCTGACGATGAAGGGACCGTATTCGTCGGACACCCACAGCGCATTGCGCTTGGCATCGACGACGATGGCTTCCGAATCGAGGCCGCCCGCGTTGAAGACGGCCTTGCCGGCTGCGTCGAACTTCATCGCATCCATGACGGGAATCTCGGCAGAATTGCCGACCGCGCCCACGGGCACGGGCAAGCCCGAGCTGTTGACGGTGGCCGACACCTTGATCGGCGTCGACGAGCCCAGCACGGCGCCGTTCTTGCCGACTGTGATCACGCCGAACGAAGGCGTAAAACTGGGAGACGGGAAGATCTTGCTGCCGATGGTGCCCTTGCCCGATGGATCGGGCACCAGCGGGCCGTCGCCGTTCGGGCCGCGGTCCGTCAAGCCATAGAATTCCAGGTCGCCGGCCGCGTTCTTGCCCTTGTAGGCCAGGCCCGAGCCGTACGACGGCAGGAAGCCGTTCGGGAATTCTCCCTTGATTTTCGCATTCGCGCCTTCGTACGGCACGTAGAATTTGTCGGCCGCCTGGATCTGGTAGCGCGTTACGGTGACTTTCACTTCGCCGACAGGATTGGCCTGTGTCAGCGCCTCGTTGACGGGCGCGCCCGCTTTCGAGGCCAGCGTGTCTTCAAAATGCTCGCGCACGAGGGCGCGGCGTTCGGCATCGACCGTGCGGCCGGCGAATTTCCCGCCCACGCTGGCCAGGTGCGCGGCCAGGGCCGTGTTGAAGACGGCCGGAGCGGTGGCAAAGTCCAGTGTCTTGCCGGCCAGCGCGGCCTTCACTTCCGCCGTCAGCTTGATGCCGTTCGAGGGATCGCTGTCGTCGTCGAGCAGTTGCAGCGCCAGCAGGCGGTTGACGACCTTGTCATCCGCCACATTCGTGCTGGCGGCCAGCGCCAGCGGCGTGACGACGGCGCCGCATGGGGCCGAACCGAGGGCCAGGCCGCCCACGCTGAAGGCTACCGTCTCGCCCGGGTTGCAAATGAATTCGCCCTTGGCATTGGTGCTGGCCTTGGGGGCGCTGCCGGCCACATAATCGAGTCCTTCCACCGCGCCGTCGAGGAACACACCCGTCTGCGCCACGGGCTTGGAAGGCTCCGCCGGCGGATTATCGCTGCCGCCGCAAGCGGCCAGGGCCAGGCCGGCGGCGATGGCCAGCAGGGTCAGTTTCGGGGTCGACGTTACAGCAGTATTCATGCATTCCTCGGCTAAGGTGGGGTTGAAGCCGTGGAGAGTAACTGCTCAAAGTGACAAGCCCATGACAGCCGTCACGCCAGTGGCGTATCCGCAACAGGTCCGCCGATGCCGCCGAAGCGGCCATCGGCCTGGCGCCGGAATTCCTTGGGCGTGACGCCCTTCACCTGCAGGAAGCGGCGGTTGAAGTTGGCCACGTTCTGGAAGCCCACGTCGTAGCAGACGTTCGACACGTATTGGTCGGTGTCCATCAGCAGCTGGCAAGCCTTGTTGATGCGCAGCCGGCTGACGAAATCCGTAAAGCTGTTGCCCGTCGCCTTGCGGAAGAAGCGCGAGAATTTACTCAGCGACATGCCCACCTGCTCGGCCAGCATTTCCGCCGAAATCGGCTCGCGGTAATTGTCCGTGATGTAGTTGAGGACGGAATTGACCTTGGCCAGGGTGGCGTCATCGTCGTAGGAACGCAGCGAGGCGCTCGACAGCAGACGGTAGTTGGCCGTGCGCGCCAGCTTGCTCATTAATTGCACGAATTCGGCGAAGCGCTCGGCCCCATGCGTGGCGCGGATGCGCGCCAGGTGCTGTTCGGCCTCGTGGCCCATGTCGAAAAACTCCACGCCATAGCTGGAGCGTTCGAGCAGCGGCAGCAGTTCGCGCAATTCGGGAATCACGCGCGCGGCGCCGGCCAGCGGCGCATGGGCGAACTGCACGATCATGTCGCGCAGGGCCACGCCGCCATCCGGCATCACGTTGGAAATCCAGTTGTGCGGCAGGCGCGGGCCCGTCAGCACCAGGTGGCCGGGCGAGAATTCGCCGATATAGTCGCCCACGAACAGGCGCCCGCTGGTGGCGACGATGAGGTGCAGCTCATACTCTTCATGGCAGTGCCAGCGCACGCGCGAGCTGGGATAGCCATGTTCCAGGTAATTGATGATGCCGTCGTAGCTTTCGCGTTCCAGCTCGGGCGCCTTGCGCTCGCTGTCCTTGTGCCATAGGTGTTCCATGCTTGTCTCTCTCAGGCTGTCCCCGCCCGTGCCATCGAATGTACCTCAAAAAGCTTCACTCGCCAAAACGGCCCAGCGCCTGCTGGCGAAACTCCTTCGGCGTCATGCCCTTCAATTCCAGGAAGCGCCGGTTGAAATTGGCCACATTGTTAAAACCCGCCTCGTAGCAGATGTTGCTCACATAGCGCTCTGTCTCCATCAGCAGCTGGCACGCCTTGTTGATGCGCAGGCGGTTGACGAAATCCGTGAAGCTGTTGCCCGTGGCGCTGCGAAAGAAGCGCGAAAAGGTCCGCTCTGGCATGTCCACCTGCTCGGCCAGCTGTTTCAGCGAGAACTGGCTGCTGTAATTGTGCACGATGAAGTTGATGGCGGAGCTGATGCGCGCCAGCGCCACGTCATCGTCGCTCGACTGCATGGGCACCGTCGACAGCAGCTGGTAGTCGCTGGTCTGCGCCAGTTCTCCCAGCAGGGTGAGAAATTCGATGAAGCGCGGCAGGCCGCTGCTGTCGCGGATGCGCCGAAAGCGCCGCAGCGACTGCTCGCTGACGCCAAAGAATTCCACGCCGTGCAGGGCGCGCTGCAGCAGCGGGAAGATGCCCTTCAATTCGGGAATGGCGGCTGCCATCGACGCCAGCGGCGCATGGCCGAACTGGATCACCATGTCGCGCAGGGCCACGCCCTCGGCCGGCGTGTCGAGCGAGACCCAGTTGTGCGGCACGCGCGGCCCCGTCAGCACCAGGTGGCCGGGTGTGAACTGACCGATGTAGTCGCCGACAAAGACCTTGCCGCTGCTCTCGACGATCAGGTGCAGTTCGTACTCGTCGTGATAGTGCCAGCGCACCAGCGCATTCGGAAAGCCGTGCTCGAGGTAGCGGATGAAGCCGAAACTGCCTTTCGGCTCGAAGCCGGGCGTGGCGTCGCGCTGCTGTTCCAGCTCCATCTGCGGCAACGACGGTGGCATGGCGTGCCCTCCCCGTCAGGCGACGATCTGTTCCAGCGCCGCGCGCGCGCCCAGTCCATACAGGCTGGCCAGCGACTGCCCCACCGCCTGCGTGAACGCGGGTGCGTCAGACAGGTCGCCAAACAGCTCGCGCAAGGACAGCAGCGCCACGGCGTCCGCCTTTCCCTGCAGCGCCAGCGCGCGCAGGCGCACCGCGTACGGGTCGTTCAAGGGCATCTCACGCCCCTGCTCGTCGTGGCCTTCCAGGTAGCGGAACCAGCACGCCACGGTAAACGCCAGCAGCTTGATGGCGCCGCCTTGCGCCAGCGCTTCGCGCACGGACGGCAGCACGAATTTCGGGATGCGCGCGGAACCCTCCGTGCCGATGCGCGCCAGCTGGTCGCGCACGGCCGGATTCGAAAAGCGCTCGATCAGGGTGGCCTTGTAGCGTTCCAGATCGATGCCTTCCACGCTATCGAGCAAAGGCGTGACCTCGTCATCCATCATGCGCCGCACGAGCGCGCGGATGCCCGCATCCTCCATCGCTTCATGCGCAAACGTGTAGCCGAGCTGCATGCCGATGTAGCACAGGGCCTGGTGGCTGGCATTCAACAAGCGCAGCTTCATCTTTTCATACGGCAGCACGTCGTGCGTCATCTGCGCACCCACCAATTCCCAGGCCGGCCGGCCCTGCGGGAATTCGTCTTCGATGACCCACTGGCGGAACGGTTCGCACACGACGGGCCAGGCGTCGACGATGCCGAAGCTGTCGCGCACCAGCGCCCGGTGTTCATCGGTGGTGGCCGGCGTGATGCGGTCGACCATGCTGTTGGGGAAGCTGCCATGCGTGGCCAGCCAGCGCGCCAGTTCTGCGTCGCGCAAGGCGACAAAGGCCAGCAGCATCTTGCGCGTCACATCGCCATTGTTTTGCAGGTTATCGCAGGACATGATGGTAAATGGCGCCAGTCCCCGCTGGCGGCGCAGGGCCAGCGCGGCGGCCAGGTAGCCGAACGAGCAGCGCGGCGCCTCCGGGTGCGCCAGTTCCTGCACGATGTCGGGGTGCTGCGCATCGAATTCGCCCGTGCCCTGGTTGACGTAGTAGCCGCCCTCGGTGATGGTCAGCGCGACGATGCGCGTGCCGGGGTCGGCCAGCTTTTCCAGCACGGCTTGCGGCTCGTCGGGCGCATACAGGTAGTCGCCGATGCAGCCGATGATGCGCGCGCTATCACCGGCCGCGCTGCGCTCGACCACCGTATATAAACCGTCCTGCGACCGCATGGCGTCGCGCATGGCCGCATCATGCGCGAGCAAGCCCACGCCGCAGTATCCCCATTCTGCGTTGCCGGGCAAGGCCAGCAAATCGTCGAGGTACACGGCCTGGTGGGCGCGAAAAAAACCGCCCACGCCGATATGCACGATGCCGGGCACGAGCGCCTCGCGCGCATACGCGGGCACGGCGACGTTCGCCGGCAGCTTGGCCAGGTTCGATTGCTTCAATGCGATCGCTTCCATTACAGCACCCCTTTCGCCGCCGCGTAGGTCTTGCCGGCGCGGTCGAAATAATGGACGAAGCCCGGCTCGAACGTCAGATGCGTCTGCTGGCCCGGCTGCAGGCTGCTGCGTTCCGCACCGCGCGACACCACCTGCACATTGTTCCGCAGGCGCACATAGGTCAGCGTTTCCACGCCCAAGGACTCCACCAGGTCGACGGTGACGGGCACGCTGCCCGGCTGCGCCGCGCCCAGGTGCACGTGTTCGGGGCGGATGCCGACAAAGCCGTCCGCCTGCGCCGCGCTGCCCGCCTGTGCCAGCAGCTGCGGCGCGGCATCGGCCGGCACCACGTTCATGCTGGGCGTGCCGATGAATTGCGCGACGAAGCGGTTCGCCGGGCGGTCATACAATTCCAGGGGCGAGCCATGCTGCTCGATCTGGCCGTCGCGCAGCACCACCACGCGATCGGCCAGGGTCATCGCCTCGACCTGGTCGTGCGTGACATAGATGGTGGTGGCGCCCAATTCGCGGTGCAGCTTGGCGATCTCGATGCGCGTCTGCACGCGCAGGGCCGCATCGAGGTTCGACAGCGGCTCGTCGAACAGAAACACTTTCGGGTCGCGCACGATGGCGCGGCCGATGGCCACCCGCTGGCGCTGGCCGCCCGACAATTCCTTCGGCGTGCGCTCCAGGTAACGGCCAAGGTCGAGGATGGCCGCCGCCTTGTCGACTTTCTCGCGGATGACGGCCGGATCGACGCCGGCCAGTTTCAGCGCGAACGACATGTTCTGGAACACCGTCATGTGCGGATACAGCGCGTACGACTGGAACACCATCGCCAGGTCGCGCTTGGACGACGGCACGCTGGTGATGTCGCGCCCGTCGAGCGACAGCTTGCCGCCGTCGATCGGTTCCAGGCCCGCGATCAGGCGCAGCAGGGTGGATTTGCCGCAGCCCGACGGCCCGACGAAGACGACGAACTCGCCCTGTTGGATCTCCAGGTCGATGCCCTTGATGGCGCGGTGCTCGCCAAAGAATTTCTCGATATTGCTCAGTTGAAGGTAAGCCATGATGTCATCCAATAGTGTTTACTTAACAGCGCCGAAGGTCATACCCTGGACCAATTGTTTCTGGCAGAACCAGCCCAGTGCCATGATGGGCGCGATGGCCATCAGGGAAGCGGCCGACAATTTGGCCCAGAACAGACCTTCCGGGCTCGAATACGAGGCGATGAGCCAGGCCAGGGTGCCCGCGTTGGAGGCGCCCAGGTTCAGCGACCAGAACGATTCATTCCACGACCACACCATGCAGACCAAGGCCGTGGAAGCGATGCCGCCCACGGACAGGGGCAGCACGACGTGGCGGAACTCGTCCCACACGGTGGCGCCATCCATGCGCGAGGCCTCGAGGATTTCGCGCGGCAGCTCCTTCATGCTCGTGTACAGCAGCCAGATCATGATGGGCAGGTTCATCAGCATGAACATGATGGTCAGGCCGATGCGCGTATCGAGCAGGCCGAAGTACTGGTAGCAGATATAGATGGGCATCAGCGCGCCCACGCCGGGCATGTAGCGCGAACTGAGCATGAATTTCAGCAAGCCGATGGTGCCGCCTGTGGGAAAGAAGGCCATCGAATAGGCGGCCGGGATGGCGATCAAGAGGCCGATGGCCGTCGATACCACGCTGGTAAACAGCGAGTTCCACGCGTAGCCGAAGTAATTGTCGCGCGCCAGCACTTCACGGAAGCTGTCCAGGGTCGGCGTGAAAAACAGCAGCGGCGGCGTGGAAATGGCTTGCCCTTCCGTCTTGAAGGCCATCAGGCCCAGCCAGAAGATGGGAAAGAACAGCAGCAGCGCGCACAGCCAGGCGGCGGCCGTGCGGCCATACAGATTGAGTTTGCTATGCATCAAGGTCTCCTTATTTCGACAGATTCTTGCCGATGACGCGCATCAGGAAGAAGGCGGCGATGTTGGCGATGAGCACGGCGAACAGGGCGCCGGCCGAGGCCGCTCCCACGTCATAGGACAGCAGTGCCTGCTGATAGATCATGAAGGTGATGGTGGTCGTGTCGAAGCCGGGACCGCCGCCCGTGGTGGTAAAGATTTCCGCAAAGATCGACAGCAGGAAGATCATCTCGATCATCAGCACCACCGAGACGGCGCGGCCCAGGTGGGGAATGTAGAGGTAGCGCAGCTGCTGCACATAGGTGGCGCCATCCATGCGCGCCGCCTCCAGCTGTTCGCGGTCCATCGATTGCAGGGCCGTCATGAAGATCAGGCAGGCAAACGGCAGCCATTGCCAGGAGACCATCATGATGATGGAAAACAGGGGGTGGGCCGACAGCCAGTCGACGGGCGTGGCGCCAAAGAAGAGGCTGATCTGCGCAAACAGGCCGTAGATCGGGTTGAGCAGCATGTTCTTCCACATCAGGGCATTCACGGCCGGCATGACGAGAAACGGCGAAATCAGCAGCACGCGCACGATGGCGCGCCCCGGGAACGCTTCATTGATCAGCAAGCCCAGCGCCGTGCCCAGCACCACCGTGATCAGCATGACGGAAAACAGCAAGGTGAACGTGTTCTGCAAGGCCGGCAGGAAGGAGGCATCGGTAAAGAAAAAGTGGAAATTGGCCAGACCATGGAAAGGATGGCCGCTCGGATCGAGCATGGAATAGCGCACGAACGCGTAATACAGGGTGATCAGCAACGGGATCACGGAAATGACGGAGACGGCAAGCACGGCCGGCGTCAGCAAAGTCCGGGGGATAATGCGTTTCATAGGATACTCTTGGGACGTGAGGGAATGATCATCAACAGAAATCCGGGGTCAGACCCGTCGGGTCTGACCCCAGTTTTAAGCCACCAATCTCTTCGCCTGTTGATAAACCAGACGGCAAGAAAGGTCTTACTTGTAGTACCCACCCTTGCGCATCTCACGTTCCGCCGTCTGCTGCGACAACTCCAGCGCCTGCTCCACCGTCACCTTGCCCAGCAGCGCTGCCGCCATCTGCTGGCCGGCGGCCACGCCGATCACCTGGAATTCGGGAATCGACGCGAATTGCACGCCCACGTACGGCGACGGCGGCAAGGTGCTTTGCACGGCGCGTGTGGTGGCCAGGGCCTTGCCTTCGGCGGCGGCAAATTTCGCCACTTTCTGGAACTCGGGGCTCGCATACGTCGACTTGCGCGTGCCCGTCGGCACGTTGGCCCAGCTCGTTTCCTTGGCCACCAGTTTCACGTAATCGGGCGACGTGGCCCAGTTGATGAAGCGTTGCGCTTCGTTCGGATGCTTCGAGCTCGACGGGATGGCCAGCGACCAGATCCACAGCCAGTTGGCGCCCCGCTCCGTCACGCCGATGGGCGACTGGGCAAACGCCACCTTGTCGGCCACCTTGCTCTGTTTCGGGTCGGTGATGAAGGAGGCGGCGATCGTCGCGTCGATCCAGATGCCGCACTTGCCCTGGTTGAACAGCGCGAGGTTTTCATTGAAACTGTTGGCGGCCGCGCCCGGCGGGCCGTATTTCTTCATCAGGTCGACGTACATGGTGACCGCATCCTTCCACGGCTTGCTGGTAAATTGCGGTTTCCATTGCATGTCGAACAGCTGGCCGCCGTAGGAATTGGCCATGGTGGTGATCAGCGCCATGTTGTCGCCCCAGCCCGGCTTGCCGCGCAGGCAGATGCCGTACACGCCGTTGGCCGGATCGTGCAGCTTGGCCGCCACGTCGCGCAACTGGTTCCAGCTGGGGCGGTCTTCGATCGTCACGCCCGCCTTTTTGACCAGGTCGCTGCGGTACATGATCATCGAGCTTTCGCCATAGAACGGCGACGCGTACAGCTTGCCGTCGCCGGAGAGGCCTTCGCGGATGGCGGGCAGCAGATCGTCGATATCGTATTTGGCGTCGGGCTTGATCGGGATCAGCCAGTTTTTCTTGCCCCAGATGGGCGTCTCATACAGGCCGATGGTCATCACGTCGAACTGGCCGCCCTTGGTGGCGATATCGGTGGTCATGCGCTGGCGCAAGACGCCCTCTTCCAGGGTCACCCACTTGAGCTTGATGTCGGGATTGGCTTGCTCGAAGAACTTGCTGAGCTTTTGCATTTCGATCATGTGACCGTTGTTGACGGTGGCGATGACGAGGTCGGTTGCGGCAAAAGCGGACGAGCTGAGGCAAAGCGCGCCGGCGCACAGCGCGGCAATGGCGGAACGTTTCATTGTGTGTCTCCAGTGTTTTTTGTCGTTGGCAATGCTCAGGTACTTAGCACCACGACCACAATGTAGCACCGGACTTTGATACTTTCTGATACTCCAAAACCGCAATTCGATACTCTTTTGCACCCCCTCCATGCACCAGAGTATCGATATTGAGTAAAAACAACACTTTGAAAGAAAGTATCGGTACTTGTTCGATTTGTATCAGGGTGGTTAAAAAAGCGCTGCTAGACTTGGTTTTCGGCATTAGACCGTGTGCGGTGACCGGCCTTTCGGGGCGCCACCGCTACCACCAACATTCTTCTGGAGACCGCATGAATCGCACTGCATTGAAAACTTTACCTGCCCTGCTCCTGGCCATCGCCAGCGCTTCCGCCATGGCCGACCCCATGTACCCAAGCGACGCCGAAGGCTTCCATGGCTACTTGCGCGCCGGCGCTGGCAGCAACACCTCGGGCGGCGGCGGTTCGCAAGGCTGCTTCGGTCTGGGCGGCAATACCATGAAATATCGTCTGGGCAATGAGTGCGACGCCTACACGGAATTCGGCTACACCAAGTCCGTCGCCCAGTCCGGCGGCGTGAACTATCTGGCCACCATCTGGGTCAACGCCTACGCGCCCAACTCGGATTTCGGCGACAACAAACTGGGCATCGTCAAGGCCTATGTCGAAGCACAGGGACTCGATTTCCTGAACGGCGGCACGGCCTGGATCGGCAAGCGCTTCTACTACCGTCCTGACATCCACATGCTGGACTTGCAGTACATCAACATGAACGGCACGGGCGCCGGCCTGGACCGCATTCCTGCGGGTCCCGGTAAATTCTCGTACGCTTTCTTCAAGGACAACGACATCAACACCGTGTCGAAGACCGGCGTCGTCAGCACCAAGTCGGCCGTGCGCCAGAACTTCATCTACGGCGAGATTCCCGTCAATGAAAACGGCACCCTGGACCTGGCCGCGACCTACATCATCGGCGAAGGCAAGGACAACGACGCTTACGGCCAGAAGCACAATGGCTGGCAATTGTCGGCCTTCCACCGCCAGGCGAAAGTGTTCGGCGGCGGCAATACCTTCGGCGTGCAGTACGGCGTCGGTCCTGGCACCGGCAAGGGCGCGCAGTTCGGCGCGTCGGGCGACACCAATTTCGGTTCGGACGTGAAACGCACGCGCATCTTCAATGACATGGCGATCCAGCCGATGGCCAACTTCGGCATGGAATTCGTCGCCCTGTGGCAAAAAGACGAATCGAACGCCAACGGTTCGTCGACCTGGACCTCGGTCGGCGTGCGTCCCGTGTACGCGTTCACCAACAACTTCAAGCTGGTGGGCGAACTGGGCACGGACCGCGTGACGCAAGCGGGCGGCCTGCCGGCCAAGCGCCTGACCAAGCTGACCATCGCCCCGACGATCTCGGCCGGTCCCGGCCTGTGGTCGCGTCCTGAACTGCGCGCTTTCGTGACCTACGGCAAATGGAACGATGCGGCCACCGCCTCGGTCAATGCGTCGAACAACGGCGGCCCGATCTACAACAACAATACCAGCGGCACTTCCTACGGTTTCCAGGTAGAGACGTGGTTTTAAGCTGAAACAACCCGGAAGCAAAGGCTGGGGTCAGACCCGACGGGTCTGCCCCCGAAAAAAGGGCGGAACCGCGGTTCCGCCCTTTCCTGTTTACCCTGCCGGATTCAACTTACGGCAAGGCCACCGGCAGTTCCGGATACTCCTGCGTCAAGGCATACTTGGTGCCGCCCACGGTGACCGTGTAGTTGGCCGGTCCCGAGATCGGCAGGCGGTAGTTCAGGGTCAGCGCCACGGAGCCGCCCGGCGCCAGCGATTGCCAGGCGGGAATCGCAAAGCGGGCCCGGTTGTAGTTCTTCGTGAAGCCGCCGATATTGTTCGGCCCCGTGTAGCCGGCATTGATCACCGTCAAGCCGAAGCCGGACTGGTCGCTCATGTCCGACGGCGCCGACACGGGATAGTCGAACTCCACCACGGTGCCGCCCGGCAGGGTCGACGCCGTGTTGTTCTTCACCGTCATCACCGGGTTGATGGGGAAGTTGTTGTCGCCCAGCTTCCAGCCGCCCAGGGTGATGCTGACGTTGGCCGCCGTGCCAGGCATGGCGATTTCGGCGCGCTTGTTGCCATACGCGCCAGCCGTGCGGAATGCCTGGTACAGCACGTCCGTCAGGGTGGTGCCCATGAAGTACTCGCCCTTGCCGCCATTACGCGTGGCATCCCAGGCATAGTCGCCCGCCATTTCCCAGATCATCACGCCGCCGATATTGTTGTTGACGATGTACTGGGCCTTGGCCGCGATCGACTGCGTGGTTTCCGTGGAAATGAAGACTTTCTTGGTCGCATTCCACAGCCACGGCGCCACCATGGTGCTGCTGTAGTACGGCACATACGTGCCCACCAGCGCCTTGTCCGTGACTTTATACGCGTCCAGGTAGCTTGGAACGATGCCGTTCTGCAAGTTCAGCGCATGCCAGATGGGGTTGCCGCCACCCGGCGTGGGCTTGCCTTGTGTATCGAGGTCGTACCACACGTTGTCGATGCCGGTGGCGCCCGTGCCGCACGTCTTGGTGCCGGCGCAGGTGACGGTGGAGCTGATCAGCGGCGTCGTGCCCCACAAGCCATTGGTGCCGCCCGTCACATCCTTCCAGCCCCGCGTGTAGAACGGCACGCCGATATTGATGCGGCCCGCCTGCATGGCGCCCCGGTAGTAGCGGTAGGCCCAGTCCGTGTTCAGGTAGCCGATGTTCTGGAACTGGTAGGCGTTACCGGCACGCAATTCGCCATCGTTGCCATCGTCAAACAGCGCCGCGTTCGGTCCCACGTACTGATTCCACGCGCCGTGCAAGTCATAGCTCATCAGGCTGGCGTAATCGAGATATTTTAATCCCGACATATTTTCCTCGCCCCGCAAGACCCAGCCCGAGGCGGAACCGGCGATGGTGAGCAGATAGTATTTATTGTCCTGCACGGCCGCTTCGTCGAGCTTCTGGCGCAGCACTTTCAGCAGCACGTTGTAGCTCGTCATCAGCCCGGCCAGCCGCGGTTTCGAGACGGCGAAGTCGTTCGGATTGCCCGCTTCATTGTTGGTGGTCGGGTGTTCGTAATCGACATCGACGCCATCGAAGAAGTTGTACTGGCGCACGAACGCCACCATCGAGTCGGCCAGGGTGTTGATGCCGGCCGTGTTGATGCTGCCGTCCGCGTTCGTCGTGGCCGTGTAGAAGCCGCCGCTGCCGGCCCAGCCGCCCACCGAGATCATCAGTTTCACGCCCGGATACTTCTTCTTGTATTGCGCAAGCAAGTTGAAGTGGCCCTTGTACGGCAAGGACGGGTCCATGGCCGCGGCCGGCACGTTCGGCCAGGTGAGGCCCGTATCGGGATTGGCCGCGCCGCTGCCGATGGAGATCTTCGACGTGGCCGGATCGACGGAAGCGAACGCATAGTTCAGGTGGGTGATCTTATCCCAGGGCAGGTTATTCACCAGGTAAGTCGGGCTGCCATCGACGCCCGTGCGCCAGCTGGCGAAATAGCCGACGATGCGCCGGTTCAAGCCATTGCCCAGCACTTCGCGCCCATTCGCGTCATATACCTTGCAATACGGCACATTCGGCACGGCCGAAATCAGGCCGTCGGGACGGCAAGCCGTGGGGGTCGGCGTTGGAGTCGGCGTTGGGGTCGGCGTTGGCGTTGGCGTCGGTGTCGGTGTCGGTGTCGGGGTCGGGGTCGGGGTCGGGGTCGGCGTCGGCGTCGGGGTCGGCGTTGGTGTCGGCGTTGGCGTATCCGTCACGGCCCACGGGCCCCACTGGTCGGCGGCGCTGGGGACATTGCCTTGCGTCCACCATTTGGCCTTGTAGGTGACACCCTGGTACGTCACGCACTGGCCGCCCGTGTAGACGGTGGCGGCATCCCAGACGGCGCACGCTTCCACGGCGGCGAGCAGGGTGTTTGGCGTGGCGGTCGTGCCTTCCTGGCCCCCGCCGCAAGCGACGAGCACGCCGCTGAGCAGGGCCATCAATAATGCATTCGATTTCATGTTGTATTGGTCTCCGTTATGGTTTTACATCGAGAGCTGTTGCAGGCCCCTCGAGGGGCTCTTGTCAACTGTTATCCCTGGCCGGCTTTCCTGCCTTTACTGCTACTGCAACTTCACATTCCAGTTGGCTTCCACGCATTTCACGTAGTTCCCCGCCAGCAAGGCGCTGTACGGGGTTTGATAGCTGACCAGCTGGCATTGGTTCTCGCCACCGGCGCTCCAGTTCTTTTCCCAATAGATGTTGTAGGCAGCGGAACTGGCTGGGGTGAAGCGTTGCATGTTGGCGCAGGACAGCTGTTCGCCGGAATAATCCCAGCCCATGTCGGCGGCAAATTGCTTGTAGTAATCGATACGGTTTTGCGCGGCCTGCTTTTCCGTGCCCTGCCCGCATTCGGCGTTGATGATCATGATGGTGGTGGCGAAATTATTGCCCGCGCCTGCCGTCGTATCGGCCGCGTTCGGCACCCAGGTGCCGTCGAGCACGTGCAGCATCGATGGTTTCGGCGGTTGCGGATAGACAAAGAAGAACGTGGCCGACGCCAGGTTCAGCCAGGTCGAGGCGACAAGGTCCGGATTCTTCAGCAGCACGGACTGGTCGCCGTCATGCATCGCTTGCGAGAACGGGCCGTAGTTGTAGTTGTACGACAGCTGCTTGGCGCCGCGGCCGAAATACTTCTTGAAGCTGCCGTCGGCATTCTTGCCGCACGTCCATACCTTGTTGAAGACGGGATCGGCGCACTCGACGTTGTAGCCGCAGCCGGCGCCCGTCTCGTCGCAGCCCAGTTCGCGCAAATACTTCAAGCCCTGGCGCCATTGCGGCAGCGGGCTGCTGGCGTTATGGTCGCCCGTTTCCTGCCCGAAATGGGCGAACATGGTGGCCAGGCTGTGGCGGCAGATGGCGTCCGCATTGCGCCCGTCGCTGTAGTCGTCGCACACGGCGGGAAACTTGGCCACCGCTTGCAGGAAGCGCTGGTAGGTATAGCTTGTATCGCGCGCGGCAAAATAATAATCCCACTTCGCCGCCGGCAGCAGACGTTCGACGCGCTTGACGTTGAGCGGATTGCCGGCCAGTCCAGGCTGGACGGCTTCGACGGCCGCATTGCCCAGCGTGCGGATCGACGCCTTGACTTTGCGGAAGAAATCGTTGTTCGTCAGCGCCGCCTCGTTCGCCTCGGCCTGGGCCCTGGTGGGCACGCCCGGCGTCGGTGTCGGTGTCGGTGTCGGGGTAGGCGTCGGGGTGGGCGTCGGCGTGGTGGTATCGAGACGCCACGGTCCCCACTGGTCGTTGTTCGGCGCCGTGCCCTGCACCCACCATTTGGCCCGGTACACCTTGCCGTCGTAGACGGCGCACTGGCCCGCCGTGTAGACGGCGCTGGCGCTCCAGGCTGCGCAACTGTCGCTGGCGGCCGTGGCGGCCAGCAGGGTCGATGGGGGTTCGGTGGTGGAATTGCCGCCGCAAGCGAGCAGCGCGCTGCCCAGCAGGCCAGCCATCAAGGGCGAGGCCAGCCGGCTAATTTGCCGTGTCTTCACAATGTCTCCTGAACGTTATACGAAAACTATCGAAGTAGCTTTTTATGTTGTACGTAAAGAAAGCACAGCGAAGCGTCGGCTTTCTGCACCAAGAATGCGACGCCGAAAATTGGTAGTCAAGTGGTTTTATAATACGGTGTTTTTTACAATACCAGTGACTTCAGGCGGCGCGGCCACGGTGCGGCAAGCGAAGAGTGGGAAGAGAAAGAAAAGGCGTTTTCAAGACAACTGCCGGCAATACCGCGCCGGCAGCACTGCGGCAAGTGGTATTGGCACTGCCGCAGGTGTTTTCAGGCCGATGGCGTTGCCGCACGTTGGTGTTGCGGATAATACAGGTCATAAAACCAGCCATAGGCGCTTTCGATCTGCGCCT
Source organism: Janthinobacterium sp. GW823-FHT06H09 (assembly GCF_058794735.1). NCBI lineage: Bacteria > Pseudomonadati > Pseudomonadota > Betaproteobacteria > Burkholderiales > Oxalobacteraceae > Janthinobacterium > Janthinobacterium sp. GW823-FHT06H09. Next base: position 275,377 of record NZ_JBXAHC010000008.1, on the reverse strand, counting down.
GGATGCGCGGCGGAATCGCATGCTGCCCGGGCGCGCTGATCGTCGCCTGCTGGCGGTGCGTGTATTTCATGCGGTAGTGGCTGTCGCTTTCCTGGATACCCACGGCAAGATCGTGCGGATCGATCTGGAACGGTGCCAGGCCCAGCCACGCGTACAGGTGGGACATGCATTCCACGGGCCGCGCCATCAAGTCTTCGAAGCGCACGAAATACAGCTTTTGCTGCACTTCGGCAGGCAGGTCCAGCACGGCATGCAGGGAGCTCAGGGGAGCACCGATGGTGCGGTCCTTGGCAAACAGCATGTCAGCCCGGCCCAGGCGGTCGAAGTCGGCCAGATGGTCGACAAAATCGAGCAGGATGGTGCGCTGGTGCTGCGCTTCGATGGAGCCGTAGACCTGGCCCAGTTCGCGCACGCAGACGATGATCTTCGCTTCCGGCGCCAGCTGCAGCAGCATTTCCACGCAATGCAGCCAGGCGCGGTTCTTGTCGACCACGCCCTGCTTGCCGCAATCGCGGTACCAGCCGCGCAGAAAGCCCTGCATGGCCGTTTTCAGGTGGCCGTAGCTGGCGTCGAAGGTACTGTCGAGCTGCGACAGGAAAAAAGCATCATCGCTGACCATGCGCCGCATGCCCAGCAAAGCGTTGCACAGGGGCGAGCTATTGCCTTCGCAATGCAAGTCGGGATGCTGCGCCAGCAGCTGGCACAGCAAGGTGGAACCGGCGCGTGGCAAGCCTGCCACGCCGATGAAATGGGATGTCATGCGATTGTACTTTCTGTTCAGCGCTGCGTCTCTGACGGAAAACAAGGATGATGCAGCCATTGTAAAAGTGTTGCGACGATGCGAAGGCATGAAAATGCCGCCTCGAAACACGAAGCGGCACTCCGGCGCCGGCATATGGTGACGCGGCGGACCTTACTGGCTGTCCTGGCGCGTACCGACGGAAACCTCAACCGGCAAGCGCAAGCCGCTGTCCACCACGCTCAGGCGCAGGCCTGGCAAGACATTGCTGACGACGTTGCCGGCCAGTTGCACCAGCGGTGCGCTGCCCGAGCCGCCCTTCTCTCCCTCGCGCGGCGCATCCTGCGCGGCGGCAGGCTTGCCTGGCGCCGTCTCGCCGCTGACGATCATGTCGGCCTGCACCATATTGCCCTGCGACGGCGCCACGGCAACAGCCGCGATCACGTTCGCAACGGCGCTTTGCAGCGCTTCCGTCGGATTGACTTTCAGCACGCCGTCCACATAATTCAGGGCGTAATTGGTCGACGCCTGGCCCGAGGCGGAGACCAGATAATTGCCTGCCGCGGAAGCCGTCGTCGCCGGCGTGCCGAAGGCCAGCTGACCGCTCACTTCGGCGGCCAGCGTGTCGCCGCCGAGCAAACCGCTGTAGCTGGCGCTGAAATCGGGATTGGCGCGTCCCTGGTCTTTTGCCGCATTGTCGACTTTCACCGTCAGCAGTGCCTGCGAGATCGTGGCCGTGGTGCTGGCCGTGGTGTTGACCACGTAATTGCCCGCATCCGCCCCGCTCAGGCGTATGCCCGCCACCGTCACCGTCTTGCCCGCGCCCGCATTCTTGTTGCTGAAACTGGCGCCATTGCTGGCAATATTGAGCTGATCATTGCCGATACGGTTGTCGCGCAAGAAAACGACGGCGTTCGTGGTGGCGTCGTACACCTTGTTGATGCCGGTGGCGCTGACAGTCAGGGCCGCCGGCGTGATATCGGCCGTGGTGCTGGCCAGGCTGCTGGCCAATACGTAATTGCCCGCATCGGCGCCGGCCAGGCCCAGACCGCTGATATTCACGGTCTTGCCCGTTGCCGCATTCTTGTCGCTGAACGCGCCAAGGACGGGGCCGCCAGCCAGGCTCAGGACGTCGCCGGCCACCATGCCATTGAAGCTGGCGCCCGCCAGATTCAGGCTGGCCGCCGTGCCGCCGTCATACACCTTGTTTGCCGCCACGATGCCGGAAATGGCGCTGATGGACGCCGGCGTGATGCTGGCCGTGCCACTGGCAACCGTGCTGGCAAGGTTGTAGTTGTCCGCATCGGCGCCGCCGAGGGTGATGCCGCTGACCGCCACCGTCTTGCCCGTGCCCGCATTCTTGTCGCTGAAGGCGCCGTTGCCGGCCACGGTCAGGCTGTCGCCGTTCACCATGCCATTGAAGGTCGCCGCGCCGTTGAGCGTGGCCATGGCCGAGCCATCATAGGTCTTGTTGTTGACGCCCACGTTCGTCACGCCGCTGATGGTCGCCTTGCTGATGTCGGCGTTCACGTTGGCGGGACTGCTGAAGGCATAATTGCTGGCCAGGCCGGTGCCATCCTGCAAGCTGGCGCCGCTGATGGTCACCACCTTGCCGGTACCGGCATTCTTGTCGCTAAAGCTGCCGACACCGCCGCTGAAGCCCAGCGTTTCATCCGCGACCATGCCGGTCAGGGTACCGCCCGACAAGACTGCCGCTGTCGTGCCATCGTAGACTTTATTGCCGGCAGTCACACCGGAGAGCGTGACGGCCTTGGGCGTGATACTGGCCGTGGCGCTGGCCGTATTGTTGAGGAAGTCATAATTGACCAGATCGCTGCCGGACAAGGTGATATTCGTGATATTGACGGCCTTGTTGCTACCCACGTTTTTATCCGTGAATGCACCGCTCGCGCTGAACAATTGCACATCGTCGCCGGCAATCTTGCCGTTGATCACCGCCTGGCCGGGACTGAGGCTGACGTTGAGGTTGCCGTTATATATCTTGTCCAGGGCGCTCAAACCGCTGATGCTGGAAATCGTTGCCTTCGCGATATCGCCCGTCATGCCGTTTGGCGTACTCAGCGTGTAGTTGCCGGCCAGGCCGCTGCCGTCACTCAAGCTCACGCCGCCCACCGTAATGGCCTTGCCCGTGCCCGCGTTCTTGTCGCTGTAGCTTGCCCCCTGGACAGTGAAGGCCAGGGTTTCCGAATTGACCAGGCCATTCAGGGTGCCGCCGGTCAGGTTCGCACTGGCTGTGCCGTCGTAGACTTTATTGTTGCCAGTCAAGCCCGTCAGCGTCAGCGCCTTGGCGCTGATATTGGCACTGCTGCTGGCCGTGTCGCTGGCCAGGTTGTAATTGCCTGCGTCCGTGCCGCCCAGCACGATGCCGCTGACATTGACCGTCTTGCCATTGCCCGCGTTCTTGTCGCTGAAGGAGGCGGTCGCGTTCGATACCGTCAGGTTGTCGCCGCCGGCCATGCCGCTGAAAGCGGCGCCAGCCGTATTCAGGCTGACGGCCGTGCTGCCGTCATACACTTTATTTCCGGCAACGATACCGGTCACGCCGCTGAGGGTGGCCTTGCTGATATCGGCGCTGCCGCTGGCCGTGGTGCCGGTCAAATTGTAGTTGCCGGCATCCGTGCCGCCCAGCACGATGCCGCTGATGCTGACCGTCTTGCCTGTGCCCGCGTTCTTGTCGGCAAAACTGCCGCTGGCGCCCGACACGCTCAGGCTGTCGCCACCGATCATGCCCGCAAACGTGGCGCCCGCCGCATCCAGGCTGGCTGCCGTGCTGCCGTCATACACTTTATTTCCAGCAACAATGCCGCTCACGCCGCTGATGGTGGCCTTGCTGATATTGGCCGTGCTGGTGGTCGTGGCGTTGGTAAAATCATAATTTCCAGCGTCCGTGCCGCCCAGGACCATGCCGCTGATATTGACCGTCTTGCCATTTCCGGCGTTCTTGTCGGCAAAACTGCCGCTGGCGCCCGAGACCGTCAGGTTGTCGCCGCCCACCATCCCCGTGAACGACGCCCCAGCCATGTTCAGGCTGGCGGCCACGCCGCCGTCGTACACCTTATTTCCGGCAACGATACCGGTCACGCCGCTGATGGTGGCCTTGCTGATATCGGCTATGCCGCTGGCCGTGGTGCCGGTCAAATTGTAGTTGCCGGCATCCGTGCCGCCCAGCACGATGCCGCTGATGCTGACCGTCTTGCCTGTGCCCGCGTTCTTGTCGGCAAAACTGCCGCTGGCGCCCGCCACGCTCAGGCTGTCGCCACCGATCATGCCCGCGAACGTGGCGCCCGCCGCATCCAGGCTGGCGGCCGTGCTGCCGTCATACACTTTATTTCCAGCAACAATACCGCTCACGCCGCTGATGGTGGCCTTGCTGATGTTGGCTGTGCTGCTGGCCAAAGTATTGGTGAAATTATAATTACCAGCATCCGTGCCGCCCAGGACCATGCCGCTGATATTGACCGTCTTGCCTGTGCCCGCGTTCTTGTCGACAAAACTGCCGCTGGCGCCCGAGACCGTCAGGTTGTCGCCGCCCACCATCCCCGTGAACGACGCCCCAGCCATGTTCAGGCTGGCGGCCACGCCGCCGTCGTACACCTTATTTCCGGCAACGATACCGGTCACGCCGCTGAGGGTGGCCTTGCTGATATCGGCGCTGCTGCTGGCCGTGGTGCCGGTCAGGTTGTAGTTGCCGGCATCCGTGCCGCCCAGCACGATGCCGCTGATGCTGACCGTCTTGCCTGTGCCCGCGTTCTTGTCGGCAAAACTGCCGCTGGCGCCCGACACGCTCAGACTGTCGCCACCGATCATGCCCGCAAACGTGGCGCCCGCCGTGTTCAGGCTGGCCGTGGCAGTGCCGTCATATACTTTATTTCCAGCAACAATGCCGCTCACGCCGCTGATGGTGGCCTTGCTGATATTGCCCGTCAAGCCGTTCACGGGCACCAGCGCATAGTTGCCGCCGGCGCTGCCGCCCAGGGCCGCGTTGACCGTCACGGCGATGCCGTTGCCGGCATTCTTGCTGGCAAACGTGCCATTCACGGTCGAACTGACATTGGCCAGGTCGCCCGCCAGCACGCCGTTCAGGGTGCCGCTGATGGCGGCCACGGTGGTGCCGTCATACACTTTGTCGCCCACGGCCGCACCGCTCAGGGTGACGGACTTGGGCGTGATCAACAAGCCGCCATCGATATAGCTGATGGCGTAGCCGGACTGGCCGCCCGAAGCGTACAGGCCGCTGGCCGACACGCCATAGGTGCCCGCATTGACGGCGCCGGCGGCATTGCCCGCATACACGACCGTACCGAGCAGGTTGGCGCCATCCACCGTGTTCGAGTAGGTGACGCTATTGCTGCCGCCTGCGTAGGCCACGCCGTCATACACCTTGCTGTCGTAGGAAACGCGCACGGCGATCTGCTTCATGAACGAGCGCAGGAAAGGCGCGCTCTGGCCGTCGTAGACCACCCACATCTGCGCCAGTTCCCAGCCGGCGCCCGTGTAATTCGACAGGTTTTTCAGCTGCGCCGTCGTCATGGCGGTACCGCCCATGCTGTTCGCCTGGCCGCTGGCCGTCGTGTCCCAATAGCTGCCCGCGGCGCTGCCCGTACTGGCGCCCACCAAGCCGCCCACACTGCTGGAACCGCTCACGCTGCCGTTCGCATAACTGTTGGCGATGCTGCCGCCATTGCTGCCGACGAGGCCGCCGACGATGCTGGTGCCGCCCACGGCCCCGCTGGCATAGCTGTCCGCCACCGTGCCCGTATTGCTGCCCACCAGGCCGCCTCCGGTGGACGTGCTCGTCACGCCGCTGGTGGCAAAGCTGCCGCTGATCGTGCCGGCATTGCTGCCGGCCAGGGCGCCCACATTCGTGCCGCCCGCTACGCTGCCGCCGGACAAGCCCACATTCGCCACCACCCCGCCGCTGCCGATGGCGCCGAACAGGCCCACGTTGTTCACGCCCGCCTTGGCAATGGTCAGGCTGGAAATGATATGGCCGGTGCCGTCGAGGCTGCCCGTGAAGGCCGAACCTGCCGTGCCGACGGGGATGAAGCCAGTGGTTCCCCAGATATCCTGGCCATTGGCCGCCGTCGTGGCGGCGCTGAAGCTGCTGCCCAGCGTGTAGCTGGCTGTCTTGTTCATCGCCATCAATTGCAGCTGGTGCGCCGAATTGATGGTATTTGACCACTCCGACGCCAGCATGGGGCGCGTGCCGGCAGCGCCATTGAGGGTGCCGTCGGCGCTGACCGCCACCCAATTATTGCCGGTGGCGCCGCCCGTGGCCGTGAAATTGAACCCCACATAATTACTCGATACCAGCATCTGCGCCGTGCTCAGCCCTTGCGCATTCGAGGTGGCGCCATTGAAGCTTCGGCCGATGCCATTCAGGCCGGAATTGATCGTGCTGTCAAAATAGGCGCGGTTGACGCTACCGCCGTTGTGCTCGCCGACGATGGCGCCCACGCTGGCGCCGCCGCCCGTCACCTTGCCGGTGGTATAGACATTCGTGATGGTGCCGCCCACGTTGTAACCGACCACGCCGCCGGCCAGCCCGGTGGTCTGCACGTCGCCCGTCGCATAGCTGTTGCTCAAGGTTCCACGCAACAGGCCCACCAGGCCGCCGACATAGCCGCCGGTGGAGGTGACCTTGCCCGTCGCGTAGCTATTGCTGATGGTCGCGCTGCCGCTGTTATTGGTCCCCACCAGGCCGCCGGCACTGCCCGAGGCGTTCATCGCGCCGGTCGCGTAACTATTGCTGATACTGCCATTATTAAAGCTGACCAGGCCGCCTCCATAGTTGGCTCCTGCGTTCACGGTGCCCGTCGCATAGCTATCGCTGATCGCACCGGAGTTGGTGACCACCAGCCCGGCCGCCACGTAGCGCGTGGAGCTGGTGGTGGCGGAGCTGGAACTGTTCTTGATCAAGCCGCCTACGGCGTTGAGGCCCACAAAGCCGCCTGCCGCGCCGTAGCCGCCCGGCCCGGGATCGCCCGCGGAGACGACCGTGCCGGAGACGCGGCTATTGCTGATCGTTCCGGCATTGATGCCCACCAGGCCGCCCAGATTGACATAACCGGAGCCGCTCACGGCACCAATGCTATACACATTATCGATCTTGCCGCTGTTGACGGCAGCCAGTGCGCCTATGCCCGCATAGGTGCTGCTATAGTTGGCGGCCGATCCGGCAACGCTGACGCCGCTAAAACCCATATTGCGCACGGCAGCGGCAGCGCCGATATTGCCGAACATGCCGACGGGCACGTCAGGGCGGTTGATCGTCAATCCCACGATTTCATGGCCCAGGCCATCGAGCGTGCCCGTGAAAGGTGCCGCATCGCTGCCGATGGGCGCAAATCCCTTGCCGCCATCCCAGCCGGAGGTGCCGCGCGCATCGATATTGCTGCCCAGCACGTACTTGCCGGACAAATTGCCCTGCATGCCCTGCACGTCGCTGCCAGTGGTGCTGTTGAAGGCGCCCAGGCTGTTGATCACCTGATACACGGTCACGCTGCCATTGCTGCCCAGCTTGGTGCTGAAGTTATTGCCCGATGGCAAATCCACTTCGGCCTTGACGTTGTACGTCGACAGATTGCCGGCGGCGACCCCGCTCTGGCCGTATTCGAGCGCCAGGCTGGCCGTGCCTGCGCCGCGCATGGCCTTGTTGATGTTGATGTTGTTCTGTGCCGTCAGGGTCAGCTTGTTGGCGGTCCAGTTGATGTTGTCGTTGACGTTGATGTTGCCCTGCGTGCCGCTGCCGCCCGACACGCTCTGGATTTGCACATTGCCCGATTTCAAGGAGTTGCTCAGGAAAGCACCCGTCATGTCGCCGCCGGAAACGGCGATATTGAAGTCGGTCGGGTCGATCAGCCAGGTGCCGGCCAGGCCCTTGCTCGATGCCGTCGTCACCTTCAACGCATCGTCGATCTTCACGTGCGCGGCCGACGTATCGATGAAGCCGCCATTGCCGCCGTCGGACGCGCTGGCGTCCAGGGTGCCGGCCGCGTTCACCGTGCCGCTTTGCATGTCGCCCAGCAATTTGATTGTGCCGCCGCGCGTGGCTATCGTGTGCGCCTCGATCACGCCCGTGTTGTTGACGGCGGTTTTCAGCAAGTCGCCCGCCGCCTGCGCCGTGAGCACCACGCTGCCGCCGTCGGCCTGGATCAGGCCGCCATTGTTGACCAAAGCGCCCACGGCGCCTGCGTTGACGGCCACATTGAGCAAGCCGTCACCGGCCACGTCCAGGGTGATCGCCTTGCCCGCCGCCAGGGCTACAGAACCCAGACGTGCCTGGATCGTGCCTTCATTCGAGACGTGCGCGCCCAGCAGGGCCACATAGCCGCCCGGCGCGCTGATGCTGCCCTGGTTCAGGACTTTCCCCGTGCCATTGCCGGAAAACTGGTACTTGCCCGCCATGAAGTCGGCGTTGCTGATGTCCAGGGTGGACGCCACCAGCCCGGCCGTGTTCACGGACGCGCCCTGGCCGAACAGGATGCCGTTCGGATTGACGATGAACACCTTGCCGTTGGCCGACAAGTTGCCCAGGATGGTAGTACCGTCGCCGCCCAGCACGCGGTTCAGGGCCACCGCGTTGCTGTTGGGCTGCTGGAACTGCACCGATTCGCCCTTGCCGATATTGAAACTGGCCCAGTTGATCACGGCGTTCTGGCTGCCCTGCCTGATCACCGTGGCGCCCGGTGCGCCATTGATCGTTGCCTGGCCCGCCACCACCGTGCCGCCCGCCGGCCCCGCCAGCGCCAAGGAGCCATAACCGAGCATCAGCGCCGCCGCCATGCCGGTCAAGGCAAAATGCGCCCCGCCCCCGCTGCATCCGGGCAGCGAGCGCTTGCCGGCGGATTTGACGTTTTCGGAAACGGCGGCGTAGGCGCCGGTGGCCTGGTTCCAGATGGAGCGGTAGATGCGGTTCATGGCAGTGTCCTGATTCTATTAACTTGTCTTAATTAGAAGTATTTAATGGCTTGCAGCCAGAAACGGCCTGCCGCATCCGGTGCGGAAGTCGCCTTGGCATTGCCCAGCTTGTGCGCGTAATACGCCTTCAGGACGAGCGCATTGGCGCCCGTCCACGTCACGCCCACGCCGGCGCCGCTCAGGGTGCGGCGGTTCTCGCCCGCGCCCCAGGCGTCGCGGTTCAGCTTGACGGTGCCCGTGTCGGCAAAGGCCAGCACCTGCAGCTGGCCGGGAAACGCCGTGAACGCCGTGATGTTTTGGCGCAATTCCACATTCAGCACATAGCCCTGGTCGCCATACGCCTCGCCGCCCGGATAGGCGCGCACGCCGCCCACGCCGCCGATGCCCATCTTTTCGGAAACATCGAGGTTTTTCGAGGCTGCCTGGCCGCTGATCACGCCGAACAAGCTGGTCTCGCCGCCCAGGCTTTGCACGCGCGCCGCATTGAAGGCAAGCTTGTTGAAGTGGCCGTTGCTTTTCACCGTCAGCTGATCGATCAGCAAGGCCACCGGCGTCTCGATATCGATCTTGCCCGTGGTGTAGGTCACCGAATACGTGCTCACGCCACCGCCGCCCCAGCCGTCCTTGCCATCGCCATTCAGGTTCAGCATCCACACCTTGGCTGTCTTGTCGTTGACGCTGCCCGTCGATTCCGTCCTGTCCTGGAATGTCTTGTCGTCGTAGCTCACTTGCGCATACAGATTGTTGCTGCGCGAGCGGATCAGCGGATAACTGGCATACGCGCTGGCGATCTTCGCCGTTCCCTTGGCGTCGAGCACGGCAAATTCCTTGCCCAGCTTGTAATCCATATACGTGTAGGCGCCGCCCAGGCGCAACAGGCCAGCCTGTCCCTGATAGGCCAGGCGGCCGTAGTTCAAGCCATCGGCCGAAGTGAAGGCGCGCACGGTGGCCACGTCGCCTATGCCGGCTAGCTCGTTGATGTTCAGGGTGGCGCCGATGCGGTTGCGGCCCGTGTAGCGGTTGCCCTGGTTATCCAGGTCGATGCTGCCGTTGAAACGCGAACCGGGCTGCACGTCGACGATCAGGTCGGACGCGCCCAAGGACGCCCCCGGCGCCAGGGTCGAGCTCACCTGCACGCCCGGCAAGTCCGACAGCAGCAGCAAGCGCCGCTCCAGCGGCGGCGTGGCGATCACTTGCCCGTCGAGCCCGGCCAGTATCGTGCCGGCCAGGCCGTCGGACAGCGTGCTCTGATTGCGCAGCTGCACCTGACCATAACGGCCCGGCAGCACGTCGATGGCGACGACGCCATCCTCGATATCCTGCGCCGGCAGATAGGCCTGCGCAAGAAAATAGCCATGGTTCTGGTAATAACTGGCAATTTTTGACGCCATGGTGCGCAATTCGCCCAGGGTCAGCTCGCTCCCGGGCACGAAACCCGTGGGGGCGACCAGTTCGCTTTCGGCAAAGACGGGCGGCGCCGTGATCCGCAGGCGCTGTACGGTGATGCGCGTGGTATCGCCCACCGTCGTGGCCGACACATTGCCCTGCTGTACGCGGATGGCTGGCGGCGCTTTCGGCAGCTGGGGCGCGGCGGGAATCTGCTGCAGCTGGCTGCCTGCGCCCGGAGGATCGACGGCCCAGGCGGTCTGGATCAGCGCCAGCAAGGTCAATGGAAGTAATGTGGTGTTCAAGGTCATCCTTTCAGGCGGCGCGCCCGCGCCAGGCAAGCCGCTGGCGGCTGTGCTGACGGGGAATACAAGAGCTGCAAAGGACGTATTTTTTTAGCATCATTGTCAAATACAATGACAACAAAAAAATAAATTCCCCTCAGCAACATTGACCCATTTTAGCCCGTCATCAGGCGAGAAAATACCTATCTGATGAGCTCTTTCACCACATTGGTGCGGTCTCGACAGCGATGCCCTTAAAATTCGCAAAACACCGTGAAAATGCGCCTTTCCGGCAAGAAATTCGTTGTCATAACACAACAAAATTGCATCGCTGTCACTATCGACATGCTATTCCATGAGCGCGCCATGGATGCGAAATGAACAAGAGATTGGCATTATCACAATATAAAACAATGTTATTTTTTACATATGTGCATGTTCATCTGATGACACACTTTTTTGCTGCAAATTAACATGTCACATTCTTGCAAAAAATAGATAATCAATGAATAAATATTAGGAATGGAAACTTATTTATGGCGGCCACGCGGGGAGCGGGCGGCGCATATGATCGCGGCGAGGAAAACCGGCGTGGCAGGCATCGGCCACGCCGGATGCCGGCGGAAAGGAAGAGAAGATCAGCGACGCGGCCGCGCTGGCCGGGTCTTATCTGGACAGCACATATTTGGCCAGCGTGGCCGCATCGGCTACGCTGAGCTGGCTGAATGGCGGCATGGGCACGGGGCCCCATTTGCCGGCCCCGCCATTGCGGATGTTGGCCGCCACGGCAGCGACGCTGTCCTGGCCCTTGTATCGGGCGGCCACTTCCGCAAAGCCGGGTCCGACCACCTTCTGGTCGAGGGCGTGGCATGCCATGCAGCCGTTCGCCGCCAGCAAGGTTTTCACATCCTTGCCGCTGGCGGCAAGAACAGCGGCTGCGACGGGTTTCACTGCGGCGGCAGGCGCGGCGGCGCCCCGCTCCGCGCCATAGGTTTTCACCAGGTAGTCGACCATGGCCGGCATGTCCGCGTCGTCAAACTGGGCGCCGAACGGTTTTTTCATCTTCTTGACGGTCGCTTCCCAGTAGGCGCGCGGCGAGGCGGGCGGCTGGCTCGATGCATACTGGGCCGCGTGGCACGTCATGCAGTTGCGCTGCACCAGCTGGTAGCCGGGCAATTCGCTGGGTTTATAGGCCGCCGTTTCGGGCGGCAGCTGGATTTCCAGCGCGCCAGCGCTGCCGGCAAGCATCAAGGCCACGGTGGTGGCAAGTGTTCTGATCAGCATCTGGTTCTCCTCACACTGCCTGAATGCGCGTGGTTTCCACCACGTTGCGCATATAACCCATGGGATTCCACAGGGCTTTCATCGGCTGGCTCTGGCCGATGCGGTTGACGGCGCGCACCATCAGCACATGCTTGCCCTTGCGCGGCGCCTTCATGACCATCGTCCACTCGCGGAACGAGAAACGTCCCAGGTCCTTGCCCAGCGTTGCTTCCTGCCACGTCTGGCCGCCGTCTGCCGACACGGTCACCTCGCTGATGCCCTGCCCGCCATCGAAGGCGATGCCGCGCAAGGCCAGGTCGCGCCCCGCCTTCACTTGCGCGCCATCTTGCACGCTGGTGATGAAGGAGCGCACGTTGAGGCGGCTGATCGGCGTCGTCTTGCCCACCGGTGTCCCCGGCTCGATGAAGCCGGAACCGTTGTCGGGGATACGGTAGCCCGTGCTCATCCAGAAGCCGTCAAACGGCTTGTCGAGCACCGTGATGTCGCTCAGGTGCTTGACCCAGTAAGTGCCATAGAAGCCCGGCACGATCAGGCGCAGCGGATAGCCGTTGAGGAACGGGATGTCTTCGCCATTCATGGCCCAGGCCAGCAGGACGTCGCCGGCCATGATGTGCTCGACGGACAAGGCTTTCTGGAAGTCGGGGCCGTCGCCCACGGGCGGCGTTTCCAGGCCGTTGAAGGCCACCTGCACGGCACTGGCCGCGATGCCGGCCTTTTCCAGCACGGTTTTCAGGGGGACGCCCGTCCAGCGGGCATTGCCCATGGCGCCATTGCCCAGCTGCCCGCCATTCGCGCGCGGGGCGAAGAAGCCGCGGCTGTTGCCCGAACATTGCGTCACGGCCACCACGTCGACGGGGTCGGCCAGCTGTTTCAGTTCCGCCAGCGACAGCTCGAGCGGCGTCTTGACGAGGCCGGCGATGCGCAGCCGGTAGCTGCCGCCATCGATGCTGGTGGGCAGGCCGCTCCAGTGATAGCGCACGAAGAACGCGTCGTTGGGGGTAATCGCGCCTTCATTGAACACGCTGAACGGCGTTTCCAGCTGGGGCGGTCGGCTGGTCAGCAGGATCAGCGGGCGCTTTTGCGGGAAGGCCACCAGTTCGCGCTCGCCGTTTTCAAACGGCAAAGTAAGGGAAGCGGAGGCAGCCAAGGCTGACCCAGGCCCCGCCACGGCGGCGGCGCCCAGGGCGGCCGTCGTGCGCAGGAAGCGGCGCCGGTTGGCGGGCAACAAAGTCGTATCAGACATGTTTGAGCTCCACTTTGGTGTCGGCCGCTTCGCCGCCGTTGCGGTCATCGTTGACCAGTTTCTTGATGTAGTACATGACGCTCATGATGGCCACGCTCAACAGGCCGAACCAGAACGACACGCGCTGCTCCGTATCGGACGACACGCTCATGGCGCCGAGGATCACCAGCATGGCGAAGATGGTGAAATACGTCAGATAGGGAAACAGCCACATGCGCACCTTGATGCGTTCCGGGCATTCGCGTTCCAGGCGGCGGCGCAAACGCAATTGAGATATCGCAATGAGCAAGTACACGAACAGGATCAGGATGCCGTAGGAGTTGACGATGAAGGGGAAGACCAGGTCGGCCGATACATACGAGACAGCAATGGCGAAGTAGGCAAACAAGGTGCTGAACAGGATGGCGCGAATCGGTACGCCGTTCTTGCTCAGCTTGACCAGGCCCGTGGGCGCGTCGCCACGGCGCGTCAGCGCGAAGATCATGCGCGACGAGGCGTACAGGCTGGAGTTCAGGGCCGACAGCACGGCCGTCAAAATGATGGCGTTCATGATGTGGGCCGCGTACGGGATGTTCATGACGGTCAGGGCGCTGACGAAAGGCGTGGCGATGGCCGGCGAATCCCAGGGCACGATGCAGACGACGACGAACATGGACCCCACATAAAACATCAGCACGCGCATGACGACGGAATTGGTGGCGCGGGCGATGGCCTTGGCCGGGTCCGACGTTTCGGCGGCCGCGATGGTGACGATCTCGGCGCCCGAATAAAAGGCCGTGGCAGCGACGGCGCCGCTGAGCACGGGGCCCCAGCCGTGCGGCATGAAGCCGCCATGGCTGGTCAAAAAGCCCAGGCTTGGGATGCTGTTAGGCAAGCTGCCCGTGATGAACAGGGCGCCGACGAACAGGAAGACGACGATGGCGACCACCTTGATCGAGGCGAACCAGAACTCGAATTCGCCGAAGGCTTTCACCGAGAACAGGTTGAGCACCGTCATCGACACGAGCAAGACCAGGCTGATGGCCCACGAAGGCACGTCGGGCAGCCAGAAGTTGACCAGCTTGGCGCCGGCGATGGCTTCCAGCGCCACGACGACGACCCAGAAATACCAGTACATCCAGCCGCTCATGAAGCCGAGGAATTTCGAGACTTTCGGCTTGTCGTCGAAGGCCAGGCGCGCGTATTCGTAAAAGGAGCCGACCACGGGCAGGGACGAGGCCAGCTCGCCCAGCATGCGCATGATCAGGACGACCAGGCCGCCCGTGAGCAGGAAGGATAGGATGGCGGCCGGGCCGGCAGCCTTGGCGATGACGCCGCTGCCGACAAAGAGGCCGGCGCCGATCACGCCGCCGATGGCGATCATGCTCATGTGGCGTTGCTTCAGCGAGTGCTGCAAGCCGGTACTGTTATGCGATTCGCTAATCATGTTTTTGTCTCCTGAAAATCTCTGAAGCCCGGTGCGCCCTCGCCTGCTGCGGCCGGTTCCTGCCGCGCGGCTTTGTTTTATTTGGGCAACACCGTCAAGCAGCATCGATACATCATCAAATCAGTCTGGTTGGCTGCATGCCATAAGTCAATCTGGAAATGCAGCGGCCCGGCGCGGTGCCCAAGGGGCAAGCGCGCTGGAGGATACGTACGGGGTATGGCTCAGTTATTGCTGGTTAAAAAATGGGAGCGGCGGCAACACTTGTGGCATTAGCGCCACTCCCGGGAACGTCTTACACCTTGCCCTTCCATGGCACGAGGGTACGTTCGAGGTAGCGCATCATCAAATCAAACAGGAAAGCGAAGAAGCCGATCACGATAATGCCCATGATCACGACGTCGCTGGCGAGGAACTCGGAGGCGCTCAGCACCATGTAGCCGAGGCCGCGCGTGGCTGCCACCATCTCGCCCGCCACCAGCGTGGTCCAGCCCACGCCGATGCCGATGCGCATGCCGGTGAGGATTTCCGGAATCGCGGCGCGCAGGATCACGTGCACGATGACCTGGAAACGGGTGGCGCCCATCGAGTACGCGGCGTGGATTTGCTCCAGCGACACGGAGCTGACGCCGGCGCGGGCCGCGATGGCCATCGGCGCAAAGATGGCCAGGAAGATCAGGTAGACCTTCGAAAACTCGCCGATGCCGAACCAGATGATGACCAGTGGCAAGTAAGCGAGGGGCGGCAGCGGACGGTAGAACTCGATCAAGGGATCGAAGATGCCGCGCGCCACGCGGTTCACGCCCATCATCACGCCGACGGGGATGGCAAACAGGCAAGCCAGGCCAAAGGCGCCGAACACGCGCACCAGACTGGCGACCGTGTGTTCCCACAGGGTGGCGCCGCCGAAACCGGTGGTGGCTGCCATGATGAATTTTTCATAGACAGCTTGCGGCGACGGCAGGAACAGCGGTTTCACGAGGCCGCTGGCCGTCACGCCAAACCACAGCAAGAGCACGGCGATGACGGTAACGGTGGCGATGCGGCTGGAATTGCCCTGCCCCGGCGCGCCGAACGCTTCGCCAGGCATGGCGCAGCGGGGAGCGAACAGGCGGCCAAAAAAGCCGGCGCGCTTGGCGGTGATGGGAGGAAATCCCACGACGGATGGGCTATGCATGGGACACCTCCAGCTCTTTATTGACGGCGCGCTCGTCGCCATAAATGATGTTGAGCACGGTTTCGCGCATCTTGATGAAGTCCGGGCTCGATTTCACGGCACGCGCATCGCGGCATTCGAGGAAGCGCTTGTTGAAATCGAGTTCATACGTGTGCGTGATACGGCCCGGACGGGGCGACATGACGATCAGCCGGTTCGCCAGGAACAGCGCCTCGTCGACGCTGTGGGTAATGAAGAAGAACATGGTGCTGGACTTGGCCCAGATATCGAGCAGCAATTCCTGGATGGTTTCGCGCGTCAGCGCATCGAGCGCCGCCATCGGTTCATCCATCAGCAGCATGGCGGGATTGCTGGTCAGGGCGCGGGCGATGCCCACCCTTTGCTGCATACCGCCCGACAATTGATAAATCATATTGTCGTGAAAGTCCTTCAAGCCGACCAGCGCCAGGTTTTTCGCCGCCTGTTCGCGCCGCACGGCTTTCGGCACGCCTTGCAGCTTCAGGCCGAATTCCACGTTTTCCATCACGTTCAGCCATGGCAGCAAGGCATGTTTCTGGAACACGACGCCGCGGTCGGCGCCCGGCCCTTCCACTTTATTGTCCCCGAGCATGATTTCACCCTTGGACGGGGCGATAAAACCCGCCATCAGGCTCAGCAAGGTTGTCTTGCCGCAACCGGAAGCACCGAGCGCGACGACGAAGTCCCCGCTATTGATGGTGAGATTGATATTATTTAAGGCATGTACGCGTTCACCGGCCGTCTTGCCCGGATAAATCACGCTGACATCCTTGACGTACAGATTTTCCATCGTGTCCCCACAGTTCTGTTCAACGCACTCTGTTCAGTCAGCGCGCCCACAGGCGCGCCATCGCACAACGTTTACTTCAGCAGGCCGGCGGCCTGTGCATACCTGGGTGTCACATATTTGGCGTAATCGGGAGCCAGGCTGTCGATCTTGCCTTCAGCTTTCAGGAATTGCGCCGTGGCCAGCAAGGCTTGCGCCACGCCGCCCTTCGCGCCGCCACCGAGCCAGGCCGGCGAGGCCTGCTCCTGCAAGGATGGATAGGCGTACAGGGCCACGGAAGCGGCCACGTCCTTGGCAGCCGCGCCCGAATGCTTGACGTTGGCTTTGACTTGCGGGGAATCGATGGTCCACGCCTTCGGATTGGCGCGGTAGTCGGCGTCGGCAGCAGCCATCACCTTGACGAACTTGGCCATGAAGTCGGCGTTCGCCTCGCCCCAGGCGCGCTCGACGGCCATGCCGTCGAACGTGGCCTTGCCCTTCTTGCTCAGTTCGCCGGAAGTGACGAGCACCTTGCCGTTTTGCTTGAGTTTGCTCAAGGCCGGGTCCCACACGAAGGCGGCATCGATGTCGCCCCGTTCCCAGGCGGCGGCGATCTGATTCGGCTGCATGTTGAGCAATTTCACTTCCGTGGGCTTGATACCCCACGTTTCCAGCGCGAACATGGTGTGGAAGTGTGTGGTGGAAACAAACGGCACGGCGATCTTCTTGCCGCGCAAGTCGGTCGGTTTGCTGATGCCGGCGCCATTGCGGGCCACCATCGCTTCGGCTTCATTGATGTCGTCGATGATCCAGAACAGCTGCAGGTCGACGCCGCGGCTGACGGCCGCCGTCAACGGGCTGGAACCGATGACGCCGATCTGCACGTCGCCGGAGGCCATGCCCGTGGCTACCTTGGCGCCCGAATCGAACTTGCGCCAGTTGATTTTATAGCCGGTGGTCTTTTCCACTTCGCCGCTGGCGATCGCCACCAGGAAGGGGCCGTTGATTTCCTGATAGGCAATCGTCACTTCCTTGCCCTGCGCGAAGGCCGTGCCGCTTGATGCGACCGCCACGCCCAGCACCAGGGTGCCGAGAACGGCGCGGCGCAGCGTTGAAAAAACCGTTTTGCTCGCGTTTTTGCTCGTGTATGTGTTCATGTCTCACTCCAAGTTATTGTTATGTGTGAACGTTCGGGCAATCTCATCCCTTGCGGGAGGCGCCGCTGGTTGCTCTTTGTCAACCATACGGCGGCTTAGTACGGCTACTGCGATTACTATTTAAAACACTTCATCCTTCAAGTGATACCAGCGGTACAGGAAGCGCTGGCCCAGGCGGCGGAACGGGGCGAACGCTTGCGACTCGACCAGTTCCATCATGTTCGGGTACGGCAATTTCGAATTGAAGATCGGCAAGCCCGTGTCGCTGGCCTTGCCCGCGATGCGTTCGGCCATGCGCCGACCCGCCTGCGCCGAGTACATGACGCCGTTGCCGCCGTAACCGAGCGAATAGAAAATCGATTGCTTGGGGTCGGGTTGCACGATGCGCGGCATCATGTCGTGGCTGACGTCGACCCAGCCCCACCATGAGTAATCGATGGGAATACCGGTCAGCGCGGGGAACTTGCGGTGCAGATCGTTGATCAAAAACTGTTTATATCTGTCGTCCGGCGCGTCGGCGCCCGTGATGGCGCTGCGGCTGCCGATCTGCACGCGGTTGTCCGGCATCAAGCGGTAGTAGTGGCGCAGGATGCGCGTATCCGTGATCACCTGGTGGGTGCGGAAGTTGCACGCCTCGATTTCCGCCGGGGTCAACGGGCGCGTGACGATGGAATTCGACAGGATCGGCAGTAGCCGGTTTTTCACTTGCGCATGCAGGTGGGGCGAGGTGTAGCCGCCCGTGGCCACGGCCACAGAGCGGGCCCGCACCACGCCGCCCGGCGTTTGCAGGTAATGCACGCCGTTGCGCGTTTCCCAGCCCATCACAGGGCTGGACGGATGCACCTTGGCGCCCAGCGCGCGCGCCTTGCGCAGGTAGCCGAAGGCCAGCTTGCCCGCGTGGATGCCGATGCCTTCCGGTTCGTGCAGCGCGCCGGCCGCTTCCTTGTCGTCGACGAATTCGCGCTTGACGGTGTCGGCGTCGAGGATGCGCGCGTCGTACTTGAAGATCTCGCGCATGACCTTGGCCTCTTTTTCCAGCGCGGGCATGGCTTTCGCTTTGTGGGCGATGTACAGGTGGCCGCCCGGCTGCGGGTCGCAATCGATGTCGGCCGTGATCTTCTTGAAGGTTTCCATCGCGTCGCACACTTCCGTGTGCAATTTGAGGGCCGTGTCCATGCCGTAACGGGCGATCCACTGCGAGCGCTTCAGGCGGCCCGTCGTGCATTGCGCCTGGCCGCCGTTGCGCGTGCTGCAGCCCCAGCTGACCCGGTTCGCTTCCAGCACGGTAGCCTTGATGCCGTGTTCCTGGGCCAGGAAGATGGCGCAGGAGAGACCGGTAAAACCCGAGCCGATGATGGCCACGTCGACGTCGATGTCATGCGTGATGGGGCCGTCGTCGGCGGGCGGCTCGCCGGCCGTGCCGATCCAGTAAGTGGGCGCGTAGGCATTGCCGTGGCCGGGGCGCTGGGTCACCAGCGGATCGAAAGCGGGATCGTAGGGCGTGCGGGCGGCGGTGCTGCTGCCCAGTACGTCAGATGGAGTGTCGACAGGTTTGTTCATGATCATTCCCGGTGAACGTACTGGCTTAAGCTTTGACGACGGGTGGGCGATCCTTGCGGAAGGCGTTCTTCACGGCGATCTTGCCGTCGCGGAAAGTAAAAATGTCGACCATGCGCGCCTCGATGCGCGTGCCGTCCGCCTTGGTGCCGGCAAAGGTCGATTCCGTCACGCCGCGCTGGCCGCTGACGAAGTGCTCCGGGTTGAGCCAGGCGGCGTCGGGAAAGGTTTGCCAGGCCAGCTCGAAACCGGCGCGCACGGCGTCGCGGCCGACAAAACTCTTGCCCAGCAAGTCAGGGCCGGCCACGGCGTGGAATTCGCAGTCGTCGGCCATGGCGGCCATCAGGGCCTCGATATCGTGGCGGTTCCAGGCATCGCCGAAGGCTTGCAGAAAGTCGATGGTGACGGCGTCGGTGTGCGGTACAGGGTGGTTCATGGTGGTCTCCGTAAATCGTTTTTGATACGCTACGTTCCGTTTTTTGTCTTTTATTGAATTTAAGCCTTAAGCATGGCCTTGTCAAATCAAATAATTCAATTACCGGGACGCTTCGTCTTCTTTATTGAAATTTATGATGTTTTCGTGACAATCTGTGAGAATTTGGTCACAACGCTTTGTCGGATTACGCCGGGCTTCGCCCGGCTAATCCGACCTACACAGTCGCGTAGGTTGGGCAGGTTGCGTAGGTTGGATTAGCCTGAAAGGCGTAATCCAACAACACCCGTTACATCAAACGTAGTCTTTATACTTATCCAGATGACGAATTGGTTTACTCAGCGCATCGCGGCGGAACGGGTCGCCCAGCTCGCGCGTGCACATGATTTCGATGATGGTTGTCTTGCCTTCATTCATCTGCATGTCGATCGCCTTCTTCAGGGCCGGGCCCACGTCTTCCAGCTTGTCGACCGTGATGCCTTCGGCGCCCATGGCCCGCGCAATTTCCGCGAAACTCTGGTTGTCGAGCTCGCCGGCAACGAAGCGGCGGTTGTAGAAATCGACCTGGTTCTTCTTTTCCGCGCCCCACTGGCGGTTGTGGAACACCACGGCCGTGACGGGAATGTTGTGGCGCACGCAGGTCATCGTTTCCATCAAACTCATGCCCCAGGCGCCGTCGCCCGCATACGACACGGCCGGACGGTGCGGCGCGGCCACCTTGGCGCCGATGATGGTCGGGAAGGCATAACCGCAGTTGCCAAAGCTCATCGCCGCAAAGAAGCTGCGCGGCTTTTCGAAGCGCAAGTAACTATTGGCCACCGAGTTGATGTTGCCGATGTCGGTCGACACCATCACGTCTTCCGGCATGGCTTTTTCCAGCTCGCGCAAGACCTGGCGCGGGTGCAGGTAGTTGCCCGGCTCTTTCTTCTGCTCTTCGATCATGTCCAGGCTGTACGCATCTTTTTCATGGGTCCAGTTCGTCAATTCCTCTTCCCACGCCGCCTTCTCCGCTTGCACGGTGACATAGCGCGCGTCGCGCGTGGCGTCGCAGTCGAGCGTCTTGCCGTCCAGGCGAGCAATAATCGCTTTCGCGGCCGCCTTGGCGTCGCCGCAGATACCGACCGAAATCTTCTTCACCAGGCCCAGCATCTTGTTGTCGGCGTCGATCTGGATGATCTTGGCGTTTTTCGGCCAGTAATCCATGCCGTGCTGCGGCAAGGTGCCGAACGGTCCCAGGCGCGAGCCTAAAGCGACGACGACGTCGGCCTGGGCGATCAGTTTCATCGCCGCCTTGGAACCCTGGTAGCCAAGCGGACCGCACCACAGCGGGTGGCTGGCAGGGAACGAGTCGTTATGCAGATAGCTGTTCACGACGGGCGCACCGAGGCGCTCGGCCAGGGCCTTGCACTCCTCGATCGCTTCGCCCATGACGACGCCGCCGCCCGAGATGATCACGGGGAACTTGGCCTTGGCCAAGAGCTCCGCCGCATCGTTCAGGCTTTGCTCGCCGCCGGCGCCGCGGTCCAGGCGGTTCGGTTTCGGGATCTCGGCCTTGATTTCGCCATAAAAATAGTCGCGCGGGATGTTCAGTTGCGTCGGACCCATTTCCGACATGGCGCGGTCGAAGCAACGGCCCGTGAACTCGGCCATGCGGGCCGGATTGGTCACATGACCCTGATATTTCGTAAATTCCTCGAACATCGGCAACTGGTTCGCTTCCTGGAAGCCGCCCAGGCCCATGCTCATCGTGCCCGTCTCCGGGGTAATGATCACGACGGGCGTGTGCGCCCAGTAGGCGGCGGCAATCGCCGTGACGCAATTGCTGATGCCGGGGCCGTTCTGGCCGATGACGACGCCATGGCGGCCCGAGACGCGGGCATAGCCGTCAGCCATGTGGCCGGCGCCCTGCTCGTGCACGACGGGGATCAAACGGATGCCGGCGGGGGCGAAGATATCCATCGGGTCCATGAAGGCCGAGCCCATGATGCCGAACATGTCGGTCACGCCATTGGCGGCCAGGGTTTCCACGAACGCTTCGGAAGGCGTCATCTTTTGCGGGCCGGTGGGGGTGGCCGCTGCGGCGGCGGCTTTTTGCTCGGTCATGTCATTCATGGGTGTCTCCTGGTCTGTGGTAATGAACTGCAGCGTATTTATCAACATATTTATCAAAAAACGGTATATTTTGTTCCGAAATTTGATATACAATTCAATTTAAGCGTTCGGCAATCAAAAGTCAAACAGAATTTCGAGGAAACGGTACAATTTGAGTTCGAAAATGAAATAAGCTGATGTAACACTCAGATACCCAACCGAGGCCACCATGGACATGATTTCATCCCCAAAACTTGAGCCGGAAAAACTGGAAGGCGACACGCCCACGATGCGTTTGTTTGCCTTGCTGGAAGTGATTGCCGAAAAAGACCAGTTGCTGTCGCTGCAAGCACTGGTGGAAGAAACGGGGCTGCCGAAACCCACCCTGCACCGCATGCTGCAACAGCTGGAAAGCGTGGGCGTGCTGCAGCGCGAAAGCGACGGCCGCCACTACAGCACGGGCGTGCGCCTGCGCCGCCTGGCGTCTAACCTCTTGATTAACAACACTTTCCATGGCGCCCGCCGCATGGTCTTGCGCCAGCTGGTCGAGGAAGTGGGCGAAAGCTGCAACCTGACGGCCTTCAGCGGCAGCGAAGTGGTGTACCTGGACCGCGTGGAAACGGCGGCGCCGCTGCGCTTCTACCTGCATCCCGGTTCGCGGGTGCCGGCACACTGCTCGTCGAGCGGCAAGCTGTTCCTGGCGCAAATGACGCCCGTGCAGCGGCGCCGCCTGCTGGGCCACATGGAATTGACGCGCTTTACGGACAAGACGGAAACGGACCCCGTCAAGCTCGAGCGCGAACTGGAACTGGTGCGCCGCAACGGCTATGCGCTGGACGACGAGGAATTCCTGCCCGGCCTGCTGTGCGTGGCCGTGCTGGTGCCGAACCCGAACGGCCGCTCGAACCTGGCCGTGGCGATCCAGGCTCCCATCATCCGTTTGACGCACGACAAGGCTTTACATTTCTTGCCAGCATTGCAACGCGCCGCGCAAGCCCTGGCCGCCATCGAATCGGAAACCATGCCGACGACGGGCGGGGACGACGACGCATTGCAGACAGGTAATTCATAACCGCTGCGGCACCCATGCTGCGGCTTGACCAGGAGAACAAGGTGCCAGATTCACGCCAACATCCCCCCGCCGCCGCAGCGCAAACCTTGCAGTCCGTGCGCAGCCTGTTCCATATCGACAGCGACTTGCTCGTGCCCGTCTTCACGGAACGCGACCCGCACGTGCCCGACATCGATCCCGCCTACCGCTTCAACAAGGACGTGACCCTGGCGATACTCGCCGGTTTCACGCATAACCGCCGCGTGATGGTGCAGGGCTTGCACGGCACGGGCAAATCCACGCATATCGAGCAGGTGGCGGCGCGCCTGAACTGGCCCTGCGTGCGCGTCAACCTCGACGGCCACATCAGCCGCCTGGATCTGGTCGGCAAGGACGCCATCGTGCTGCGCGAACAGCAGCAGGTGACGGAATTCCAGGAAGGCATCGTGCCCTGGTCGCTGCAACGGCCCGTGGCCCTGATTTTCGACGAGTACGACGCGGGCCGCCCCGACGTGATGTTCGTCATCCAGCGCATCCTCGAGCGCGACGGCAAGTTTACTTTGCTCGACCAGAACCGGGTCGTCACGCCGCACCCCCACTTCCGCCTGTTCGCCACCTCGAACACGGTGGGCCTGGGCAACCTGAACGGCATGTACCACGGCACGCAAGTGCTCAATCACGCGCAGATCGACCGCTGGAACATCGTTGCCACATTGAACTATTTGCCGCAGGACGAAGAAACGGACATCGTGCTGGCGCGTGTCCCCGCCATGAATGACGACGCGGGCCGCCAGCTGGCAAGCCGCATGGTGGCCGTGGCCAGCCTCACGCGCCACGGCTATGCGGCGGGCGACCTCGCGTGCCTGATGTCGCCGCGCACGGTAATCACCTGGGCGGAAAACTGCCAGATCTTCCGCGATCCGGCCCTGGCCTTCCGCCTGTCCTTCCTCAACAAATGCGACGAGGCCGAGCGGCCCATGGTCGCCGAGTATTACCAGCGCTGTTTCAACGAGGAATTGCTGGCGACGGCGCCATGAAGGCCGAAGCGACGGCGCCCGCCGCCTACACGCGCGAGCAGCAGGAAACGGATGAACTGTGCGCAGGCGCCATCCGGGCGCTCAGCGGCCTAGCGGCGATACGCTACCGGGGACGGCGCCTGCACGACGGCCACCGCCCCCTGCCCATCCACGCGGCGCATCTGCAGCCCGATGCGGCGCTGCAGGATTTGCCCTCGCTGCGCGGCGCGGCCGACAGCGTGGCCCTGCGCCTGCTGCACACGGATGCGGCCCTGCACAAGTCGCTGTGCCCGCCCGAGCCCGTGGCGCGGCTCGTCTTCGAGCTGCTGGAGCAACTGCGCGTGGAAACGCTGGCGCCAGATCAACATGCCGGCGTCATCGCCAACCTGCGCCACCGTTTTACGGTATGGTCGCACGCGTTCTACGATTCCGGCCTGGCCGAAGGCGCATCGGGCTTGCTCTTGTATACAGTGTTCCAGATGTGCTGGTCGCGCCTGACGGCCCGGCCCGTGCTGGAAAAGACGGAAGATTTCATCGAAGCGACGCGCTGGTCCGTTTCCTCGCAACTGAGCGGCGACCTGGCGGGCTTGCGCCGCCACCGCGCCGACCAGCTTCCCTTTGCCCGCCACGCACTGGCCATCGCCCATGCCGTCGACGCCATGCTGAAAGAGGCGCAAGCGGCGCGCGAGGGAGACCAGGACGACGGGGGCGACGCCAAGGCGCGGGCCGCGTTCAAGCTGCTGCTCGATTTCGACAGCGATAACGACAATGTGCCAGACGCCGCCCCGCTGGGCGAGAGCCGCGCCTTCAGCGATGGCGCTGGCGGCTACAAGGCGTACTCCACGGCCTACGACCGCGAAGACAAGGCGGGCGAGCTCGTGCGCCGCGCCCTGCTGCTCGAGTACCGCGAACGCATGGATGCGCGCATCGCCAGCCTGGGCATCAACACGGCGCGCCTGGCCCGACGCTTCACGCAATTGCTGGCCGTGCCCCAGCGCGACGGCTGGTCGTTCGGCGAGGAAGAAGGTTATATCGATGGCCGGCGCCTGGCGCAGCTGATCAGCTCGCCCTCCGAGCGCCGCTTGTTCCGCAAGGAACAATTCCTGCCCCAGGCTGATTGCCTCGTCACCTTTCTCGTCGATTGCTCCGGTTCCATGAAGACGCATGCGGAATCCGTGGCCGTGCTGCTGGACATATTGCTGCGCGCACTGGATCAGGCGGGCATCACGACGGAATTGCTGGGCTTTACGACGGGCGCGTGGAACGGGGGCCGCGTCAAGCGCGACTGGATGCGCGCCCGCTCGCCCGCCAACCCGGGCCGCTTGAACGAACTCGTACACATGGTGTTCAAGGATGGCGAGACGAACTGGCGCCGCGCGCGGCCCGATATCGCCGCCCTGCTGAAGGCGGACCTGTACCGCGAAGGCGTCGATGGCGAAGCTGTGGACTGGGCGTGCAACCGCATGCTGGCGCGGCCGGAGCGGCGACGCATCCTGCTCGTCGTGTCAGATGGTTGCCCGATGGATACGGCCACGAATCTGGCCAACGACGAGTTTTACCTGGCGCAACATCTGAAACAGGTGGTGGCGCGCCGCGAAGCGCAGGGCGCCGTGGAAATTTGCGGGCTGGGCCTGGGCCTGGACCTGGGCGCCTACTACAGCCGCAGCTTGGCCACCACCCTGCCCGCCTCGCTGAACAATGAGCTGTTCAGCGAGATCGCCCAGCTGATTGCCGGGCGCAGCCGGCGCTGATCAGGCGCGGGGCTTGCGGCGGCGCATCATCACGCCGGCCAGCGCCAGCCCCGTCAGCAGCATCACATACGTTTCCGGTTCCGGCACGGCGCTCACGTATTCATACGTCACGGCCACGCGGCCGGAAGCGGCCGTCTGGAACTGCGTCAGCAAATTGCCCGCGCCGCTGCCCGTCGAGGAACCGATGGCATTCAAGCCCAGGTAAATCAAACCGCCGCCCGCCGAGGAAAACAGGGCGAAGTCGCTGGCGCTGGCGCTCGTGTAGCCATTCGAGCCCGTGCTCGAGCGCAGGCCCGTGCTGGCGCCCGAGGTGCCGGCAAAATCGATGCTGCCATCAAAGGCGCTCAGGGCGAATGTCTGCGTGAACAGCGGATTGGCCACCAGCAAGGTGGAGTTGTCGGGACGGTACAAGGTCAGCAGCGAGGCCAGGCTCAGGGTCACATTCGACGCGCTGGCGTCCAGACTTTCCGTCCGGCCGCTGCCCTGCACGGCGCCTTCCAGATGGAATTTGATCGACGTCAGGGTGCCCAGGTTGCTGTCGAACTTGCCCAGGCCCAGGGTGTCTGACCAGTTAGTGGCGCCCAGGGCGCGGTCGGCGCTGAAGCTGATGGTCTGGGTGGCCGCCTGCGCGGAAGATGCGGCGCCAAGGCTTAGCACGGCGGCTGCGGCCAGTGCGATGAGAGATTTTTGCATCGATGACTCCTGTTCATTCAATGAGGAAGAGTGGATCACGCAGTGATTCACGCAGGAAGCGCGAGGGAAGTCCCTCGCGCCACAGCCCGGCCATTCAGCTAACCAGACAATTCATTGTAATAAATGAAAGAGTCACAATATACTCAGTTTGTTGCAATTTTAAAAATAACCATTAACATTTTGATTGCTCATGCAACTATCGCAAAACGGGACGAACGCAGCGCGACACATTGGCGGGCGCCTCAATCGACGCAGTAACGCACGGCATGCGCCTCCATCGGCAGCGGAATTTCCCAGTTCCACAGCATCGCTTGCAGCTTCTTGTTGCTGAGCGATGTGTCGCGCTGGCCGTTGCGCCGCAGCAGCTCCTTGCGCGGCTGCTCCAGGTACACGAGCTCCACCTGCGCATGGTATTTATACAGCAGGTTGAGCGTCTTCTCGCGCATCAGCCTGGACAGATGCGTGGCGTTCCACACGAACGGTTCGTGCTTGCGCAGCAGTTCGCGCGCCCGCTCTTCCGCATAGTCGCCCACCTGCCCCTCATTCTTGCCGTGCTTTAAGCCCAAGGCCGTCCGCGCATCGTCAAACGACACGACGGGCAGGCGCGGATGGTGCTTGTCCACCCACGTGTTCTTGCCCGATGCGGGCAAACCCGACATGACGATCACGTGCGAACCCGGCTCCTGGAACAGCGGATAATCGGGATGCGCCTCGGCGCCGCGAAAGTATTTGACGCGTGTGTGGTCGTCGACGAAGACCCTGCGCTGACCATAGCAGCCCTCCTCGCGCGCCAGTTCTCGGAACAGCTCGATGGCGTCGAGGATGCGCTGCGGGTCGGGGCAGATGCGGCCGCGGATATCGGCCTCGGCCAGCATGGCCAGCAGGCGGATATCGACCTGCCACGACAGTTCGCGCACGGTAAATTCCGGCGTCACGCCGCGCCGCGATTGCTCCAGCGCAAAGAACGGCACCTGGTGCACATTGATCAGGTGGCAGATTTCCTCGCGCACGGCAAACGGCACGTCATAGTCCCACAAGGCAATGCGCGCATCAAGGGCGCCCTTGCGCGAATGGCCAGGCTGGCCGATGGCGCCCGTCACCGGGTCGATCACCGTGGTGCTGCACTTGGCCACGTCGTGCAACAAGGCGGCGAGGAACACGATTTCCTGTTCCGCCCGCGTGGCTTGCTGATATTCAGGCATGCCCAGCAGCGATTCCACCACCATCATGGTATGCGTCCACACATCGCCTTCCGCGTGGTACACGGGGTTTTGCGGCGTCGTCTTCGCCAGTTCCAGCTGCGGGAAAGCGGCCAGGCAGGCGCTGAAATCGGGCGACTGGCCCGCTGGCGGCACCAGTTGCTGCAGGGTTTTCCAGTTCATCATTGTGTACTCCTTGAGTAAGCTGCCAGCTCGTCGAGCGAGCTGCAGGTATGCAAGCCCAGGCTTTCCCACGTCACGAGCGGCTGCGGCGCGTACAGGTCCACGCCGTCGGCCAGCAGATTCGGGATCAATGGCCGCGCGCTGTGGTGCGAACCGCTGTCGAGGATGGTTTGCGTAAAGTCATGGCGCACCAGCTTGTAACGGGCCAGCACTTGCTCGTCGTCTTCCACTTTCAGGTACAAGCCTTCCGCGTGGTCGGACTTGTCCGTCTGCTTCCAGCACAGGTCCAGCGGCAGGCGTTCGCGCGCCACCACGTTTTCAAAGGCGTCGCGCCACAACCGGGACTTGGCCAGCGAATGGCGCAGCAGCTGCCACAGCTGTTTCGGCGACGCGGGCATGGTGCCCGCATACAGCACGGGGACCGACAGCACGGGCGAGCCGGCCAGCATGGCGTGGCGGCGCGCCGTCGACAAAAACATCTGGCTGCGGCGGCAATACACGTCGAACTCGTTGAAATAATGGGGCAGCCGGTCATAAAAAACGGAATGCTTGCTGTAAGCCCATTCGCCAAACAGCACAAATTGATCTTCAAGCATATGCAGCAAGGCGTGCTCGTGCGCATGGGCCCACGGTTTCAACAGGTTGAACTGGCGTTCGCTGCCGCCGCCCGCCAGGTAGTGGCCGCGCGACTGCAGCAGCACCTCGCCCGCATCGCTGAACGACACGGCGGAGTTGGCGCCATCGATTTTTTCTTCGATGACGACGTACTGGCCGGCCAGCTTTTTCAATGGCATCTGATCGGAGCCGTCGTCGCCGTCCTGCAGGCGCGAGCCTTCCAGGTGCGGCGTGCGCGGGTATTTAAATAAAGGCAAAGATTGTAAAAACATAGCGTCCCACGCCGCGTTCACCGGGGCGTGTCCATACAGAGTCAGGGGTGCTGACGACGTGTTCGGGCGTGGACGATCAAGACCTGGGTCTCGGATACGTGTGCGGAAAGAGCAAAAACAGTGCCGCAGCAATCGGGGGCGTCAACGCGCCGAACGATGCTGCAGAGAGCATTTCGTCAGCGTTAGCAGGTGATGGCGAAGAAGCGAGGCACTTTTGGCTCCAATAAGGAAGAGGTTCGAGAAAGAACGGGGAATATAAAGGCTGTTTGATTATTTTGCAAGTGGCTCTTCCGTATCGTGCGCATTCTTGTACGCACCCCCGCTTTGCAGGCTGCGCAAAATTTGCTAAGCTGGCGGCACTTCCTGTCGCTGCTGCGTGGAAAACAAACATGACCCTTGCAAAAGGGCCGTGCATTCGTTATTTCCGGAGCAGAATCGTGTTTCCCCTATCCAGATTACAAAAAGCCCTGCGCCGCCAGGGCATCGCCGTCGCCTATGCCGACGGTATTTATACGCTCAGCAATCCGCACGCCCAGGCGTCCGTGCTGCTGCCCCATAACTTTCCCCTCGAGGAAAAAGCCGTGCGCCAGCTGATGGAATTTGCCGCCGTCGCCGTGCCCGGCCAGGATGGCCATGTGTGCAAGGCGTGCGCCACGCCCGACTTCCACCCTGGCAGCATCGCGCCCGTCGGCAGCATCGTCGCCACCAGCCCCGACATGGTAATCCCCGCCATCCCCGGCACGGACATCGCCTGCGGCATGCGCCTGATCACGACGGGTTTGACCCTGGCCCAGTTCGAAGCGCGCAAGCCGCAGCTGCTCGCCAAGCTCAAACATGTGCTGCTGGAAGACGGCCGCAACGTGCCGCTGCGCTCGAAGGCGTTTGCCGCCCTGTTCGACGTGGGTCCGGCAGCGTTCATCGACAGCCTGCATGACGATGGTTTGTGGCCCCGCGTCGACAAGGAGCGGCTGTTGCACGAACTCGACGCTTGCATCGCCCTGCGCGAACTGGGCGGCGGCTTGCGCCATGCGCCCGCAGCGCTGGTGGGCACGCGCGAAGTGATACGCCATCCCAGCCTGGGCACGACGGGATCGGGCAACCATTTCGTGGAAATCCAGCTGGTCGACGCCGTCATGGACCGCCACGCCGCGTACCGGCACGGGCTGGTGCCGGGCGAAGTGGTCGTCATGATCCACAGCGGCAGCCGCGACGTGGGCTTTTTTGTCGGCAGCCGCTGGATGGACCGCGCCAAAGAGGCGTGGCCGAAAGGCGTGCGCCACCCGCAGTCGGGCCTGTACGGCTTGACGGGCGAACTGGCCGGCGAATACATGGACGCCATGGGCGTGGCTTCGCGCTACGCCTGGGTCAACCGCATGGTATTGGCCGAACTGGTGCGCGACAGCCTGTCGCAAGTGTTTGCGCAGGATCAATCGCGCCTGGTGGTGGACGTGCCGCACAACGTCATCCTGCGCGAGCATGGCATGAACATCCACCGCAAGGGTGCCACGCCGGCGCGCGAAGGCGACCTGGCGCTGATCCCCGGCTCCATGGGCGACTATTCTTATGTGGCAACTGGCATGGGCAATCCCGACTGGCTGTGGTCGTGCTCGCATGGCGCGGGGCGCAGCATCCGCAGGCAAGCCATGCGCGCCATCCGGCCCACGGTGGGCGGCGACGAGATGGCGTTCCAGTGCGTGACCCTGCGCGAGGAACGCCGTGTCGAGGAAGCGCCGATGGCGTACAAGAAGATCGGTCCCGTCATCGCTGCGCAGGAGGAAGCGGGCTTGCTGCAATCGGTGGCGCGGCTGAAACCTTTGCTGACGTTTAAAGCCTAGCGCAGCAATTGCGGCGCGGCCGCCGCCATCAGCGACAGGCCGATGGCGGTCAGCACGGCGAACGCGATGCGGCGCATGCCGCGCTGGGCGATCGGCGGCGGGTAGCGCTTGCCCACCATGGTGGCCAGCACGCCCACGGGCAAGGCCAGCGCACACAGCAACAACACTTTCCCATCGAGCTGGCCCTGGCTGCCCGCCATCAGCGAGCGCCCGCCCGCGCTGATGGCAAACAAAAAGATCAGGCTGTAGCGGATGGTGGTCAAACTCATTTCCTGGCGATAGAACTGATACACGAGGGGCGGGCCGGCCAGCGAAAACAGGCCCGAGAACAGGCCGCCGCACACGCCGCTGATGAAAAAGCTGCGTTTATCCGCCGCGCCCGGCCCCGGCGGCGCCTGCAGCAGGATGCTGACGCCGCCATACACGATGGCCGCGCCCAATAACAGTTTCAGGACGGGCGCATACGCCTGGTCCAGATATCCCAACAGCAAGACGCCGGCCGCCATGGCCGGCAGCAAGCCGATGCTGGCGGCGCGGATGGCGCGCCAGTCCAGGTGGTGCAAGGCGCCCGGCAAGGCCACGAGGCAATTGGCAAGCGACAATAAACTGACGAGGGCCGCCAGCGCGGGCACGGGCGCCAGGCCGAGGCCGCTGGCCACGCCCATGACGATCATGCCCAGGCCAAAGCCCGTCACGGTCTGGAAATACGTGCCGGCCGCCACCACGCCCAACAGCGCCAGCACGGGCAAGCTGAACAACTCAGCGCCCACCCTGGGCCTGCACGGCCGTCACGGCAATGACGTTGTAGACGTCGTCGGCGCTGCAGCCGCGCGACAAATCGTTGGCCGGCTTGTTCAAGCCTTGCAGCAAGGGGCCGATGGCGACGGCGCCGCCCATGCGTTCGGCCAGCTTGTAGCCGATATTGCCCGCGTCCAGGTTCGGGAACACCAGCACGTTGGCGCGGCCATTGACGACGGAATCCTTGACTTTCCTCTGGGAAATTTCGGCCACGATGGCCGCGTCGAGTTGCACGTCGCCATCGATGGCCAGCAGCGGACGCTGGGCCTTGACCCGGTCCGTGGCCGCATGCACCTTGTCCACGGCCGCGTGATGGGCGCTGCCGCTGGTGGAAAACGACAGCATGGCGACCCGTGGTTCTTCCATCAGCAAGGCTTGCGCGCTGTCGGCGGCGGCCATGGCGATGTCGGCCAGTTCCTCGGCCTTCGGATCGACGACCAGGGCGCAGTCGGAAAAGATGAATCCGCCCTTCAGGCTGTGGAACGGTTCGCACAGCATCATCAGGAAAAAGCTCGACACGAGCTTGAAGGCCGGGTCGACGCCGATGATCTGGATGGCGCTGCGCACCACGTCGGCCGTCGTGTGCACGGCCCCCGCCACGCAGCCGTCGGCGTCGCCCAGGCGCACCATCAGGTTGGCGTAGCACAACGGGTCTTGCACGGCGATGCGCGCCTGCTCCACCGTCATGCCCTTGGCTTGACGCAGCACAAACAATTGCTGGGCATAGTGTTCCGACTCGTCGGACGTTGCCGGATCGACCAGGCGCACGCTATCGAGGTTCAGCCCGTGCTCGTGCGCCAGGGCGAGGATGGCGGCCGGCTGGCCGACGAGGGTAATGTGCGCCAGCCCTTCGGCGGCAGCCCGCGCGGCCGCCTGCAGCACGCGCGCATCGCCGCCCTCGCACAACACGATGTTTTTCGGCACGGCGCGGGCTTGCTCGATGATGCGGTGCAGGGCTTTCATGGCGACTCCAATTCGGTAAAAAAAGTGCCGGAACCATGGAAGCATAAAGATGGTTCCGGCACATAAAACCCGGCAAGCCGGGGTCATACAAGGATCGGTCGGGGTGGTGTCGGATGACGCCGGGCCTGGCTACTGCCCGGGTGGTGTCGGATTACGCCGGGCTTTGCCCGGCTAATCCGACCTACGCCAGCACCACGCGTACATTGCGTAGGTTGGGTAGGTTGGATTAGCCCAACGGGCGTAATCCAACACTCCAGCAGCAAATCAAACGTAGTCTTTATACTTATCCAGATGACGAATTGGTTTACTCAGCGCATCGCGGCGGAACGGGTCGCCCAGCTCGCGCGTGCACATGATTTCGATGATGGTTGTCTTGCCTTCATTCATCTGCATGTCGATCGCCTTCTTCAGCGCCGGGCCCACGTCTTCCAGCTTGTCGACCGTGATGCCTTCGGCGCCCATGGCCCGCGCAATTTCCGCGAAACTCTGGTTGTCGAGCTCGCCGGCAACGAAGCGGCGGTTGTAGAAATCGACCTGGTTCTTCTTTTCCGCGCCCCACTGGCGGTTGTGGAACACCACGGCCGTGACGGGAATGTTGTGGCGCACGCAGGTCATCGTTTCCATCAAACTCATGCCCCAGGCGCCGTCGCCCGCATACGACACGGCCGGACGGTGCGGCGCGGCCACCTTGGCGCCGATGATGGTCGGGAAGGCATAACCGCAGTTGCCAAAGCTCATCGCCGCAAAGAAGCTGCGCGGCTTTTCAAAGCGCAAGTAACTATTGGCCACCGAGTTGATGTTGCCGATGTCGGTCGACACCATCACGTCTTCCGGCATGGCTTTTTCCAGCTCGCGCAAGACCTGGCGCGGGTGCAGGTAGTTGCCCGGCTCTTTCTTCTGCTCTTCGATCATGTCCAGGCTGTACGCATCTTTTTCATGGGTCCAGTTCGTCAATTCCTCTTCCCACGCCGCCTTCTCCGCTTGCACGGTGACATAGCGCGCGTCGCGCGTGGCGTCGCAGTCGAGCGTCTTGCCGTCCAGGCGAGCAATAATCGCTTTCGCGGCCGCCTTGGCGTCGCCGCAGATGCCGACCGAAATCTTTTTGACCAGACCCAGCATCTTGTTGTCGGCATCGATCTGGATGATCTTGGCATTCTTCGGCCAGTAATCCATGCCGTGCTGCGGCAAGGTGCCGAACGGTCCCAGGCGCGAGCCTAAAGCGACGACGACGTCGGCCTGGGCGATCAGTTTCATCGCCGCTTTCGAACCCTGGTAGCCGAGCGGACCGCACCACAGCGGGTGGCTGGCGGGAAACGAGTCGTTGTGCAGATAGCTGTTCACGACGGGCGCACCGAGGCGTTCGGCCAGGGCCTTGCACTCGTCGATCGCTTCGCCCATGACGACGCCGCCGCCGGAAATAATCACGGGGAACTTGGCCTTGGCCAAGAGCTCCGCCGCATCGTTGAGGCTTTGCTCGCCGCCGGCGCCGCGGTCCAGGCGGTTCGGTTTCGGGATCTCGGCCTTGATTTCGCCATAAAAATAGTCGCGCGGGATGTTCAATTGCGTCGGCCCCATTTCCGACATGGCGCGGTCGAAGCAGCGACCCGTGAATTCCGCCATGCGGGCGGGATTGGTCACATGACCCTGGTATTTCGTGAATTCCTCGAACATCGGCAACTGGTTCGCTTCCTGGAAGCCGCCCAGGCCCATGCTCATCGTGCCCGTTTCCGGCGTGATGATGACGACGGGCGTGTGCGCCCAGTAGGCGGCGGCAATGGCGGTGACGCAATTGCTGATGCCGGGGCCGTTCTGGCCAATGACGACGCCATGGCGGCCCGAGACGCGGGCATAGCCGTCGGCCATGTGGCCGGCGCCCTGCTCGTGCACGACGGGGATCAGCCGGATGCCGGCGGGGGCGAAGATGTCCATCGGGTCCATGAAGGCCGAGCCCATGATGCCGAACATGTCGGTCACGCCATTGGCGGCCAGGGTTTCCACGAACGCTTCGGAAGGCGTCATCTTTTGCGGGCCTACTGGAACGGCAGCGGCGGCGGCTTTTTGGTCGGACAAATCGGTCATGGCTCAGTCTCCTTACGGTTTTATGAAAAATCGGTATATTTTGTTCCGATATTTGAAATACGTGTTCAATTTAACGGTTGCGAAATGCGCTGTCAATGAAAATTCATGAAAAATCGGACTGTTTCATTCCTGAATCCGGAATCCATGACTTAGGCCCATTCCTGAAACAACAATGGCGGCTTATCCGCAACAGACAAGCCGCCATCGCCACCTGCGCTGCCGCGCTTAGAACTTCAGGCGCATGCCGGCCGTGAAGGCGCTCGAGTTATGCCCAGGCAAGGGCACGCTGCCGCCGCTGGAGGCGTCGCCAACGAAGTTGGTGCCAGCGCCATCGTTGCTGATGCGCCCGTACGAGGTGTACAGGTTCGTGCGCTTGGACAAGGCATACGTGTAGCCGATGGCCAGCTGGCGCCCGCCGCGGCGCGCATTCGTGCGGTCATCCTTGCGGATGTACGAGGCCATCACGCTGCCCGCCGCGCCCACGGGAGCCGACGCGCCCAGCATGTAGTTGCGGAAATCCGTGCCCGCATCGTCCTTGTCCGTTTCATAGGCGGCGTGCAGCTTGGCGGGGCCGAAGTCGTAAGTGCCGCCCAGCAAGGTCACTTTCGCCGTGTTCAGCGGCGTGTCCTTGCGGTTGTCGTGCGCCAGGGTCAGCACGAGCGGGCCGTTGGCGTAGTCGATGGAAAAGTCGATGGTGCGGCCCAGCGTATTGCTGTCCGGCTTCTCTCCCAGACCGTACATGATCGATGCCGACAGGCCCTTGACCTTGGGCGTCTCGTACATGATGGAATTTTTCGTGCGCAGGCTGGCCACGCTCATCAGGTTGATCGAGGCGCCCGTCATGCCCGTCTCGAAGGGGTCGATATTGTCCAGCGCGGTGAACAGCGGGTTGTGCTGCAAGCCCAGGTTCACGGCGCCGAAGCCGCCCGACAGGCCCACGTAGGCCTTGCGCCCGAACAAGGCGCCCTGGCGGTTGGCGCCCGTGTCCACGTCGAGGCCATTTTCCAGCAGGAAATTGGCTTTCAAGTTGTTGCCCAGGTCTTCCGTGCCCTTGAAGCCAATGCGGCTGCCCGACTGCACGCCGGTGGCCAGCTTGGTGACGGAACCGTCCGCGCCGCCGTGCTCGGACGTGAAGCCCGCGTCGAGCAAGCCGTACACGGTGACGGACGATTGGGCGCTGGCGTTGCCGGCGAAGAAGGAGGCCAGGATGGCTGCCGTTACGAGTGTGTGTTTCATGTCATCTCCAGGTATTGTGGTTTTTATGGGTGCTTCAAACAGAATCAACAACGGTGCTGCAAACTGCGGTAAATGCGGTAAATGCGGCAACTCAGGCGATCAGCCCGGCCATCGGCGACGAGGGCGAAGCGCTCATGACGCCCGCTCTCCGGGGCATGCGTCCGGCCAGATAGGCCTCGCGTCCGCCCTGCACTGCCAGTTTCATGGCGCGCGCCATGCGGATCGGCTCGCGCGCCGCCGCGATGGCGGTATTCATCAAGATGCCGTCGCAACCGAGTTCCATGGCGATGGCCGCGTCCGACGCCGTGCCCACGCCCGCGTCGACCAGCACGGGCACCTTGGCTTGCTCGATGATCAGCGACAAGTTCCATGGATTGAGAATGCCCATGCCAGAGCCGATCAGGGACGCCAGCGGCATGACGGCGATGCAGCCGATGTCTTCCAGCATGCGCGCCTGGATGGGGTCGTCGCTGCAATACACCATCACCTGGAAGCCGTCGCGCACCAGCTGCTCCGCCGCCTTTAACGTTTCCGGCATGTTCGGGAACAGGGTCTTTTCATCGCCCAGCACTTCCAGCTTGCACAACTGGTGGCCGCCCAGCAGCTCGCGCGCCAGCTGCAGAGTGTAGACGGCATCGCGCGCGTTGTAGCAGCCGCCCGTGTTGGGCAGGATCGTGTATTTCGATGGCGGAATGAAGTCGAGCAGGTTCGGCTCGCCCTTTTCCTGGCCGATATTCACCCTGCGGATGGTCACGGTGACGATCTCGGCGCCGCTTTCCTCGATGGCGAGGCGCGTCTCCTCGAAATCCTTGTATTTACCGGTGCCCACCAGCAGGCGCGACTGGTAGGTGGTGCCGGCCAGGGTCAGGCCGCCGGGGGGTTGGCTGGGGGTGGCGTCGTCTCTCATCGTGATCTCCTATGCAATTCATTTAAACCAGAAGCAAAATCCGGGGTCGGACCCTGAGGGTTCGACCCCAGCCTTTTCCCTTGGGTTTCTCCGCAAAACGCAAAATCGACTTCCGGCCGCCGTCCCGACACGAGCTCGGCGATCGCCCTGCCCGCGCCGCAGCCCATGGTCCAGCCCAGGGTGCCGTGGCCCGTGTTGAGGAACAGCTGGCGGTAGCGCGTGGCGCCGATGTAGGGGACGTTCGACGGTGTCAGAGGGCGCAGGCCGGCCCAGTAGACGGGGTCGCTGTAATCGCAGGCGTGGGGAAACAGCGCTTGCACGCGGCGCGTGATCGCGGCGCAGCGCACGGGGTTGAGTTCCCGCGTGTAGCCGTTCAGCTCGCACGTGCCCGCCACGCGCAGGCGCGATCCCAGGCGCGAAAACACGAGCTTATGGCCGTCGTCCGTCAGCGATACGCTGGGTGCGCTGACGGGGTCGATGATCGGATAGGTGGCGGAATAACCTTTGCCCGGATACAGCATCAGCCGGATGCCCAGCGGCTGCAGCAGCGGTGCGGAAAAGCTGCCCATGGCCACCACCACGGCGTCCGCGTATTCCAGGCGATGGCGCCCCTGCGCATCGATGCATTCCACGCCCGTGATGCGTGCGCCATTCGCACCATCTTCCAGCAGCCGCGTCACCGTCGTGCTGTACTGAAAATCCACGCCGGCCGCCGCCGCGCGGGCAGCCAAGGCCGTGGTAAACAGATGCACGTCGCCCGATTCGTCGCTGGCCGTAAAATCGCCGCCCACGATGCGGCTGCGCGCATGGCGCAAGGCCGGCTCCAGCCGGATCACTTCGTCGGCGCTGACGGTATTGCGCGGACAGCCCAGCTCGCGCAGGAGCGCGGCGCCCGCTTGCGATTTGTCAAACTCCTGCTGGTCCGTATAAAAATGCAAAATGCCCCGTTCCAGGTGGTCGTAGGCGATGCCCGTCTCGCGCCGTAATGCCTGCAAACTCTGCCGGCTGTACTCGGCCAGGGCGACGATCTGGCGCATATTGCGCGCCACCCTGGACGGCAGGCATTCGCGCAGGTAGTGCAAGGCCCACTGCCATTGCAGCGGATCGAGGCGGGGACGGAACAGCAGCGGCGCGTCGTCCTTGCCCAGCCAGGTCACGACCTTGCGCAGGGTGGCGGGATTGGCCCACGGTTCCGCGTGCGAGACGGAAATCTGCCCGCCGTTGCCGAAACTGGTTTCCTGCGCGGCGCCCGCCTGGCGCTCGAGCACGCGCACGTCGTGGCCCGCCTGGCGCAAGTACCAGGCCGATGCCGTGCCGACCACGCCGGCGCCGAGAACGAGGACTTTCATGGCGGGCCCGATGCGCTTAACGCGTCAGCAGCACGGCGATGGCGACGAAGGCGGCGATCCACACGGTCTCCATCACCAGCATGATCACGGGACGCCAGCCCAGCGAGGCCAGCGACTGGAACGAGGTTTTCACGCCCAGGGCGGCAATCGCAATGACGAGGCAGGCGCGCGAGGCATTGTTGATCCAGCCATTCACTTCCTGCGGGATCAGGCCCAGGCTGTTGGTGATGACGAGCCAGACAAAGCCGATCAGGAAGAACGGCACGAGCGGCGGCGCATCGACTTCGCTCTTGCCATCCTTGCGCTTGAACATGATCGACAGGCCCAGCACGACGGGCACGAGGCAGGCCACGCGCGTCAATTTCACGAAGGTGGCGACGTCGCCCGTATGATTACTCACCAGATAGCCGGCGCCCACCACTTGCGCCACGTCATGGATGGTGCCGCCGATGAACACGCCCGCCTCGGTCGGGTCAAAGCCCAGCAGCTTGACCAGCAGCGGGTAGACGATCATCGCCAGGGTCGACAGCGAGGTCACGCCCACCACCGTCAACAGGGTGAACTTTTCGTTTTCCTTGGTTTGCGGCAGCACGGCCGAGATGGCCAGCGCGGCCGACGCGCCGCAGATGGCCACGGAGCCGCCCGACAAAATACCTTCCGTGATCGGACGTTTCAGCCATTTGGCCAGCAGGTAGCCGAAGCCCAGGGTGGCGATCAGGCCGCCCACGACGATCAATAACGGCGTCACGCCGACCGAGGCGATCTGGTTGAAGGTGATGCGCGCGCCCAGCAGGGCCACGCCCGTGCGCAGCAGCACCTTGCTGCAAAACTCGATGCCGGGCTTGCAGGTGGGGTCGGACGCGAGGAAGTGGAAGGCCAGGCCGAAGAACAGCGCATACAGCAGCTGGGGCCCGCCGTAATTGCTGGAAATAAAGGTGGCCGACAGGGCGATCACCAGCGCGATGGCCACGCCGGGCCAGCTGCGCAGCACGGCGCGGGGCCGCCAGATGGCGATGGCGGAAGACACATAGGGGATGTTCTTGTCGACAACGCGCGTTATCGCTGAGGAGTTAGTTTTCATGCTGGTCCGCTCATAATGTTTTAAAAATTGGGACATTTCATCTCGTTTTTTAATAATACACGATGAGCTAGCGAAGTCCATGCTTTTCCACGAAAATCGAAACCACATGTTCCGGAAACCGACGTTTTAATGATGCCGGCACCATAAACGACAAGCGGCGCGGCCCTGGGCAGGGACGCGCCGCTCTTTACTGAAGAGTTAAAAAGTTACTTTTTGTTCAGGCGGGTAATCAGGCTGGAGGTGTCGTAGCGGTTGCCGCCCGCCTGCTGCACTTCGCCATAGAACTGGTCCGTCAAGGTCGTCACGGGCAAGTCGCTGCCGTTGCGCTTGGCTTCGGCGAGGCAGATACCGAGGTCCTTGCGCATCAGGTCGACGGCGAAACCGAAGTCGAACTTGCGCTCGATCATGGTCTTGCCCCGGTTTTCCAGCTGCCATGACTGCGCCGCGCCCTTGGAAATCACGTCCACCACCAGGGCCGCGTCGAGGCCCGCGTTTTCCGCAAAGGCAATGCCTTCGCTCAAGGCTTGCACGAGGCCCGCGATGCAGATCTGGTTGACCATTTTTGTGAGCTGGCCGGAACCGGAGGCGCCCATGTAGGTGACGGCGCGCGCGAACAGGGCAATGACGGGCTCGGCACGTGCATACGCCTCTGCATCGCCGCCCACCATCACGGTCAGCTTGCCGTTTTCCGCTCCGGCCTGGCCGCCGGACACGGGCGCGTCGAGGAAGAACACGCCCTTCTCCTTCGCCGCCGCGTGGATGGTGCGCGCCGCTTCGGCGGACGCCGTCGTATGGTCGATCAGGATGCTGCCCGGCGCCATGGCGGACAGCAAGCCGCCCTCTTCCAGGATCACTTGATACAGATCGTTATCGTTGCCGATGCAGGTGAAGACGAACTCGGCACCCGCTGCGGCGGCGGCCGGCGTGGCGGCGCTGCTGCCCTTGTGCTGCTCCAGCCAGGCGGCCGCGCGGGCCG
Source organism: Janthinobacterium sp. GW823-FHT06H09 (assembly GCF_058794735.1). Classification (NCBI taxonomy): domain Bacteria; kingdom Pseudomonadati; phylum Pseudomonadota; class Betaproteobacteria; order Burkholderiales; family Oxalobacteraceae; genus Janthinobacterium; species Janthinobacterium sp. GW823-FHT06H09. The sequence goes on along the minus strand of NZ_JBXAHC010000008.1, from coordinate 235,874 downwards.
GGTTGCGGTTGTACACGGTGACGTCGTGCCCGCCCGCCGCCAGGTGACCTGCCATGGGGAAACCCATGACGCCCAAACCGATGAATGCCACTTTTGCCATTTTGTCCGTCCTGTCGATGTGTGAATCCGATTATTGTTGCACAAATGGCACATGGCGGCAGCAAGGCGAGGCCCCAAGCGACGTTTGGCGCACAAGGAGTGGCGATTGGGAAACATCCGCATTTCAACTAAATAAGAAGAAAATTATCATAAAGAACTTTTTATTGCATTTTTTTCTAGTTAATATTATATTGAATTGGCATTGCAAATAAGTAAAGTCTTGCCACATCCTTTTCCCAACCCCTGTTAAGGAGTCGATCTTGCAAACTGCATTTTCCCGCCTGAAAATCATCAGCGCCGCCACCCTGCTGCTCGCCGCCAGCGCCGCACACGCAGACATCACGATCTTTACGAGCCAGTCCGCCTATCTGGCAGCGGTCGGCAATACGGGCGTCGATACCTTTGATGATTTACCCATCGATGCACTCGACGGCCCCCTGTACCGTAATGCCGGCAGCTACGGCTACACGGTGAGCAGCATTGGCTCCTCGCCCATCCTGTACGGCGCGGGCACCGGTAGCGACAACTGGCTGAGCACGAACAACCGCAATGACAGCGTGGTGTTCTCCAACTTTTCCAGTGACGTACGCGGTGTGGGGGGATTCTTCTTCGGATCGAACCTGTATGGTGAGTATGCCGACAGCCAGAGCATCACCTTGACAGCGCGCAATGCGCTGGGTGAACTGCTCACCTACGAACTGGCACTGCCAACGCAAGCATCGTTTATCGGCTTCCTGTCGACGGGCGCTTTCTCCGACCTGTCCGTCAGCACGGCAGGACAGATCGGCATCTGGCCCACCATCAATAACCTGTCCGTGTCGGCCGTACCGGAGCCAGCCACTTATGGCATGCTGTTGGGCGGCCTGGGCTTGCTCGGCTTCATGTCGCGCCGCCGCCGGGCCAGCCAGCAGTAAACAAATTGGCGCCTGGTAGGGCTGCCGCCAGCCGTATCAGGCTTACCATCACGACAATATTTCGCGCAATGCCGCCATCAAGGCGGCACATTCTGCCGGATTGCCGATGCTGATGCGCAAATACTGGCTGATGCGCGGTGCGTTGAAATGGCGCACGATCACCGATCTGGCGCGCAAGCCGGCCGCCAGTTGCGCCGCGTCATGCTGCGGGTGGCGGGCAAAGACGAAGTTGGCCACCGAGGGCAGCACTTCGAAGCCCAGCGCCGCCAGATCCGCCGCCAGCTGTTCGCGGCTGGCGATGACGGCCTGGCGCGTCTGCTGGAAATACGCTTCGTCGTGCAGCGACGCTACCGCGCCGGCCAGCGCCAGCCTATCCAGCGGATACGAGTTGAAACTGTTCTTCACGCGCTCCAGCGCCTCGATCAGGTCCGCATGGCCGAAGGCACACCCCACGCGCAAGCCGGCCAGCGAACGCGACTTCGAGAACGTCTGCACCACCAGCAAATTCGGATAGCGGTCGACCAGGGCCACGGCGCTCTCGCCGCCGAAATCCACATACGCTTCATCGACCACGACCACGGCATCGGGATGGTCGCGCAGCAAGGTTTCCACGCCGGCCAGCGGCAAGTCCACGCCCGTGGGCGCGTTGGGATTCGGGAAGATGATGGCGCCGCACGGCCCTTGATAGTCTTCCGGGCGGATGCGCATGGTGTCGTCGAGCGCGACCGTGCGGTAATCGATGCCATACAGCTTGCAATACACGGGATAGAAGCTGTAGCTGATGTCCGGGAACAGCAGGGGCGCATCGTGCTTGAGCAAGGCCATGAAGGCCAGCGCCAGCACTTCGTCGGAACCGTTGCCGACGAACACTTGCGCGCTGCTGAGGCCGTGGTAGGCGGCCAGGGTTTGCTTCAGTTCGCTGGCCGTGGGATCCGGGTAGAGGCGCAGGCTGTCGTTGGCCGCTTCGCGCAGCGCGGCCAGCACCTGCGGCGACGGACCGTAGGGGTTTTCGTTGGTGTTGAGTTTCACCAGGTCGGGCAGTTTCGGCTGCTCGCCGGGGACGTAGGGGGTCAGCTCGCTGACGATGTTGCTCCAGAATCGGCTCATTGCTTTTATGGGTGGGGTCGGGATGGGAGGGGGTAGATTAACATAGGCTGAGCGGGGTCAAGGTGGGGGGCATCGGCAAGGGGTAGCGTGGACAGCATCGGCATCGGCCCCAGACTGTAGAGGACGTGGCATGAACAGCATGCACAAGCTGAGCGATACGCGGGTGCGGCATGACGCGCTCACGCAACAGGCACGCCAGCGCAAGATCGAGGCATGGATGCGGGTTGCCACCAGCCTCGGCGAACAGATCGCCGTCGAATTGCAGACTGCCACTGAGCAGCTACAGGGCGAGGGTATGGCCGACTTGCAGCGCGTGACGGCACTGGCACAACGCCTGGCAAACAATAGCAAAGCCATGCGCGATACCCTCGGGACACTGTTTGACAGCGGTGAAAAAAGCGAGGAGCATGCAGTGACAAGCACGGAGGATTGCGCCATGGACGAGCAAGTCAACACACTGGGAAAAGACATGGCCGGGGTGAAACTGGACGTTGCTGATTTGAAGGTTGATGTGGCCGGCATCAAGGTGGATGTGGCTGGTCTGAAAACGGATGTCGGCGTTCTCAAAACCGATGTCGGTGGCTTGAAACTGGACCTCGCTGTGGTGCGCTCCAATTATGCGACCAAGTCAGATGTGGCTGAGGCGAAGTCGGCTGTCATCCTGTCGTGTGTGGGGACGATCATTGCCATGTCGGGCGTCGCGTTTGCGGTAGCCAAGCTCGTGCATTAGCTTGGGTTCCTGGGGGCTGGCCTTTAAAACCTGAATGGAGGAAAAAACGCCTTGCGCTGCGCGCTTTGGGCGGTTTTTCTACCTGTATTGATACGTCTCAGGCTTTTTGGCATCGCTAATAAAAAAAGCTCCCTTGCGGGGAGCTTCTCTTATGTATTCTGGCGGAGAGGGTGGGATTCGAACCCACGGTACGATTTAACGTACGCTTGATTTCGAGTCAAGTACATTCGACCACTCTGCCACCTCTCCGTTTACTGCGGTCTATTCGCTCAAACTGGCATGCCTGTTTGAACGAGGCGCTATTTTAGCATGGGTGTTGTTGGGTTGGGTAGGGGTTTATTGGTGATTTGCAACTGAGGGCTGGCAAACCAAAACCTATCTTGGCGATTCGGGGAGCCTCGCGCGAGTACGCGCTCGTCTTCGAACCTGCCGCCTTGGCGCACGCGTAAAAACCAATTGGGCGATTCGGAGGGCCCCGCGCAAATATGCGCGGGGCTTCGAATCCCACGCGTACGCCCCGCAGGGGGCGTACTCCTCTTCGCCGCCACAAATAAAAAAAGCTCCCTTGCGGGAGCTTTCTCTATTTGTTCTGGCGGAGAGGGTGGGATTCGAACCCACGGTACGATTTAACGTACGCTTGATTTCGAGTCAAGTACATTCGACCACTCTGCCACCTCTCCATTTGCTGCGGTCTTTTCCCGCATTGCTGCGAGAAGGCAAGATTATAGCAGCCGCCTGAGAAAATGGAAGGACTATTTTAAGCCTTCCATTGCTGCAAGCTGCCTGGTCTTTTTCACGCCTTCAGATGCGTCAGGCCACCCATGTACGGGCGCAGCACTGGCGGGATTTCGACGCTGCCGTCCGCTTGCTGGTAGTTTTCCAGCACCGCGACCAGGGTGCGGCCCACTGCCAGGCCGGAGCCGTTCAGGGTGTGGGCCAATTCCGGCTTGCCGGCGGCGTTGCGGAAACGTGCCTGCATGCGGCGGGCCTGGAAGGCTTCCGTGTTCGACAGGGACGAGATTTCACGGTAGGTGTTCTGCGCCGGCAGCCATACTTCCAGGTCGAAGGTCTTGCTGGCCGTAAAGCCCATGTCGCCCGTGCACAGCGACATCACGCGGTATGGCAGGCCCAGGCGTTGCAAGATCGTTTCCGCGTGGCCGACCATTTCTTCCAGCACCTGGTACGAGGTGTCCGGGTGCACCACTTGCACCATTTCCACCTTGTCGAACTGGTGCTGGCGGATCATGCCGCGCGTGTCGCGGCCATAGCTGCCCGCTTCCGAACGGAAGCATGGCGTGTGGGCCGTCATTTTCAGGGGCAATTGGTCGAGCGCAAGGATTTCATCGCGCGCGATGTTGGTCAGCGACACTTCCGACGTGGGGATCAGGTAGAAGGTCTCGCCCTCGCCTTCCACGCCGCCTTTTTTCACCGAGAACAGATCGGCTTCGAATTTCGGCAGCTGGCCCGTGCCGCGCAGCGAATCGGCGTTGACCATGTACGGGGTATAGCATTCCGTGTAGCCGTGCTCGTCCACGTGCGTGTTGAGCATGAATTGCGCCAGTGCGCGATGCAGGCGGGCGATGCCGCCCTTCATGACGGAGAAGCGCGAACCGGTCAGCTTGGTGGCCACTTCGAAATCGAGGCCCAGCGGGGCGCCCACATCGACGTGATCCTTGACTTCGAAATCGAACGTGCGCGGCGTGCCGACCTTGCGCACTTCCACGTTGCCCGACTCGTCCGTGCCTACCGGCGCCGATTCGTGCGGCAGGTTCGGCACGGCCATGATGAATTCGCTCAGCTTGGCTTGCACCAGGGTCAGGGCCGCTTCATCGGCTTTCAGTTCATCGCCCAGGCCGGCCACTTGCGCCATCACGGCCGAGGTGTCTTCCCCTTTGCCTTTCAACATGCCGATTTGCTTGGACAGCGCGTTGCGCTTGCCCTGCAGCTCTTCGGTGCGCGTCTGGATCGCCTTGCGTTCGGCTTCGAGGGCGGTAAAACCTGCCACGTCGAGCTGGAATTTGCGCGTCGCCAGGCGTTCTGCGACGTTGGCGATGTCTTTACGGAGAAGTTGGATATCTATCATGGGTGGATGGCGGTGCCGATGTATCGAAAGCACTCATTGTACCAAGACCCGTTCAGTTCTTTATGAGTTTTGCACTCGCTCTGCCATCGTCATGGCGGCATGGCCGGGCACTCGCGCCCGCTTTACGGCGGATACTTAAATGAAAGCGGCTTTTTCGGCGGCCGTCAGGCGGCGGGCGCTGACAGTAACGACGGGCATGCTGGTGTCGGCGGCCTTGGCGATCAGGGTCGACGTGGCGCTCACCTCCACCGTGTTGGCGCCGGCGGTGGCGAAGCTGCTGCCGATGGCCAGGACGGCGGCGGCGATAAAGGCGATTTCCATGTTTTTCAGTGCGTGCATGATGTGACTCCTGGTTAATTTGCGTCGTTGACTGCTGCTGGTATGGTGTTACTTTAGCCAACGGCGGCAAACAAGGCCACCGGCTTGCGACCGGCGGCGAAAAACAGGGAGCGAACGGTGAAAAACGGGGACTGAAAAGCAAAGAATAGTTACAAGGCCTCATGCACCAGGCGGCCCAGCCGGCCGATGGCCTGCTCGATGCGGGGCGTCCACGCATTGCCGCAATTGAGGCGCAGATAATTGCCGAACTTGCCCGAGGCCGAGAACAGCTGGCCCGGCATGTAGGCCACGCCGCCGGCGATGGCCTGGCCATGCAGGGCCAGCGCATCGACCTGCGGCGGCATCTGCACCCACAGCACGAAACCGCCCTGCGGCTCGGACAGCATGCAGTCCGCCGGAAAGCTGGTCGCCACGGCATCGGACATGCGCGCGATGCGCTGCACCAGGGTGCGCCGCATCTTGCGCAGCTGCTGGTCGTAGCTGCTGCCTTCCAGAAAGTCGGCCAGCACGGCCTGGAAGAAATGGCTGGTGGCGCCGCTCGACACGGTTTTCAGCAGGGCCACTTCCTGCGCGAAACGCCCGGCCAGCACATAGCCCACGCGCGACGCGGGCGTGATAGCCTTGGAAAACGAGGAACACAGCAGCACATTGCCGCTCGTGTCGTAGGCCTTCACGGGCCACGGGCGCTGCGGCGCAAAGCACAGGTCGCCATACACGTCGTCTTCCACCAGCGGAATATTGAATTCCGACAGCAGCCCCGCCAAGCGCTTCTTGTTGGCTTCCGGCATGACGCAGCCCAGGGGATTATTCGCGTTCGGCACGAACAGGCACGCCTGCACGAGGCCGGCGCGCAGGGCCAGCTCGAGCGCGTCGAGCGACGGCCCCGTCTTCGGGTCGGTGGGGATTTCCAGCGCCTTCATACCCAGGCTTTCTATCATCTGCAGCAACACGAAATACGTGGCCGACTCGATGGCGATGGTGTCGCCCGGCTTGGCCACGGCGCGCAGGCACAGGCTGATCGCTTCCGTGCAGGAATTCGTCACGACGATCTCGCGCGGGTCCAGCTTGCCCCAGTCCAGCGCGCGGCGCGCGACCTGGCGCAGGAAGTTGCTTTCGCTGACGTCATAACAGCTGACCTTGCTCAATAAAGCCGGCTCGCGCCGCGCCACCGCGCTGATGGTGCGCTGCATGCGCTTGATGGGCAATATCTCGTCGGGCGGCCAGGCCGTGCCCAGCTGCACGATAGCGGGCGCCTCGTTTTCCTTCAGCACGCGCATCAACAGGTTGTTGATGCCGACAAAGGCCGGCTCCTTCAGATGCTGCGCGTCCGCGCTGCAGGGCCGGCGCGGCGCGCGGTGGCGCACGAAATAGCCGGACTGGGGCCGCGCATCGACCTGCCCCCGGTCTTCCATCAGGCGCAAGGCTTGCATCACCGTGCTGACGGAAATGCGCTTTTGCTGCGCCAGGTGGCGGATCGACGGCAGGCGGTCGCCAGGCGCGAACACGCGCGCGTCGATCAGGGCGCCCAGCTCGTTGGCCAGGTGCTCGTACAGATTCAAAGGCGCATTCATGTTCATCCCTTCAGTATGCGGCTGGCGCGCGCGGCACGCACAGATACAGTTGCCCGTTTTTTTGACAAGCACAGTGTACGACGAAGCACACTGTATGCATGACAATTTCGGTTTCCTGCATCTGTCATGGCTCAAGCCCAGCGCCTAAGCTGTTCCTGTCCGCACAACAGGAGCGATGCCATGCAAACCGACCATGAATTACGCAGCGAACGCCCCTTGCGCCTGGAAAAAGCGCGCGCCAGGGTCATCGAATGCCTGTCCGGCACGGCCTGGATCACGGCTTACGCCCAGTTCGAGGATTGCGTGCTGCGCAGCGGTGAACGCTACACGATACCGAATGACGGGCTGGTGCTGGTCGAAGCCGTGGGCAGCGGACGCATCCGCGTGCATGGGACGGCCGCCCCGCGCCCCGCCCTGCTGCGCTGGCTGAACCAGGCACTGCCTCACACACTCAATACAAGGAATACATGATTCAACAACCTTTGCGCGTCCTCGTCACGGGCGCCGCCGGCATCATCGGCACCGCTTTCTGGAAGCGCCGGCACGGGGAATTCTCCCTGCGCCTGGCCGACCTGCACACGGACGGGCTGGCGGAAGCGCCCTGCCCGTCCATGCAGCTCGACGTCAGCAATTACGCCGCCTGCCTGGCCGCCTGCCTGGACATCGACGTGGTGCTGCACCTGGCCGGCGTCCCGCACGCCAGCGCCGATTTCGATGCGCAGCTGTTGCAGCCGAACATCATCGGCACGCACAACATCTTCCGCGCGGCACAGGCGCAGGGAGTGAAAAGAGTGGTATTCGCCAGCAGCGCGCAAGCCATCGAAGGCTATCAGCTGGACGTGCAAGTGCATGAGAACATGCCGGCGCGCCCGGCGAACATGTATGGCGCCAGCAAGGCCTTCGGCGAAGGCGTGGCTTCGGCCTTCGCGCACCAGCATGGCATGACGGCGATCGCCGTACGCATCGCCAACGTGGCGCGCTTTGCGCCAGGCCAAGAACACAGTGCGCGCGACATCGCCGCCTTCATCAGCGAGCGCGACGTGGTGCAACTGCTGGCCTGCTGCATCGCGGCGGACGTGCCGGCCGGCTACCATGTCGTGCATGGGGTGTCGGACAACCGTTATAAACGGCTGTCGATTGCAGCCACGCGCCGGCTGGTCGGCTACGCGCCGCAGGACGACGGTTTTACCTTGCTGGGCCTGTAGCCTCAGCCCTTGCCGGCTGGCTTTCCTGCTTTCCTGTCAAGCTCGCGCAGCCAGGCCAGCTTGTCGGCAATCTTGCTTTCCAGCCCGCGCGGCACGGGCTGGTACCAGCCCGGTTCCGCCATGCCGTCCGGAAAATACGTTTCGCCGGCCGCATAGGCATCGGGCTCGTCGTGCGCATAGCGGTAGGCGTGGCCGTAACCGAGTTCCTTCATCAGCTTCGTCGGCGCATTGCGCAAGTGCACGGGCACTTCCTTCGACTTGTCTTTCTTGACGAAGGCCATGGCCGTATTGAACGCGTTGTAGCCGGCATTGCTTTTCGCGGCGATCGCCAGGTAAATCACGGCCTGGCCCAGGGCCAGCTCGCCTTCGGGCGAACCGAGGCGTTCATATGTTTCCGCCGCATCATTGACCATCGTCAAGGCGCGGGGGTCGGCCAGGCCGATGTCCTCCCAGGCCATGCGCACGATGCGCCGCGACAGATAGCGCGGGTCGGCGCCGCCGTCGATCATGCGGCAAAACCAGTACAAGGCTGCATCCGGGTTCGAACCGCGCACGGACTTGTGCAGGGCGGAAATCTGGTCATAGAAATTGTCGCCGCCCTTGTCGAAGCGGCGCGAATTGAGGGTCAGCGCATTGTCGACGAAGGCCGCGTCAATGGTGGTCGTGCCCGTCGAGCTGGCGGCCGTCTCGGCCTGTTCCAGCAAGTTCAAAAAGCGGCGCGCATCGCCATCCGCATAGCCGATAAGGGTGTCGGCCGCCGCTTCGTCGAATGTCAGGTGCGTCAGCGCCGTGCTTTGCGCCTTGGCCAGCAACTGCTTCATCTCGTCTTCGTTGAGCGACTTCAACACATACACTTGCGCGCGCGACAGCAGCGCCGAGTTGACTTCGAAGCTGGGGTTTTCCGTCGTCGCGCCGATGAAGGTCACCAGACCCGACTCGACGAAAGGCAGCAAGGCGTCCTGTTGCGATTTATTAAACCGGTGGATTTCGTCGACAAACAATAAAGTGTGCTTGCCGAACTGGTCCAGGCTGTGGCGGGCCTGGTCCATGGCCGCGCGGATATCTTTCACCCCTGCAAACACGGCCGACAGGGCGATGAATTCGCTGTCAAACGCGTTCGCCATCAGGCGCGCCAGGGTCGTCTTGCCCACGCCGGGCGGCCCCCACAAGATCATCGAATGGGCCTTGCCCGCCTCGAACGCGAGGCGCAGCGGCTTGCCGACGCCCAACAGATGCGTCTGGCCGATGACTTCGTTCAGGGTAGCAGGCCGCAAGGCTTCGGCCAGCGGCTGGCGCGGTGCGGTGGAAAAAAGATCCGCCATAATATGTACCGGGTAAGAATGCAAAGGCCCCGCATGGTGCGAGGCCGGTCAAAAAAACAGCACGTGAAAAACTTAGTTGTTGATCACGTCCGCGCCTTTAGGCATCACGAATTTGAAATGGTTCGCAGACAGTGCCGGATTCTTCTGAAAATTCTTGAACGCCAGCACCGACGTCTGCCCGAACGAGTCGCGCAATTCCATCGCTTCCGGCACGCCGTTGCGCAGGCCGATGGTGATTTCGTCGAAGGTCGTGTCCTTGGCCTTCGGCGTCGCCTTCAGCCATTCCAGGCCATCGCGCGTGCCCGCTTCGGCCAGGGTAAAATTCTTTTCCAGGTCGTTGCTGCCAAACAAGATGGCGGCCGGCGAGGAACCGAGCGCGTCGCCCAGTTTCTTGACCGTCACCTGGCTCAGGTCCTTGTCGTAGATATACAACTTGTCGCCGTCCGCCTGCAGCAGTTGCTCGTACGGCTTCAGATAGGTCCAGATGAACTTGCCTGGACGGGCAAACTCGAACGTGCCGCTGGCTGGCGTCGACACTTTCGCCTTGCCGCTGGCGTCCGCCTTCTTGACCTGGCGCTGCACGAACTCGCCCTTGGCCGACTTGGTGCCGGCCGCAAAGCTCTTGAACTGTTCCAGGGCACTGGCCGAGGCGCTGGCCGCGAACAGCATACTGCAGGCGACGCTGGCCGCGCCGAGGATCATTTTTGCTGCGAAAGTCGTATTCTTCATTCCGTTACCCTTGTTCACTACTCGCCGCCGGCACCAGGATTTCCCGGTTGCCATTGGATTGCATGGTTGATACCACCCCGCTCTGCTCCATCTGCTCGAGCAGACGGGCCGCGCGGTTGTAGCCGATGCGCAAATGACGCTGCACCAGCGAAATCGAGGCGCGGCGGTTTTTCAGCACTACCGCCACTGCCTGGTCGTACAGGGCATCGGCCTCGCCGCCGCCCTCGCCCGGCGCGCCGCCTTCGGCGCCGTCGCCTTCCAGGGTGCCGCCTTCGAGGATGCCCTCGATGTAATTCGGTTCGCCCTGCAGCTTCAGATGGCTGACAACGCGGTGGACTTCTTCATCCGACACGAACGCGCCGTGCACGCGCATCGGCAAGCCGGTGCCGGGAGGCATGTACAGCATGTCGCCCATGCCCAGCAGGGTTTCCGCGCCCATCTGGTCGAGAATGGTGCGCGAGTCGATCTTCGACGAGACCTGGAAGGCGATACGCGTCGGGATATTCGCCTTGATCAGCCCCGTGATCACGTCTACAGATGGGCGCTGCGTGGCCAGAATCAAGTGCAGACCGGCGGCACGGGCCTTTTGCGCGATACGCGCGATCAATTCCTCGACTTTTTTACCCACCACCATCATCAGATCGGCCAGCTCGTCGATGATGATGACGATGGTCGGCAGTTTCTCCAGCGGTTCCGGCGAATCCGGCGTCAGGCTGAACGGATTCGGGATATGTTCTTCGCGCTTTTTCGCGTCGGCAATCTTCGCGTTGTAGCCGGCCAGGTTACGCACGCCCATCTTGCTCATCAGCTTGTAGCGGCGTTCCATCTCGTTCACGGCCCAGTTCAGCGCGTGACCCGCCTGGCGCATGTCGGTGACCACGGGCGCCAGCAAGTGCGGGATGCCTTCGTAGACGGACATTTCCAGCATCTTCGGATCGATCAGGATCAAACGCACGTCGAGCGGATCGGATTTGTACAGCAGCGACAGAATCGTCGCATTGATGCCGACGGACTTGCCGGAACCGGTGGTGCCGGCCACCAGCAAGTGGGGCATCTTGGCGAGATCGGCCACGACGGGTTTGCCGGCGATATCCTTGCCCAGCGCAATCGTCAGGCTGGACACGCCATCGTTGTAGACCTTGGAGCCGAGGATTTCCGTCAGGCGCACGATCTGGCGTTTACTATTAGGCAATTCCAGCGCCATGTAATTCTTGCCGGGAATGGTTTCCACGACCCTGATCGACGTCAAGGACAGCGAACGGGCCAGGTCGCGCGCCAGGCCCACGATCTGGCTGCCCTTCACGCCCGTGGCCGGCTCGATTTCATAGCGCGTCACGACGGGGCCGGGGTAAGCGGCCACTACCTTGGCATCCACGCCAAAGTCCGACAATTTCTTTTCGATCAGGCGGCTCGTAAATTCCAGCGTTTCCACGGACACCGTTTCCACCACGGGCGGCGCTTCGTCGAGCAAGGACAAAGGCGGCAGCTTGCCATCGCCCAAGTTCTCGAACAGGTGCGCCTGGCGTTCCTTTTCCACGCGCTCGGATTTCACCACGGTCACCACCTGCGGCTCGATCTTCACGGGCGGCGCGGCCACGTGCTTTTCCACGTGCTTGGCCCGCTCGATGACCACCACTTCATCGCGGCGCACGGCAGCCACTTCGCCCTGGCGGCGGTCTTCGCGGTCCTGGTAGCGCAGCACGAACCAATTGAATGCGTCTTCGATCGCGCCGCCGATGCGTTCGGCCACTTGCAACCACGACACATGGAAGAACAGGCTGAAACCGAGGCCGAACAGCAGCAACAGTAATAAAGTAGCGCCGGTGAAACCGAAAGCCACGTGGGCCGAATGCCCCACCAGCTGGCCCAGCACGCCGCCCGGGTCGCGCGGCAACTGCACGTGCAGGCTCTTCGCCATGCGCAGGTATTCGAGACCCATGCTGCCGATCAGCATGATGGAGAAGCCGACGATGCGGATCAGCATCTCGACATGGTGCTCGCGCTCCACCTCTTCCTCTTCCAGCAGGAAGCGCTTACTCAGCCGGCGATAGCCATTCCACACCGTGCGCAACAGCCACACGCACCACCACCAGGCGGAAAAGCCGAAGATATACAGCAACAGATCGGAAAAGGTCGCGCCGAGCTTGCCGCCCAGGTTGGCCACCTTGTCGACATTGGTGGCGTGCGACCAGCCGGGGTCGAGCTTGTTGAAGCTGGCCAGGATCAGCACGAAATACAGGGCAAACGCGGCCAGCGCGAACCAGCGCGCCTCGGACAGCAGCCGTACCAGCCGGTTGGGCAAGGGCCGGCGTTCGACCGGTTTTCGGGTGTAGCTATTTTGATTGGCCTGGGCTGGTTTAGTCATTCTGGGAAGCGCTGCAAGGTGAAAAATGTTTCTGAAAGGGAATTTCCCATAATAAGGAAGTATTCTAAGCCATATATGCCCCGGACGGCCCCACGATTCGTCGCTACAGGCGGCTTGGTCTATAATCGAGGATTGCTTGCGCAAGCGCAATACAGCCTTGTTCTTCGCGCGTATGCCCCCAATTCGGATAGACCCCACTCATAGAGAAGCTTCCCATGACCACTACCAAACACGCCCGCGTTTTGATCCTCGGCTCCGGCCCAGCCGGCTACAGCGCCGCCGTCTACGCCGCCCGCGCCAACCTGAACCCGATGCTGGTCACCGGCGTGGAACAAGGCGGCCAGTTGATGACCACCACCGACGTGGAAAACTGGCCCGGCGACCCCATGGGCGTGCAAGGCCCGGACCTGATGCAGCGTTTGCTGCAGCATGCCGAACGTTTCAATACGGAAATCGTGTTTGACCACATCCACACCACTTTCCTCAATGAAAAGCCGATCCGCCTGAAGGGCGACAGCCACGAATACACGTGCGACACCCTGATCATCGCCACGGGCGCATCCGCGCAATACCTGGGCCTGCCGTCGGAAGCGGAATTCATGGGCAAGGGCGTGTCCGCCTGCGCCACCTGCGATGGCTTCTTCTACCGCAACCAGGAAGTGGCCGTCGTCGGCGGCGGCAATACGGCCGTCGAGGAAGCGCTGTACCTGTCGAACATCGCCAACAAAGTCACGCTGATCCACCGCCGCGACAAGTTCCGCGCCGAAGCGATCCTGATCGACCGCCTGAACGCCAAGGTTGCCGAAGGCAAGATCGTGTTGAAATATAACCACACTCTGGACGAAGTGACGGGCAACGAAGGCGGCGTAACGGGCCTGAACATCAAATCGACCATCGACGGCAAGGTCGAAGCATTGAGCGTGCATGGCGTCTTCATCGCCATCGGCCACAAGCCGAACACGGGTATCTTCGAAGGCCAGCTGGACATGCACAACGGCTACATCAAGACCAAGACGGGCCTGGAAGGCATGGCCACGGCCACCAGCGCACCGGGCGTATTTGCAGCCGGCGACGTGCAAGACCATATCTACCGCCAGGCCATCACCAGCGCCGGTACGGGTTGCATGGCAGCACTGGACGCCCAGCGCTACCTGGAAGGCCAGGAGTAAGCGTCGCATGGCGTCGATGAAAGACTTTGCCGACCTGAAAGCGGTCAGCAAGCAGCTCAAGGAGCAGGCCGATGCGCGCGCGCAAGCCGCGGCTGAGCGCGCGCAACAGGTCAAGGTGCAGGCCGTGGAAAGCAATCTGTTCAAGGCCAGCATCGGCGGCGTCAAGCGCCTGCCCGAGTCGGACCGCTACGTGCCCAGCCTGCCCAAGGCGGGCGCGGCAAGCGCCCAGCAGCCCGCGCGCAAGTTGTCCCCGGAAGAGGACGACGCGGCCGTGCTGCGCGAGTCGCTGTCGGACTTGTTCGAGGTCGACCATTATCTGGAAAACGATCCGGCCCTGAACTACGCCCGCCCCGGCGTGGGACCGGACGTGGTCAAGAAGATGCGCAAAGGCCACTGGCCCATCCAGGATGAGCTGGACTTGCACGGCTTGCGCCGCGACGAGGCGCGCGACGGCATCGGCGCCTTTCTAAACCAGGCGACGCGGCGCAAGCTGCGCTGCGTGCGCGTAATCCACGGCAAGGGTTTTGGCTCGAAAGGCCAGGAACCGGTCTTGAAATCGATGGTGCACAGCTGGCTCGTGCAAAAGGATGAAGTCATCGCCTTTTGCCAGGCGCGCCGCTCCGAAGGGGGCGATGGCGCCCTCGTCGTGCTGCTCTCGGCAGCCCTGCAGCCCATCCGCTAGGATAGATAGCAAGAAATTACAATTCATTAACAAGTTACACCCTGCACACGGCCCCGTTTGTCACCATTCGGGGCCGTGTCATGTTAACCTGTGACAATTATTTCCTGCTTAGCGTCTCGTGCACGCGCTCCACCCATGATGCCACCCCAATTGCCGCCTGGCTCGCTGATCAAGATCATTGAGGTCATCGCTATCCTGGTGGGCGCGTTTTCCGGCTTCATCGAAGCGCGGCGCAAGCGCATGGACCTGGTCGGCGTATTCGTCGTGGCCTTCATCACGGCGTTCGGCGGGGGCACCTTGCGCGACATTCTGCTCGACAAGCGGCCCCTGTTCTGGGTCTCGCACCAGGAATATGCGATCCTGATCTTCGTTCTGGCCCTGACGGCCGCGCCCCTGATCCAGCATTTGCGCCAGATCGTCTCGGAACGCCTGATCGTCATCGCCGATGCCATCGGCCTTGGCATGTTCGCCATCGCCGGCGTGGCCGAAGCGATGCGCGCCGGCATGCCGATCTTCATCGCGTCGATGATGGGGGTGATTACGGGGATTTTCGGCGGCGTGATGCGCGACATCGTCTGCAACGAAGTGCCGATGGTGTTTCGTGACGGCAAACCGTATGCGATCTGCGCGTTCTTCGGCTGCTGGGCTTATTTATTGCAGATGCACTTCGGCGCCGAGCACGACTTTGCGCTATGGACCAGCGCCAGCGGCATCACGATACTGCGCCTGATCTGCTGGAAATTCGACATGCGGCTGGGGCGCTAATGTGCAATCCGGCAGCTTGGGTGGCTCAGCAGCGTCGGCTTACGCGCTGGCGCGCTAAGCCGACCTACGCGTATCGACGTATATCAGGCGTAGGCCGGATCAGGCTCGAAGAGCCGTAATCCGACAACATTGTTGGCTTGGATTTACACCGCGTCCGGACCCGTTTCGCCCGTGCGGATGCGGATGACCTGCTCCACGTCGCGCACGAAGATCTTGCCGTCGCCGATCTTGCCCGTGCGGGCCGCCTTGATGATGGCATCGACCACCAGTTCCGACACGCTGTCGTCCACCACCACTTCAACTTTGACTTTCGGCAAGAAGTCGACCACGTATTCGGCGCCACGGTACAGCTCGGTATGACCCTTCTGGCGGCCAAAGCCCTTCACTTCCGTCACGGTCAAGCCCGTGACGTTCACGTCGGCCAGCGCTTCGCGCACTTCGTCGAGCTTGAATGGTTTGATGATGGCGGTAATCTGTTTCATGGCTACTCCTTAAAATTGTTGGATTGTGGACAGATGGCTGCTTATTCGTAGAACTTCGACGTGATCGGGTAGCGCCAGTCGCGGCCAAAGCCACGGTGCGTGACGCGGATGCCCACCGGCGACTGGCGCCGCTTGTATTCATTGATCTTGATCAGGCGCGTGACCCGGGCCACATCGGCCGGCGGGTAGCCAGCCTCGATAATCTCGGCGATCGGCCGGTTTTCTTCCATGTACAGCTGCATGATGCCGTCGAGTACGTCGTATGGCGGCAAGGAATCCTGGTCCAGCTGGTCGGCGCGCAGTTCGGCCGACGGTCCCCGCGTCAGGATGCGCTCGGGAATCACGTCCGACACGCTGTTGCGCCAGGCACACAGGCGGTACACGAGCGTCTTGGCAATATCCTTGATCACGGCAAAGCCGCCCGCCATGTCGCCGTACAGCGTGCAATAGCCGACCGCCATCTCGCTCTTGTTGCCCGTCGTCAAGACGATGCTGCCATGCTTGTTCGACAGGGCCATCAGCAGGGTGCCGCGGATGCGCGCCTGGATGTTTTCTTCCGTCGCGTCTTCCGCCAGTCCCGCGAACTCGTCCGCCAGGGTGGCGCGGAAGGCGTCGAAGGTTTGCTTGATCGGAATTTCATCGTAGCGCACATTGAGGCGTTTTACCATGTCGCGCGAATCGATCCACGAGATATCGGCCGTAAATTGCGACGGCATCATCACGGCGCGCACCTTGTCGGCGCCCAGCGCATCGACGGCGATGGCCAGGGTCAGCGCGGAATCGACGCCGCCCGACATACCGATCAGCACGCCCGGAAAGCCGTTCTTGACTATATAGTCGCGCACGCCCAGCACCAGCGCCTGGTACACCTGCGCCTCGGTCGTCAACGGGGTGGCCAGCGGCTGCGGCACGGGCGTGGCGCCGTCGAACTCGACCAGTTGCAAGTCTTCCTCGAAATGGCGCAGCTGGGCGCAAATGGTGCCGGCCGCATCCATGACGAACGAATCGCCGTCGAAAATCAGCTCATCCTGGCCGCCGACCAGGTTGGCGTACACGAGGGCCATGCCTTGCGCGCTGACGTTCTTGCGCATGGTTTCATAACGCAGATGCTGCTTGTTCATGTGGTACGGCGAGCCGTTCGGCACCAGCAGCACTTGCGCGCCGGCAGCGCGGGCGCGCATCGGTGCATGCTCGAACCACGTGTCTTCGCAGATATTGATGCCGAAACGCACGCCCTTCACGCCAAACACGAAAGCCTGGTCCGACGACGTAAAGTAGCGTTTTTCATCGAACACGGTGGTGTTCGGCAAGTCGTGCTTGCGGTAGGTGCCCAGCACTTCGCCATTGACCAGCACGGAGGCGGCATTGTGGCGCACGCCCTTCTCGTCCTGCAGGGGCAGGCCCACCACCACGTGCAAATCCTTGAACTGGGCCAGGTCGGCCGCCAGCCCCGCAAACGCTTCCTGCGTTTTTGCGTAGAATGCATTGCGCAGTAATAAGTCCTCGGGTGGATAGCCGACCAGCGACAGTTCCGGCGTGAGCACGATATCGGCGCCCGCTTCAAAGGCGCGGCGGGAAAGGTCGAAGATCTTGGCACGGTTGCCGGCCAGATCGCCGACCGTACTATTCATTTGAGCAATTGCGACTTTGACTGTCATGATGATGGATATTTTCGTTCTATTAAACAAGACAGGGGCACACAGGCCGATGGTGGCGCCCCGAGAGTGATGAATGCACACTACAACAATGAATTATCGCACGGCTATCGTCACTACCCTGGCTGAAATTGGCGAAGCGGCCTGGTCTGAACTGCTGGCGTGCCAGGCGGATAGCAATCCCTTCCTCTCGTATGCCTTTTTGCACGCGCTGCACGAGTCCGGCTGCGCCAGCGCGGACACGGGCTGGCAACCGAATTACCTGGTGCTGTGGCAAGGAGACACGCTGGCCGCCGCCCTGCCCCTGTACCTGAAAATGCACTCGTATGGCGAATACGTGTTCGACTGGGCCTGGGCCGATGCCTATCAGCAGCATGGCCTCGAATACTACCCGAAACTGCTGTCCGCTATTCCCTTTACGCCCGTCAGCGGCACGCGTTTGCTGGCCCGCGATGGCGAGGCGCGCGCCGCCCTGCTGGCCTTTTTGCAGGCCCAGCAGCAGGCCAGCGACGTGTCGTCCTGCCATATCCTGTTCCCGCCGGAAAGCGAGGCGCGCCAGCTGGCCGAGGCCGGCTACCTGATGCGCAGCGGCGTGCAGTTTCACTGGATCAATCCCGGCTACGCGGATTTCGAGCAATTTCTCGCCACCCTGGAACACAAGAAACGCAAGAATATCCGCGCCGAGCGGCGCAAGGTGCGGGAAGCGGGTGTGACCATGCGCCAGGTGCGCGGCATGGACGCCACGGACGCGGACTGGAAGCTGTTCCACCGCTGCTACAGCAATACCTATGCGGAACACCGCTCCTCGCCCTACCTGTCGCTGGACTTCTTCCGGCGCATCGCCGCCGGCATGCCGCAGAACATTTTATTGGTGATCGCCGAGCGCGAAGGCCGGGCCATTGCCGCCTCGCTGGTGATCCACACGGCCGACACCCTGTATGGCCGCTACTGGGGCGCGCTCGAGCACGTGCCCTGCCTGCATTTCGAGACGGCGTATTACCAGCCGCTGGAGTTTTGCATCGCCAACGGCATCGCCACCTTCGAGGGCGGCGCCCAGGGCGAGCACAAGATGGCGCGCGGCTTCCTGCCGCAAAAGACCTGGTCCGCCCACTGGCTGGCCCACCCTGCCTTTGCCGACGCCGTGCAGCGCTTCCTCGAGCGCGAACGGGGCGGCATCGATGCCTATCTCGATGAGTTGAACGAACACAGCCCGTTTCGCGCATAAAAAAACGCTCCCGGCCATGACTGGCGGGGAGCGTTTTTTAACTGATGCTGTTAGGCTTTTGCAGCATCTGCCTTGTAGGCGGCGACGCCGCCCAGGATTTCTTCCTTGGCCACGTCAGGGCCATACCAGCCGTCGATCTTGACCCATTTGCCTTTTTCCAGATCTTTGTAGTGCTCAAAGAAATGCTGGATCTGGCGCAAACGCAGTTCGTTCAAGTCTTCCGGCTTTTGCCAGTGGCTGTAGATCGACAGGACCTTGTCGACTGGCACGGCCAGCACTTTCGCGTCTTCGCCCGACTCGTCGGTCATTTTCAGCACGCCGATAGGACGGCAGCGCACGACCACGCCCGGGATCAGCGGGAACGGGGTGATGACCAGCACGTCGACCGGATCGCCGTCCGGCGACAGGGTGTTCGGCACGTAGCCGTAGTTGCACGGGTAATGCATGGCGGTACCCATGAAGCGATCGACGAAGATCGCGCCGCTTTCCTTGTCGACTTCGTACTTGATCGGATCGGCATTCATCGGGATTTCGATGACGACGTTGAAATCGTTCGGCAGGTCGCGGCCGGAAGAGACGTTATTCAAACTCATGGGGTTCCTCATTAGCGGATGGTGTTTTAACCGCGCAATTATAGCGAAGTACAGGCAGCTTGTGCGATGCAGCAGCGGCGCGCCGGCGTTTTGCGCGTCCAGCCAGCAACACTCGCCAGCACGGCCGTCCGGCACGCGCAAGCTGCTGCCGAGAGAATAAACAGGCTATTGGGAATAATAAGTAGAAACACTTAAGCATTACTACGGTCGGCCCCGAGTTAATACCTGAAATGTCGTCATATTTTCATTTCAATATCACCATGCAGCGAACATGGTTATCATAACCGGCATTGCATTTATTGCAGCCACTTATAACAACTGTGTCAGGCTTATTCTCCCCGAACTGTCAGCGCGTGATGGCGCGGCCGTCTCACCATCGATGGCCATCAAGCCTGCCAGCCCGGAAACTCCCTCATCCAGCATAATCTTTGCGCTTATTTGAAGCATTTATTTGATTCAAATGACGGCCTGGCCAAAAAATGGCGCGACCAGAAGACAATCATCAATTCTGATAAACTGTCACATTCTGGTGATTCCAAACTTTGTATATTCTGCAATCGACGCCTTCCCTGAATTCAATATGGCGCTTTCAACGCGCCACCGATAAATCCTTGCAAAAAGGAATATGATGATTCCCTCTTTCCGGCCCGGGCCTTTATTAAAGGTCACCGGCGTTATTTTCATTCTGTTTGGCCTCGCCCTGCTGGGCGGCGGCATCTGGCTGGCCACGCTCGGCGGCTCCTGGTACTACTTGCTGGCCGGCATAGGCATGCTCGTCGCCGGCGTGCTGGTATTCCAGGGCAAGCGCAGCGCGCAAGCTTTCCTCGCCTTCTTGCTGACCGCCACCCTCATCTGGTCCGTCATCGAAGTGAAATTCGACTGGTGGCAATTGCTGCCGCGCCTCGACATCTGGTTTGCCGCCGCCGTCTGGCTGCTGCTGCCCTTCGTCAGCCGCCGCCTGGCGCCACCCGCCGCCACGAAACAGGGGCAATTGGGACGCACGGCCCTGTCCGCCGCCGTGGCCCTGACCGTCATCGCCGGCGTCATCGCCCTGTTCCAGGACTACCATGACCTGCATGGCGACGTGCCGGCCGAAAACATGGCCGCCACCGCCAGCGGCGACCTGGCGCCCGGCGTCGAGCACAACGACTGGTCCGCGTATGGCCGCTCCGGCTATGGCGACCGCTATGCCCCGGCCGCGCAGATTACGCCGGCGAATATTTCCGGCCTGAAAGAAGCCTGGACCTATCATACGGGCGACTTCAAGGGACCGAACGACCCGGGCGAGATCGCCAACGAAGTGACGCCGCTGAAGGTCAATGACATGCTGTACCTGTGCACGCCGCACAATATCGTCATCGCGCTGAACCCGGACACGGGCAAGGAAATCTGGCGCCACGATCCGAAGATCAACCGCGACGCGGCCAGCTACCAGCACATGATCTGCCGCGGCGTCGCCTACTGGGACGTCAACGCGGGCCGCGCCAAGAACAACCCGGCCCCCGAAGCGGCCGGCATGGAATGCCCGCGCCGCATCCTGGCGCCGACCATGGACGGCACCA
Organism: Janthinobacterium sp. GW823-FHT06H09; assembly: GCF_058794735.1. Lineage (NCBI taxonomy): Bacteria > Pseudomonadati > Pseudomonadota > Betaproteobacteria > Burkholderiales > Oxalobacteraceae > Janthinobacterium > Janthinobacterium sp. GW823-FHT06H09. Next base: position 215,277 of record NZ_JBXAHC010000008.1, on the reverse strand, counting down.
TGATCGCCGTCAATGCCGATACGGGCGAGTCGTGCAAGAGCTTTGGCAACAACGGCGTCGTCAACCTGTATAAAAACATGGCGATGATCAAGCGCGGTTTCCTGATGCCGACCTCGCCGCCCGCCGTCTCGCAGAAAATGGCCGTGATCGCCGCCAGCGTGACGGACAATCATTCGACGGAAGAGCCGTCGGGCGTGATCCGCGGCTACGATCCCGTCACGGGCAAGCTGATGTGGAACTGGGACCCGGCCACGCCGGAAGATACCAAGCCCTTCCCTGAAGGCAAGAACTACACCAACAACTCGCCCAACTCGTGGGGCGTGGCCAGCATCGATGAAAAGCTGGGCATGGTCTACATCCCGATGGGCAATGAAACCCCCGATACCTGGGGCGGCAACCGCAACAAGAATGGCGAGAAATTCAACAGCGCCATCGTCGCGCTGGACCTGGCGACCGGCAAAGTGCGCTGGGTCTACCAGACCGTGCACCACGATATCTGGGACATGGATATCGGCGGCCAGCCTAGCCTGGTCGACATCGACACGCCGAAAGGCAAAGTCCCGTCCGTCGTCGCCACGACGAAACGGGGCGACATCTATGTGATCGACCGCCGCGACGGCAGCCTGGTCGTGCCGGCGCCGGAAAAACCCGTGCCGACGAGCAATCCTGCCGCCGGCGACACCCTGTCGCCCACGCAGCCGTTCTCGGCCCTGACCTTCTTGCCTGAACGCAATATCAGCGAAGCGGACATGTGGGGCACGACGCCGTTCGACCAGCTCGCTTGCCGCATCATCTTCAAGGAACGCCGCTATGAAGGCCCGTTCACGCCGCAAACGGCCGGCAAGGGCGCCGTCATCTCGCCGGGCCCGCTCGGCATCTTCGAATGGGGCGGCGCGGCCATCGACCCCGTGCGCCAGTTACTGATCGTCAACCCTGACTACATGGGCTTCCTGGAAAAACTCGTGCCGCGCGCGGAAACAACGGCCAAGGGCGGCACGGGCGGCGAAATGGGCTTGCAGCCGCAGACGGGCGTCCCGTTTGCCGTGGAAATCAAGGCCTTTTTGTCGCCGCTGGGCTTCCCATGCCAGGCACCGCCGTGGGGCTATGTGGCCGCCGTCGACCTGCGCACCATGAAAAAAGTGTGGATGCACAAGAACGGCACCACGCGCGACAGCGGTCCCGTGCCGATCCCGTTGCCACTGGGCGTGCCCAGCCTGGGCGGCATGGTCACCACGGGTGGCGGCGTGACCTTCCTCAGCAGCACGCTCGACTATTACATCCGCGGCTACGACGTCAGCAACGGCAAGGTCGTCTGGAAAGCCCGCTTGCCGGCCGGCGGCCAGGCTACGCCGATGAGCTATGTGTCGAACAAGTCGGGACGCCAGTTCGTCGTCGTCATGGCCGGCGGCCACGGTTCGCTGGGCACGAAGATGAGCGATACCCTGATCGCGTATGCCTTGCCCGAAGGCACGGCCGTACCGAAGAAGTAAAGCTCGAAGAAGTAAATTAGCAAGGTAGCAGCGCAAAAAAAGCCGTTCAGTCTGCACTGAACGGCTTTTTTACGTCTGGAGAAATGGTCTACAAGGCTTACAGGATGGTGGCCAGCGCGCACTGCCGGTAATGGGCGGCGGCCTGTTCCGTCTGCTGCAAGGCGTCGTGCATCTGCGCCAGCTTCAAGTGGGCGTCGCGCACCATCTGCGGCTCGTTGGCGTCCGACAAAGCCTGCTCCAGGTGGCGCTGGGCCTTGCCCCACAGTTTTTGCTTGAGGCACAAGGTACCGAGGGTCAGCGCCAGTTCCGCATCGAGCGGACGCTGTTTCAGCCATTGCTCGCAATGCTCGATCTGCAGCAGCAGGGCCGGCGTGCCGCTCGGGGCCGCCGCTTCGCGGTAGGCGCGCACGACGCGCTCGTCCCAGTCGGCGGCCAGCGACTCTTCGCACACGAGGCGCGCTTCGTCATGCAAGCCGCGCGCATTCAGGGCCGTGGCGGCGCGGCAGGCGATATACGGCTTGACCCGGTCGCTGCCGGGCACGGTGGACCATACGCGCATCAGCGATTCCGCATCATGCGACGGGTCGGACAGCAAATGGTCGTAAGCCAGTTCGCGCAGGCGCGACGACAGGGCCGGATGCAGGGCGCGGTGCTTGTCGAGCGAACGCACGAGGCGCAGCACTTCCGGCCAGTTCTTCGCCTGCTGCTCGGCTTTCAGCGACCATTGCAGCGCGTGGATATGGCGAGTGCCGCTGGCGTTGAGTTCGCGCACGGCGGCCAGCGCCGCTTCCGGCTGGTGGTCGTCGACCAGCAATTCCGTCACCGTCATCAGACGGGCCGTCTTCAGGCTGGCGTCGCCTTCGACGCGGGCCAGCCAGCTGTCGCGGCGTTCGGACTGGCGCATGCGGTGCGCGGCGCGCGCGCCGATCAGCGCGGCCAGGCCGGCATTTTCGTCCAGTTCGGCGGCGCGCAAGGCGGCCTTCTCTGCATGGCCGAAACGGCCTTCGAACAGGGCTTTCAAGGCTTCGCGCAAACCCTTGTTGCCATCGCGCTCACGCTTGCGCTGGCGGTAGGCCGCCACTTGCGCCGGCATGCGCACGGTGGCGCGCACGGCGCGCACCAGCAGGTACAGCAGCACGAACAGCACGACCTGCAGCAGCAGGAAGAAGTTCAGCGACAAATCGATGCGGTACGGCGGATAGAACAGCACCACGTTGCCAGGGTTGAAACGGGCCGTCACGGCGATACCGATCGCCGCGGCCATCAGGGCGAGTAACCAGAGAAATAGACGCATGGGCTCAGGACTTCGCTTTGTAGTTGCGCACAGCAGTCAGGCTGTCGGACAAGGTTGGCATTTCGATGGCCAGGTTGCTGCCCTGCACCTGGCGCAGCAGGGCTTGCGCCGTCTGCGTGCTCTTGGCGCGGGTGTCGAAATACTTGGCCAGCGCATCCTGCGCGGCGATCAAGTCGTTGCGGAACGCCGTTTCATTGCGCGACAACAAGGCCATGCGGGCATTGAGCAAGCGCAGCTTGACGTTTTCGCGCAAGAAATACGATTGCGTCGGCGACAGCATCAGCGCTTCCGGCGTATCGACCCGGCGGATACGGATCAATTGACGCACGTCGGCCCACATGTCGCCGCTCCAGGTATTGAAGCCGTCGCGCACCTTTTGCAGCAGCGGTTCCGGCGCCGGCGGACCCACCAGCTTGCCGCTGGCATCGCGCACGGACTTGGCCTTGCCCGGTTTTTCCGGCGCGGCCGGCAAGGCCGGCGTTTCGTCGGACAGCATCGGCAAGGAATCGACCTGGGCGATCACGGCGTCGAGGCGCAGGGCCACGCCCGTCGAATCGACGCTGGGCAGGGCCTTGAGTTTTTCCATGTCGCGCCCGATGGCGCGGCGGATAGTGATGAATTGCGGCTTGTCGGAACGCGACAGGCTGCGGTCCGCGTTTTGCAGGGCGATCAGCGCGCCGGGCACGTTGCCGGCCAGCTGCAGCTGCTGGCTGGCCGTCGACAGCACTTGCTCGATTTCCGTCAGCGCCCACTCGTCGCGATTCTTCGACAAGTCGTTATACAGTTGTTCCAGGGCCAGCTGCTGGCTTTGCGTTTCGCTCTGGCGGTTTTCCAGCGCACCCACCTTGATTTCCAGCTCTTTCGTGCCTTCTTGCACGGTGCGCGCCAGCACGCCCGTTTCGGCGTTGCTGACATCGCCCTTTTGCAGGCGCTTGGCCACTTCTTCGCGCAGGTTGCGGATCTGCTTGCTGGACGACCAGCTTTGCGCCGCCAGCAGCACGGCCAGCACGATGACGGCGATGCTCATGGGCTTTTGCAGCTGTTCCAGCAAGGTCGGCGCGCGGCCGGCAGGTTGGTCGGCCGCCTGCGGCGCCGTCTTCACGGCGCTGCCAGGCGTTGCATTCGGTTCGGAGAGTGTAGGCATTTCGTTCATGGTCGTGATTGTAACGCGGCGAGCACTCCTGCGTCGCCTGATCCTGTCAGGGTGACACGGGCAAAACCCAGGGCCGCCGCCGTTTGTGCAATGCGGGCGTGCGGCACGATCAGATGTTGCTGTTGCATTTTCACAACAGCCGTCTTTTCAGCATCCAATTCCTCAAGAAGCGCCAGCAAACCGCGCAGCGCTTCCGAGCTGGTGATGATCCAGTCATTATTATGCTGCAACAGCTTTTCCAGGGTCGCCCGCAAGGCCGGCGTCAGCGTTGGCACCTGGCGGCGGTAGGCTGTGACGAACTCGACTTCGGCGCCAGCGGCGCGCAAGCCGTCGGCCAGGTAATCGCGTCCGCCGTCGCCGCGCACGATCAGCACGCGCTTGCCGCGCAGGGCCGGCAAGTCCAGCGCCAGCAATAAATGTTCGGAATCGCTGCGCGCCGTGTCGAGCGGACTGGTGATGCTGGCATTCGCGTCCGTGACGCCATGCGCGGCCAAGGCCATCCGGCTGCCCTCGCCCACGACGGCCAGCGGCACGCCTGGCGGCCAGGCGGACAAGTGCGCAAAGACGCAATCGATGGCGTTGGGCGAGACGAAGGCCACCAGGTCATATTCCGCCAGGCGCGCCAGCACGGCTTGCAGCTGCGCGCATTCATCTGCGCCATCGAGCGCGTGGATTTCCAGCAGCGGCAACAGTTGCACGGGCAAGCCCAGCGCCGTGATCCTGGCGGCCAGCGGCCCCGCTTGCGCCGCGGGCCGCGTGATCACCACCGTGTCAGGCATGCGGCGCCAGGCCTTCATGGTTGTCGGGCGTAATGGCGCACGAGGCGAGGATGCCGGCGGCATCCTGTGCGCGCAGCAGCTCGGCCACCTGTTCGCCCAGCAGCTCCGGCGCGCTGGCCGGGCCTTCGAACTCGGCGCTGGCCATGCGCGCGCCGTCCGGCGTGGCGACCATGGCGCGCAAGCGCATGCTGTCGCCTTCGACAGTGGCGAACGCGGCCAGCGGAATCTGGCAGCTGCCGCCGAAAATCTTCGACACCTTGCGCTCGGCCGTGACGGCTTGCGCCGTATCAATATGGTTCAGCGGCGCCAGCAGGGCCGTCATGTCGACGCCGTCGGCGCGACCGGCGCGCACCTCGATCGCCATGGCGCCCTGGCCGGCGGCGGGCAGGCTGTCTTCCGGCGCCAGCACGGCGCGGATGCGCGACGCCAGGCCCAGGCGTTTCAGGCCGGCGGCGGCCAGGATGATGGCGGCGTAATCGCCACGGTCCAGCTTGCCCAAGCGCGTGTCGAGGTTGCCGCGCAGGGGCAGAATCGTCAGGTGCGGGTAGCGCGCTGCGATCAGCGACTGACGGCGCAGGCTGCTGGTGCCGACGACGGCGCCGTGCGGCAGCTCGGCCAGGCTGGCGTAATCGTTGGACACGAACGCGTCGCGCGGGTCTTCGCGCTCGAGGATGGCGGCCAGGGCAAAGCCTGCCGGCAACTCCATCGGCACGTCTTTGAGCGAATGCACGGCCAGGTCGGCGCGGCCCTCTTCCATCGCCACTTCCAGTTCCTTGACGAACAGGCCCTTGCCGCCTACCTTGGACAGGGCGCGGTCCAGAATCTGGTCGCCGCGTGTGGTCATGCCGAGAATTTCAACGCTACACTGCGGATACAGGGCGGCCAGGCGCGCACGCACGTGTTCGGCTTGCCACATGGCAAGACGGCTCTCGCGCGTGGCGATCACCAGGCGGGAAGGAATATTTTGGGTCAATTCGGATGCTTTCAAAACAAGTTCTTTCGCTGTGGCTGTCGTTGTCGTTGCCAATTCGCCCGTCCGATATCAATTTGTATCGGAATGACGCCCGGCCTCGCTATAATCGTTATCCCTTAGCCTAGAAGGCCAAGTCAGGCTAGCGTCCATGTTGAAGACCACAAATTTTATCATGCGCCCCCTCCCCTCTGCGGCCAAACGCCCGGTGCGATCCACATTCCCTTGCTTTTACACTTACTTTGGTTCTTTATTATGCTCAATGACGCAGTAGCACCAGAAATAGTTCCAGCGGCCGGCTCCGACAAGGACGCGCCGCTGAAAGAAGATATCCGCTTGCTGGGCCGCCTGCTGGGCGACGTGCTGCGCGAACAGGAAGGCGACGCCGTCTTCAATGTGGTGGAAACCATACGCCAGACTTCCGTGCGCTTCCGCCGCGAAGCGGACGCCGACGCGGCGCTGGAACTCGACGCCATGCTCAAGGAACTGAGCCGCGAACAGACGATTTCCGTCGTGCGCGCGTTTTCCTATTTTTCGCACCTGGCCAACATTGCGGAAGACCAGCACCACATCCGCCGCCGCCGCGCCCACCTGCTGGCCGGCTCGCCGGCGCAAAAGGGCAGCGTCAGCTTCGCGCTGAAAAAACTGCGCGCCGCCGGCGTGCCGCGCAAGACCGTCGACACCTTTTTCCAGGACGCCCTGATCGCGCCCGTGCTGACGGCCCACCCGACGGAAGTGCAGCGCAAGAGCATCCTCGACGCCGAGCACGACATCGCCCGCCTGCTGGCCGAGCGCGACCTGCCGCAGACGCCGAAGGAACGGCAGGCCAACATGCAGCTGCTGCGCTCGCGCGTGGCCACCCTGTGGCAGACGCGCATGCTGCGCTACTCGAAGCTGACGGTGGCCGACGAAATCGAAAACGCCCTGTCCTACTACCGCATCACCTTCCTGCGCGAATTGCCGGGCCTGTACGACGACATCGAGGAAGACATCGCCGCCGAGTACCCGAACGGCAACGGCACGATCGAGCCGATCAATGCCGCCTACGTGCAGATGGGCAGCTGGATCGGCGGCGACCGCGACGGCAACCCCAACGTCAATGCGGGCACCATGCAGCACGCGCTGGCGCGCCACGCCACCACCATCCTCGACTTTTACCTCGACGAAGTGCACGCGCTGGGCGCGGAACTGTCCGTCTCGACCCTGATGGTGGGCGTGAGCGCCGAACTGCAGGCGCTGGCCGACCAGTCGCCGGACGCCTCGCCGCACCGCAGCGACGAACCGTACCGCCGCGCCCTGATCGGCATCTATGCGCGCCTGGCCGCCACGGCCCGCGCGCTGGGCGCCACCAACATCCTGCGCAAGGAAGTGGGCGCGGCCGCGGCGTACCCTGACGCGGCCGCCTTTGTGGCCGACTTGCGCACCATCGTCGCCTCGCTCGAGTCGCACCACGGCGCGGCCCTCGTGCGCCCGCGCCTGGCGACCCTGGCGCGGGCGGCCGACATCTTCGGTTTCCACCTGGCATCGCTCGACATGCGCCAGACTTCCGACGTGCACGAGCGCGTGCTGGCCGACCTGTTCGCGAAAAGCGGCGTGGCCGCCGACTACACGACCCTGTCCGAGGAAGACAAGCAGGCGCTGCTGCTGAACGAACTGGCCCAGCCGCGCCTGCTGTACTCGCCCTACATCGCCTACGCCACGGAAACGGATTCCGAGCTGGCCATCCTGCGCGCGGCGCGCGACATCCGCCAGCGCTACGGCGCGCGGGCCATCCGCAACTACATCATCTCGCACACGGAAACCATCTCCGACTTGCTGGAAGTATTGCTGCTGCAAAAGGAAACAGGCTTGCTGCGCACCGACTGGCAGGCCGGGGGCGACGGCGACAGCACGTGCGAGCTGATGGTCATCCCCCTGTTCGAGACCATCCCCGACCTGCAGCGCGCGGCCGGCATCATGAGCCAGCTCATGGCCTTGCCGCTGGTCAAGCAATTGATCGCCAAGCAGGGACAGTTGCAGGAAGTCATGCTCGGCTATTCCGATTCGAACAAGGATGGCGGTTTTCTCACGTCGAACTGGGAACTGTACAAGGCGGAACTGGCATTGGTGGCGGATTTCCAGAAGGCCGGCGTCAAGCTGCGCCTGTTCCATGGCCGCGGCGGCACGGTGGGCCGTGGCGGCGGACCCAGCTACGAAGCCATCCTGGCGCAGCCGCCGGGCACCGTCAACGGCCAGATCCGCCTGACGGAGCAGGGCGAAATCATCGCCTCGAAGTTTTCCAACGCGGAAATCGGCCGGCGCAACCTGGAATTGCTGGTCGCCGCGACCCTGGAAGCGAGCCTGGCGCCGCAGGAAGCCAATCCGGCCCGCAACGGCCAGCTGGCGCAATTCGAAGCCGTGATGGCGCAGCTGTCGGACCTCGCCTATCACGCCTACCGCCACCTCGTGTATGAAACGCCGGGTTTTACGGAGTATTTCTTCTCGGCCACGCCGATTGCGGAAATCGCCGAGCTGAACCTCGGTTCGCGCCCCGCCTCGCGCAAGGCCAACCAGCGCATCGAAGACTTGCGCGCCATTCCCTGGGGCTTTTCCTGGGGCCAGTGCCGCTTGCTGCTGCCGGGCTGGTTCGGCTTCGGCAGCGCCATCGAAGCGTGGATCAACGATGGCGAGCCAGCGTCGAAGGATGACAGGATCGCCACCCTGCGCGCCATGTATGCCGAATGGCCGTTCTTTGCCACCCTGCTGTCGAATATGGACATGGTGCTGGCCAAGACGGACCTGGCCATCGCCTCGCGCTACGCGGAACTGGTGGCGGACCAGGACTTGCGCGAACGCATCTACAAGCGCATCACGGAAGAGCATGGCAACACCTTGCGCTGCCTGGAGCTGATCACCGGCAATACCGAGCGCCTGGCGGGCAATCCGCTGCTGGCCCGCTCGATCCAGAACCGCTTCGCCTACCTCGACCCGCTGAACCATTTGCAGGTGGAATTGATCAAGCGCAACCGCGCCCTGTCCAGCGCCAGTAAAGTCGATGAACGGGTGCACCGCGGCATCCAGCTGTCGATCAACGGCGTGGCGGCAGGCTTGCGCAACACGGGCTGATCGCGCCGCATTGCCTTCGGCAAGCAGGGGCCGGCACCGCAAGGGCCGGCCCTTTTGCTTTCCAAATGGAAAAATATTCTCAATAAAACAACATTTGGTATTACACTAGCGTCGAATACTTTTCCCACTCCGGCGCCACGTGCACCGCAGCGGCCAACGATGACGCCAGGGACGCGTATGAGCAAATGGTCGATTGAAACGCTGAGTACGGCATGCGCCGCCCTCGTCCTGGTGGTGCTGGGCTGGCTGGCCGGCGCGGCCTGGCAGGAGCTCGACTCCTGGGAACATATCTGGCTGTTGCTGCTGCTGGCGGCAGCCGCCGGCACGGCCATGTGGCTGATGCGCAAGCTGCGCGCCCACCTCGCCAGCACGCGCTTGCAGCTCGATGCCAGCACCATGCGCTACCGCCACCTGAGCGAGACGGCGCAGGACGGCATGTGGCAAACGGATGCGCAAGGCACGATATTGCATCTCAACCAGCGCCTGTGCGACATGCTCGATATGCCTGCGGAAAAGCTGCTGGGCCATAAAATGAGCGAATTCTACGATGAGGCGACATTGCTGCGCCTGTGTCCGCTGCGCCAGACAGCCACGGATAGCTGCATGGGAGAACTGCAATACCGGCACAGCGACGGTTCGGAACGCTGGGCGATGATCAGCGGCCGCCGCCTGTACGACCAGCAGGGCACGCTGACGGGCGCGCTCGTGCTGGCCAGCGACATCACCGAACAAAAGCGGGCCGAACATGCATTGAGCGTCGCCCATGCGGAACTGGAAAGCCGCGTGGCCCTGCGCACGGCCCAGCTGCTCGACGTCAATCTCCAGCTATCGGCGGAAATCGCCATGCGCGCGCAAACGGAAGCGGCCCTGGCGCGCAGCGAAGAACGGCTGCAGGACATCATCTCCATGATGCCCCTGTCGCTGTTCCTGAAAGATGCCGATTCGCGCATCGTGCTGATGAACCAGGCCTGCGAGCAGCAATGGGGCGTGCACCAGCAGGACATTGCCGAAGGGCGCGACTTGCAGCATTTCCCCAGCGACCAGAACGTGGGCTTCCACGCGGCGGACCAGGAAGCGTTTGCCAGCCGCAAGGTGGTGATACGCGAAGAACTGGTATGGAATGCGCAGCTGCAGGAAAATCGCCTGCTGCAGACGCACAAGAAACCCATCTTCGATGCCGAAGGGCGGCCGCAGATGATCATCGCCATGGCCATCGACATCACCGACAGCAAGCGCAACGAGGAAAACCTGGAACGCACCCTGGCCCAGCTGCGCGAACTGAGCGACCACCAGCAAACGATCAAGGAAGAGGAACGCCGGCGCATCGCGCTCGACATTCATGACGACCTGGGCCAGAACCTGATGGTGCTGCGCATCGATGTGTCGCTGCTGCACGCGCGCACGGCCAAGACCCATCCGCGCCTGCACCGCCACGCGCAGCGCGTGCTCGACACCATCGACACCACCATCCGCTCGGTGCGCACCATCATCAATGACCTGCATCCCAGCACCCTCGAACTGGGACTGGGTCCGGCGGCCGAATGGCTGCTCCGCCAGATGGAAAGCCGCGGCGCCATCCGCTACCGGCTCACGCTCGACAGCGAGGTGCCGGACCTGGGCCTCGATCAGCGCCAGACCTCGGCCATCTTCCGCGTGCTGCAGGAATCGCTGTCGAACATCGTGCGCCACGCCCAGGCCAGCGAAGTGGAGGTGGCGCTGGAGCAAGATGCGGATTCCATCATCCTGCGCATCAGCGACAACGGCATCGGCATGCAGCCAGGCGACGACGGCAAGCGGGCCGCCTTCGGCCTGAAAAGCATACGCGAACGTGTCCACGCGCTCGGCGGCGAACTGCGCATCGACAGCCAGGCGGGCCGGGGCACGGTGCTGACCATCTACCTGCCCCACGCCGCCAGGCGCGCCATGCCGGCCATGCCAGAACACAAACATTACCAAAAACAGTAACAAATTAGATATGCATTTTTGGCAAATAAAAGTATAGTAAGTTTTTTCCTAGAGGAAACTATCATGCTGACACGGTTCTCCCGCCTCCCCGCCCCACTGCTCGGCCTGCTCCTGCTGGCCGCCGTTTCCAACGCCAGCGCCACCATTTATGCCGAACGGGGCTTTGGAGAAAGGGATGGCAACGGCAGCATCGCATCCGACCTGAACCCGGCTGGCCTGGTGGCCGGCATCATCATGGAAGAAGAAGGACGGCGCCGCGCCGTGACGTATCAGCATGGCCGCCTCCGCGAGCTGGGCACCCTGGGCGGCGATGAAGGTTTTACCAAGGCCATCAATATCCATGGCGCGGTGGTCGGTTCGGCGCAAACGGCCAGCGGCGCCTGGCACGCCTTCCGCTACGACGCGGCCGGCGGCATGCGCGACCTGGGCACCTTGGGCGGTACCAGCAGCTATGCCACGGCCATCGCACAAGGCGGCCAGGTGGCCGGCTATGCCGACACGAGCGGCGGCGATTTCCACGCCTTTGTGACAAAAGCCGACCACAGCCTGCAAGACCTGGGCACCCTGGGCGGCGCCAGCAGCTATGCCAGCGGCCTGAACAGCCATGGCGTGGTGGTGGGCACGGCCCAGCGCGGCGATGGCTACCGCCGCGCCTTCGTCTACCACCCCGGCGCGGGCATGCAGGAAATCGGTACCCTGCCCGGCGGGCGCATCAGCTCGGCCACCGCCATCAATGACGCGGGCCTGATCGTGGGCGCCTCGGAAACGGAAAAACGCCGCTGGCACGCGTTTGCCTGGGATGGCAAGCGCATGCTGGACCTGGGCGCCCTGATCGGCCAGGGCGACAGCTACGCCACGGCCGTCAACGCGGCCGGGCACGTCGTCGGCAGCGTCAACATCAACGGCTTTGAACCGATGACCTTTGTCTACAAGGAAGGCGTGATGACGGTACGCCGCCGCGACGACGGCCTGTATCTGACCAACAAGATCACGGACGCCGGCCTGGTGGTGGGCGCCGTCTACACAGGGCATAAATTCCAGGCCTTCGCCGTGCCCTCGCAAGCATCGCCGCCGCCGCCGCGCCGCAACCCGCTGGACTGGTTCTTCCTGACCGTCATCGCCGCCGCCTGCGGCGCAGCCCTGTTCCGCGCGCGCCGGCACGTGCGCGCCGGCCTGCTGGGACAGCGCACGCATTTTCTGTAAATCGGCACAGGTAGGGACGAAAAAAAAGAGGCTTGCGCCTCTTTTTTTATTGCCTGCTGACCGCTTAGTTTTGCGTCAGGAAAGTCTTCAGCTTGTCCGAACGCGAAGGCTGGCGCAGCTTGCTCATGGCTTTCGCCTCGATCTGGCGGATGCGCTCGCGCGTCACGTCGAACTGCTTGCCCACTTCTTCCAGCGTGTGGTCGTTCGACATTTCCACGCCGTAACGCATGCGCAGCACTTTCGCTTCGCGCGGCGTCAGGGAATCGAGTACTTCCTTGATCACGTTGCGCATCGATGCGTGCAGCGCGGCGTCCAGCGGCGCCAACGTCGTGTTGTCTTCGATGAAGTCGCCCAGTTGCGAATCGCCATCTTCGCCCATCGGCGTTTCCATGGAAATCGGCTCTTTCGCGATCTTCATGATTTCGCGCACCTTGTTTTCCGGCATTTCCATCTTGACGGCCAGGGTCGCCAGGTCCGGCTCGCTGCCCGTTTCCTGCATGATCTGGCGCGAGATGCGGTTCATCTTGTTGATCGTTTCGATCATGTGCACCGGCACGCGAATGGTGCGCGCCATGTCGGCGATCGAACGCGTGATCGCTTGGCGTATCCACCAGGTGGCGTAGGTCGAGAACTTGTAGCCGCGGCGGTATTCGAATTTATCGACGGCCTTCAGCAGACCAATGTTGCCTTCCTGGATCAAGTCGAGGAATTGCAAGCCGCGGTTGATGTATTTCTTGGCGATCGAAATGACCAGGCGCAAGTTGGCGACCGTCATTTCGCGTTTCGCGTGACGCGCGCGCTTTTCGCCGGCAGCCATCTGCTTGTTGATCTTGCGCAAGTCCGCCAGCGGCAGGGCCACGCGCGCTTGCAGGTCGATCATCTTCTTTTGCAGTTCCTTGACGGCAGGCACGTTACGGCTGAGGATGGCGCTGTACGGGTACTTGCAGTCGACTTCGCGGTCGACCCATTCCAGGTCGCATTCATTGCCCGGGAACACCTTGATGAAGTGGGCGCGCGGCATACCGCATTTGTTCACGCACAGTTCCAGCACGGCGCGCTCGATGTGGCGCACTTCTTCCATCTGGCCGCGCAGGGTGTCGCACAGCTTTTCGACGACCTTGGCCGTGAAGCGGATGCCCAGCAATTCCTGCGAAATGGCTTCCTGCGCCTTGATGTAGGCTTTCGAGTTGTAACCTTCGGGCGCCTTGCGCATCTTGTCGTACTGCGTGGAAATGACGTTGAATTTCTCCAACGCATTCTTTTTCAGCTGGGCCAATTGCTCGCTGGAGAAACCGGCTGCGCCGCCATTGGCGTCGCCGTCTTCTTCCTCGGCTTCTTCTTCCTCTTCCTCGTCGTCACCGCTGGCGGCGGGGGCGGCGGGAGCGGCGGCCGGCGCCGGGGCATTGCTTTCGTTCAAATCCACAAAGCCGTCGACCACTTCATCAACCTTGATTTCATCGCGCGCAATTTTTTGCGACAGCGCAACGATTTCGCCGATCGTGGTGGGGCAGGCGGAAATAGCCTGGATCATGTCCTTCAGGCCGCCTTCGATGCGCTTGGCGATCTCGATCTCGCCTTCGCGCGTCAGCAGCGCCACGGCGCCCATTTCACGCATGTACATGCGCACGGGGTCGGTGGTGCGGCCGAAGTCGGAGTCGACCGTCGACAGGGCCGTGGCGGCAGCCGCTTCCACTTCATCGTCGCTGGTGACGGTGGCGACGTTGTCAGTCAACAACAGGCTTTCCGCGTCAGGGGCGCGCTCGTAGACGGCGATGCCCATGTCGTTGAAGGTGGCGATGATGCCTTCGATCGCTTCCGGATCGATGATGTTTTCCGGCAATTGGTCATTGATCTCGGCGTAGGTGAGGAAACCGCGTTCCTTGCCCATGTTGATCAAGCCCGTGATCTGCTTGCGGCGGCGTTCCAGGTCCGCTGCCGATGCTTCCGGATCTCCCAGCGCGTCCGCCAGGCCGCCCTTGGCCTTGCGGTCGCGCGCTTTCGACACGGCCTTCAGTTCGGCGCGCTCGACGGCGTTCAGTGCCGCCACTTCATCGTTTTCCGGCGTGAATTCGCTCGGCTTGCGGCCGCGGCGGCCTGGCACCTTGACGGTCGGCAGGAAGTAATTCGAGGTGTCGATGGCGGCCAGGGCATCGGCGTCCGTGGTCTTGCTGACCACTTGCGCGCCGGTGATGATGGTCACGGGCGCTGCCTCAGGCTTGGCGCGCACGACTTTCGAGCGGGCTGCCGTCACCACCTTGTTCGTGGCGGCGCTTTCGCTGACCTTGCGCGGCGCGGCCGGGGCCTTGGCGCCGGGGGCGACCTTCACGCTTGGCGTTTTGGCCGGTGCGGCGTCGGCCACCTCGGCCACTTCGGCAACGGCGTCGACAGCCGCCGCTGGCGCTTCGGCAGCCGCATCGGCCGGCGGCACGGCAGCCAGGCGCGAGCGGCTTTTCTTCACCACGGTGACGACGGTCGGCGCCGTCGTGACGGTGGCTTCCGGATTCGCTTGCGCATTATCGATGAAGTAAGATAAAGTCGTTTTGGGTACGGCAAGTGGCGCCGCGGCTGGGCGTGGCGCCTTGGCGGACAACGTTAAAGTTTTTGGCGTATTCTTCATGAGATATCTCTTAATGCGAGACCAGATGGTGTCGGCGCGAAGTGAATGATTCCACCTAAGCCTGCGAAACCGGACTCGATGGAGCGTATTGTTGCGGCTGCCGTGTTAACGGCAGCGGCGCCTGTCTATCGGGACGTTCAAAGCCCGCGCATCCGTCATGCGGAGCGGCGGGGCCGAAGCCGGGTCAGATAAATAAGCGATGTACATTGCGGAATGAAAAAAAGCCCGTACCAGAACGGGCTTGAATCTATTGTTGTTCAGTGAAGACACAGCGGAGAGCAAGATTATGCACGAAGGCCAGTTATCTGGATAATTGATAAGCAAAATATCTGATATCAAAAATATCAATAATGATGGCCCTGCACCGCACTGCTCCTATCCCCTGCACACCTGAGCCAGACCATCAAAAACGGGGTCCAGTCATCAGCGCAAGCCGACATTATACACATTTCCCGTATTTCGCGCTGTGTCCGCTGTAGGGCGGACCCGCTTGTTGCAGCGCAAGTTGCCAAAAAAGACAATGCACTTGCCTGTGGCGCGTGCTATGCTCCCCTTTTATAGCCCAACCAATGATGTCGATGACCAGCTCCACGCCAGACCAGCAAGCCACCACTCCTGACACGCCAGTCGATGCAGCCCCAGCGGCGGCACCGGCCGCAGCGACCACGCCGGCGCCTGCCGGCCTGACCGCACGCGCGCTGCTGAAGCAGTTCCAGGAGCAATTCCCGCCATTCCGCGATTGCCTGCCCTTGTCGATCGGTATCGACAAGCAGATCCTGGCGCGCCTGCCGGACCTGGACCGCAAGCTGATGCGCACGGCGCTGGGCATCCACACGGGTTCGCTGCGCTACCTGCGCGTGATGGAAAAAGCCAAGATCCGCTACGACCTCGACGGCACGGCCGGCGCGGAAGTGACGCAAACGCACCGCGACCACGCCACGCAAGTCTTGCAGCAGCGCTTCAAGAAGGAAGCCGAGCGCAAGAAAGCCGAGCGCGACGCGGCGGCCGCCGAAGAAGCGAACCGCTTGCGCCTGGAAAAACTGAATCAGCTGACCGCGAAATTCTCGCGCAAAGGCTGATCCGGTTTCATGGACACAGCTGCCGTACCGCCACTCCCCCCGTATCAAGGCATCGCCCTCGACCACGTCAAGCTGGTACGTACCAGCGATGATGCACAGGCGGCCATGGCCGCCCTGCTGGCAGCGGACGCCATCGGCTTCGATACGGAGTCGAAGCCTACTTTTGTGAAGGGCGAGTCCTCCACGGGGCCGCATCTGATCCAGCTGGCTACCGACGACATCGCCTACCTGTTCCAGGTGGGCAGCACGCCGGCGCCGGCCCTGGCCGAACTCAAAGCCATCCTCGAATCGACCACCACCCTGAAGGTGGGCTTTGGCCTGTCCGACGACGTCAAGCGCCTGCGCAACAAGCTGGGCATCGCGCCAGCCCAGGTGCTCGACCTGTCCGTCGCCCTGCGCGGCGGCCAGCGCAACGACCTGGGCGCGAAGACGGCCGTGGCCAAATTTTTCGGCCTGCATCTGCAGAAATCGAAAAAGATCTCCACCACCAACTGGGCCACGTCGCGCCTGACGGAAAAGCAGATCCTGTACGCGGCCGACGATGCGCAAGTGGCCCTGCGCGTGTACCGCCGCTGGATCGCCGAAGGCGGCAAGGTGGCGCCGCAAAAAGCGCCGCGCGTCAGCACCCCGCCTGCCCCGCCGCCAGTCGCCGCCTGAGCCGGCGCGCCTTCCTGCAACATGAGCAAGAACAAGTCCATCGGCACCACGCCTGACGCGATCACCGCCGCCGAACAGGCGCTGGGGCGTGGGCTGCCCGCGTCCTACGTACAATGGTTATTGGTCAACAATGGCCGCGCGCTGGGCGCCTTGAGCATATTTCCCGTCTACGACGCGGCTAATGCGCGCAAGACGTGGGAATCGATAGAACGCCATTACCGCACCGACTGGCAAGAGTGGCTCGAGAATACGGATGACGGCGATGCCGCATCCCTGCTGCCCTTTGCCCAGTTCGGCACGGGCGATTACTATTGTTTTGACTATGCGCAAACGGGTCCATCGGGCGAGCCGGTGGTCGTGCTATGGTCGCACGAAACAGGGACTGCCACCACAGTGGCGCCCGACTTTGCGTCATTCCTGATACTGCCCGGCCGCCCGGGCTGACACCCGGCGGCCGGCGCAGCCTTATTTAACCAGGCGCAAGGTCAGGGGATAGCGGTAAGTGACGCCATTGCTGGCCTTGACGGCAGCGACGATCGAGCACACCAGATTGGCCAGCGCCACGATCCAGAACAGGAACAGGCCGATCAGCACGAACGACAGGATGAAGCAGGCGAAATACCAGATGATCAGGGTGATCTGGAAATTGAGCGCTTCGCGGGCATTCTCGGCCGAGAATTGATCCGCATCGTCTTTCTTGATCAAGTAAATGATCAGCGGCGCCACCCAGCTGGTGAACAGGCCGCCAACGTGGGACAGAATGGCCAGCGTCGTATCTTGCGTACGACCCAGTTCCGGCTGCGTGTTATCCATTATCTTTCCCATCATTCGTTATAGATACTTCAATATAACAGCAATATTTCCTTTTGGAATGAAACACTTGCTGGCGCAAGGACTTTTTTTCATGTGCCGCTTGCCGCCCTCTGCGCCAGCCGCCCCAGGGTGGCGATGGCCTCTTCCAGCTGCGGACTCCACGGGTGGCCATAATTGAGGCGGATGCAGTGGCGAAACGCGCGCGTGGCGGAAAAGATGGGGCCGGGCGCGATGCTGATGCCGGCCGCCAGCGCGCTGCGGTGCAGGGCCAGCGCATCGATGCCCGCCGGCATTTCAACCCAGACGAAATAGCCGCCCTGCGGCCGCGTTACCCGCGTGCCGGGCGGAAAATGCACGGCGATCGCTTGCAGCATGGTGTTTTGCTGCGCAGCCAGGGTCAAGCGCAGCTGGCGCAAATGGCGGTCGTAGCCGCCCTGCGCCAGATAATCGGCCAGCGCCATCTGCAGGGGGATGGGCGCAGACAGGCTCGTCGTCAGTTTCAAGCGCTCGACCTGGCGCGCATAGCGGCCCGCCACGGCCCAGCCCAGCCGGAAACCGGGCGCCAGGGTCTTGGAAAACGAGCTGCAATGCATGACGAGGCCCGCGCTGTCGTGGCTTTTCGTCAGGCCCGGACGCTGCTTGCCGAAATACAGCTCGCCATACACGTCATCCTCGATCAGCGGCACGCCATGGCGCGCCAGCAGTTCGACCAGCGCGCGCTTCTTTTCCGGCGGCATCAGGCTGCCCAGGGGGTTCTGGAAACTCGTCATCAGCCAGCACGCCTTGGGCCCGTGGCGTTGCAGCAACTCTTCCAGCGCGGCCAGGTCGACGCCGTCACGGGGGCTGGTGGCGATCTCGACGGCCTTGAGTTCCAGCCGCTGCAGCGCCTGCAGGCAGGCATAGAAGCTGGGCGACTCGATCAGCACCGTGTCGCCGGGCCGCGTGACGGCTTGCAGGCACAGGTTCAGCGCTTCCAGCGCGCCATTCGTGATGACGATGTCGTCGCTGGAAACGGGCACGCCGTCAAGCTGGTAGCGCAGGGCGATCTGGCGGCGCAGCTCGGCATTGCCCAGCGATAAATCGGTGACGGTGCTCCACGGGTCGAGGCGGCGCATGCTGGCCGACACGGCCCGCGCCAGCCGCTCCATGGGGAACAGCTGCGGGCTGGGAAAGGCCGAGCCGAACGGCACGATATCGCGCGCGCCCGCGGCGCCCAGCACCTCGAACACGAGGTCGCTGACATCGACGGTGGTGCTGGCGTCGAGCGGGTGGGAACTGTCCGGCTCGGGGGCCAGCGCGGCGCGCTGCGGCGCCACGTAATAGCCGGAGCGGGGACGCGAGACGATCATGCCGCGCGCTTCGAGCAAATAATACGCCTGGAACACCGTCGACGGGCTGACGCCCCTGCGCGCATGCTGCTGGCGTACGGAGGGCAATTTATCGCCAGGCAGCAACAACTGCGTGGCTATCATGGCGGCGACTTCTTCCGCCAATTCCTCATATCGTTTCAACCCTGCTCCTCAAACTGATCCGTAGTTTTATTGCACAACTGATCCTGTCACAGTGACAGCACCCGGTATATGCTAGGGTAACAACATCCGGGCAGCAACACCGGCACGGCACATCGACCGACGAGACAGGTTATTTCCCCATGCAACTCCCCATGCAACTCCCCATGCTACTGCATTCTCCCCGCGTGCTGGTGCTGGCCCTGGCTATCGCCTGGCCCGGCATGGTGCTGGCCGCGCCCGCCGCGCTGCCAGCCGGCCACGACAGCCTGGAACAGCGCATCAAGGCGTGCACGGCCTGCCATGCGCCGAAGGAACGCCACGACGCCTTCTTTCCCCGCATCGCCGGCAAGCCTTCAGGCTACCTGTACAACCAGCTGCTGAACTTTCGCGAGGGACGGCGCCAGTATCCGATGATGAACTACATGGTCGAACACTTGCCCGACGATTACCTGCGCGAAATTGCCGACTATTTTGCGGCGCAGCACCCCGCCCCGCCGCCGGCCCAGCCCAGCGGCGCCGGCACGATGGCCCTGGAGCGCGGCAAGCAGCTGGTGCTGCACGGCGATACCAGTAAAAAGATTCCCGCCTGCATCGCCTGCCATGGCGAGAAGCTGGCCGGCGTGGCGCCCGCCATCCCCGGCTTGCTGGGCTTGCCGCGCGACTATATCAATGCCCAGCTGGGCGCGTGGAAGAACGGCATCCGCCGCGCCCACGCGCCCGACTGCATGGCGCAAGTGGCGCAGCGCCTGTCGGACGCGGACGTGGGCGCCGTCTCGGCCTGGCTGGGCACGCAAGTGGCCAGCGCCGACGCGCGCCCCGCCAGCAGCATCGCCCTGCCCTTGCCCCTGCATTGCGGCGGCGTGCCGGGCTCCGGTGCGCAGGTGGCGCCATGAAAAAATGGATGATCGCGATTGCCGGCGTTGCCATCGTTGCGGCCGGCGCCAGATTCGTACTGTACCCAGACGACGACATGGGCCCGCCCGCCGTTGCCAGCACCCTGAGCCAGGAACAGCTGGTCGCGCGCGGCGCCTACCTGGCCAAGGCGGGCGACTGCATGGCCTGCCACACGACGCGCGGCGGCGTGCCCTACGCGGGCGGCCGGGCCCTGCAGACGCCGTTCGGCAAGGTGCTCTCGCCCAACATCACGGCCGACAAGGAAACGGGCATCGGCAGCTGGACGGCCGACGATTTCTGGCGCGCCATCCACAACGGCAAGTCGAAAGACGGCCGGCTGCTGTATCCGGCCTTTCCCTACACCAGCTACACCAAGGTGCAGCGCGAAGACAGCGACGCCCTGTATGCGTATTTCCAGAGCGTGCCGCCGCACAAGCAGGAGAATACGCCGCACGCGCTGCGCTTCCCCTACAACCAGCAGATCGCCCTGGCGGCCTGGCGCGCCCTGTATTTCAAGCCAGGCGTGTACCAGCCGCTCACGGGCAAAAGCATGGAATGGAACCGGGGCGCCTACCTGGTACAGGGCCTGGGCCACTGCAGCGCCTGCCATAGCAGCCGCACCACCCTGGGCGGCAGCGACGACGGCCTGTCGGGCGGCCTGATCCCCGTGCTGGGCTGGTATGCGCCGTCGCTGACGTCCGACGCGGAAGCGGGCCTGGGCGACTGGGACACGGCGCATATCGTGGAATTGCTGCAAACGGGCGTCTCGCCGCGCGCCACCGTCTTCGGCCCCATGGCGGAGGTCGTGCGGCAAAGCTTGCAGCACATGAGCGGCGCCGACGTGCAGGCCATGGCCGTCTATCTGAAAAGCCTGCCCGGCCCCGCGCAGCCCGCACCACGGGCGCCGCGCGACACGTCGGAGCAAGCCCGGCAGCAACTGGCGCTGGGCGCAAAACTGTATGAGGCGCAGTGCGCGAGCTGCCACCAGGCCGACGGCAAGGGTGTACCGCCCGGCTACCCGCCGCTGGCCGGCAACCGCGCGCTGACGACGCAGTCGGCCGTGAACGCCATCCGCCTCGTGCTCAACGGCGGCTTCGCGCCCGGGACAAAAGGCAACCCGCGTCCCTACGGCATGCCGCCGTTCGGTCCCGTCATGGATGATACGGAAGTGGCGGCCGTGGTCACGTATCTGCGCGCGTCGTGGGGCAATGATGCGCCGGCGGTGAGCGCTTTAGAGGTGAATAAATACCGCAGCGTGCCGCTGGAGTAATGCCGTTTGACGATTATCTCAAATTGAGATAATCTGTAATCACGGTATCACTTCGTCACGGCATCGCTTCGGCGTATGCGCATCGTCGCCAACAAGGCTTTGATCGATTTCGCCAGGAAACACCCCCTGGCGGGCGAGCCCATGCAGGCATGGCGCAAGATCATCGAATCGCGGCCGTTTGCCAATTTCGCCGTGCTGAAGTCGATATTTAACGCCACGGATCGCGTCGGTGATTACTATGTTTTAATATTGGCGGTAACAAGTACCGGATCATTGCCGCCATTCACTTCAATCGCCAATTGCTGTTCATCCGGGAAGTGTTGACGCACAAGGAGTACGACGCATGGAAACCTTGATGCATCGTGAGATGATTACAGAAATTACTGTCCACTATCAGGCCTTGTCCAAACTGGTCCCTCTGCAGGCGATTCCTGATGCGCCCGCTTATGAACAAGCTGTCAGCGTATTGCATCAGCTATTGGACGCGGGGGCGGCCGATGAAAAACACCCGTTGGCGGGGTTGGTTGACAGTATCGGCCGGTTGATAGCCGATTACGATCAGGAGCATTTCCCGGCTGCCCCTGTTTCGCCTGCGGCCACGCTGCGCCAGTTAATGGAACAACATGCACTGACACAGTCCGACGTACCGGAAGTCGGCACACAAGGCGTCGTCTCTGAAGTGCTCAACGGCAAGCGGGATCTGAATGTGCGGCAAATCAAGGCCCTGGCACAACGATTCGACGTCCCTCCCAGTGTTTTTATTGCGTAATCCAATAAAAACCGGCTCACGCCGGTTCTTTTCATGTCAAACAGCCGTTCTCAGCGGAACTTGCTCTTGTGCCCCGTTTTGAGGTCCAGCGCATAGCGCACGCCGTTGTCCGTCAGCATGACTTCATCGGGCGGTTCTTCGCCGGCCAGGGCGCCGTCGATCAGGGGCAAGCCTTCGCCCTTGCGCATCAGGTCGTCGCAGCGCTCATACACGTTCACGCAGCCGGTGGACGCCATCAGCGATTGCACGATGGCCACTTTCCACGCGTCGACGCCGCCGGCGTTGAATTCGCAGATCAGATAGCCCTGCACGCCGCCAAACAGTTGCACCACCAGGCCCGGCAAGCCCTCGTCTTCACCCTTGATCAGGGTCAGCAGCTGGTTTTCGCCGGCCTTCTTGATGGCTGGCAGTTTTTTCTCGATGGCGGCCTTGACCCTGCGCTTGATCAGCGCGTGGTCGACCGGTTCGTCTTCCTTGAAGCTCCAGATGCGCGCGCGGATCTGCGACTTCGAATTGTAGGCGGCGCGGGCGATAAATTGTTTCGAAGAACTCTGCACGATGGCCGTCGAGCCGGGCTTCATTTTTTCCTGCGGCTTGCCTTCGACTTTTTCAATCGCGGACGCGTAAATCCACGATTGGCCCAGCAAGCTCTTTTCCTTGCCCTGTTTGATGGTGATGATCAGCATGTAATTCCAGTAGTGTGAGCGGCGCGTGCCCCTCGTCGTATGTCCAATACCGGCATGATACCTCATGCCATCCTGTCGCATCCTCCTGCATTCCATGCCGCTGCCGGCGCAGTCTGTCGCAGCGCGCTACGCAGGCGCAGCAGCCTCGCATACCATGCCTGTAGTCCAATTCAAAACAGGGAGCAAGAATGACACCGACACTTTTCCACCGCCGCCGCGTCAGCGCCGCGACCGCCCTGCTGCTGGCCGCCTGCGCGCTGGCCATGCCGGCCGCGCCGGCGCTGGCCTCGCCACTGGACTGGATTTCCGGCAACAGCATCCAGGGCAGCGGGAAGCTGCAAAAACAGACGCGCGATGTGGGCAGTTTCCATGGCGTGGCGCTGAACGTGCCGGGCACGGTCGAGCTGCGTATCGGCAACACGGACAGCGTCACCATCGAAGCCGACGACAATATCCTGCCGCTGATCGAGACAGCCGTGGAAAACGGCACCCTGCGCATCCGCCCCGCCAAGCGCAACGCGAATTTCCGCCAGAGCAGCCTGACCATCGTCATCCAGGCGCGCCAGGTGGAGCGCGTCAGCGTGGGCGGCTCGGGCAACATCACGGCAACGGGCTTGCGGGCCGAGAATCTGCGCTTCGACGTGGGCGGTTCCGGCTCCATCAACGCGCGCGAGCTCGACAGCCGCCAGGTGTCCGTGGCCATCGGCGGCAGCGGCAACTTCAAGGCCAGCGGCAAGACCGAGCAGCTGACGGCCTCCATCGGCGGCTCGGGCAATATCCAGGCGGGCAAGCTGGCCGCGCGCGACGTGCAGGTGAGCATCGGCGGCTCGGGCGAGGCGCAGGTATGGGCCAAGGATGACTTGACCATCAGCATCGGCGGTTCGGGCGAAGTCAGCTACTACGGCGACCCGCGCATCAGCCGCAGCATGCAGCGTTCAAGCAGCATCAAGCGCCTGGGTGCCGCGCCGAATTAGGCCCCCACAATGACAAAAGCCCGGAGCGATCCGGGCTTTTTGCGTTTCAGACAGCCAACATCAGCGTGCCGGCTTCACCGGTTCGCGGTCGATCAGGACCGTGTTGACGCTGTCGGTCAGCCAGATCTGGCCATCCTGGATCGTGCATTGCAGCTGCATGGTGCGCTGCGCCAGCTTGCTCATGTCTTGCGCCGCCTCGGACGGCAAGTTGATCACGGTCAAGTTCTTCGCCCGTTCCAGTTTATTCGCGATCTGCTTCCACCAGATGTGGCTGGTTGCGCCATAGCTGTAGACGATGACCTGTTCCGAACGGCCGCAGGCCTTCAGGATGCGCTTTTCATCCGGCTGGCCCACTTCGATCCACAGCTGGATGGCGCCCGTCAAATCCTTCTGCCACAGGTCGGGCTCTTCCGTATCGAACAGGCCCTTGGTGAAGGTCAGCGCCTCGTCCGCATGGATGGCGAACGCCAGCAGGCGCACCATCATGCGCTCGTCCGTTTCGGACGGGTGGCGCGCCAGGGTCAGCGCATGATCCTGGTAGTAATTGCGGTCCATGTCGGCGATCTGCAGATCGGCTTTGAAAATTGTTGCTTTGAGGGCCATCGTGTTTCTGTCTCGGTAAAGTAAATAGTGAAGTCGGTATCAGCGGAAAACCACGGTCTTGTCGCCATTTTTCAGGATGCGATGCTCGACGAACCATTTCACGGCGCGCGCCAGCACCACGCACTCGACGTCGCGGCCGATGGCCGTCAGCGTTTCCGCATCCATCGCATGGTCGACGCGCTCGACGTCCTGCTCGATGATCGGGCCTTCGTCCAGGTCGCCCGTGACGAAGTGGGCCGTCGCGCCGATCAGCTTGACGCCGCGGTGGTGCGCCTGCGCATACGGCTTGGCGCCCTTGAAGCTGGGCAGGAAGGAGTGGTGGATATTGATGGCGCGGCCGTCGAGCGCCTGGCACAGGCCGGGCGACAGGATTTGCATGTAGCGCGCCAGTACCACCAGGTCGATCTTGTGCGTGTCCATCAGGTCGAGGATCTTCGCTTCCTGCGCCAGCTTGGCCGCTTCCGGCGCACCGGCCGCCAATGGCAAGTGGTGGAAGGGAATATTGTAGCTGGCCGCCAGCTGGTAGAACTCCATGTGATTCGACACGATGGCGGGAATTTCCACGTTCAGCAAGCCGCTCTTGTAGCGGAACAGCAAATCGTTGAGGCAATGGCCGATCTTCGACACCATCAGCATCACGCGCGGCTTGACGCGCGCATCGTGCAACTGGCCATGGAAGGGGCCATTGCGCTGCATGACTTGCGACAAGTCGGCGAAGTCGCTGCGCAACTGGGCGTCGCTGACGGCGCCGTCTTCCAGCGCGAAATGCACGCGCATGAAGAACAGCTGGGATTCCTGGTCGCCGAACTGGGCGGAATCGAGGATGTTGCAGCCGTGATCGGCCAGGAAGCCGGACACGCGGTGCACGATGCCGCGCTGGTCCAGGCAGGACAGGGTCAGGATGTATTCGGGATGCGTCATGGTCGCGGAAATAGGTAAAAAAGTAAGGCGATGCTCGGCTCAGCCACGCGCGCCGGCCATCGGCTGCGCTGCCGCGAGCCGGCTATTGTCGCACGGCCGGGCCGGTAAGCCGGCATTTTCCACACAAACAGCATGGCTGCCAGCAGCAGCGAGCTAACTGGCGTTCATTTGATCTAACACAAAGCCATCGCGTTTTTGCGCCTGCCAGCTCCCATTCTCGCGCCAAACCGGTAACTGGCGTGGAACCTGGCACGCCATCCGGCGTCTATCTCTTTGCTTGTTTCACCATACGCCGCATCCGGTGCGCCGGATGTTTTCTGGATCAGCTTTTCATTGAGGTAGAACATGTTCACAAACAGTATTTTCCCCAGTCTCAGCCCGGCCCTGAAGTCCCATCTCGAGGCCCAGTGCAATTTCGCCACGGAACTATCGCGCAAGATGTTCGATACGGCGCAGCAATTGAGCGAGCTGCATCTGCGGCTGGCGCAGGACTTGCTGCACGAGTGGAGCAACGCCAGCCAGCAACTGCTGGGCGCGCGCGACACGGGCGAGTTCATGTCGCTGGCCGCTGGCCAGTTGCAGCCAAGCAGTAACAAGCTGCACCAATACCAGCAGCAGCTCGGCAATCTCGTCGCCAACGCCAATGTCGAGATGAACCGCACGGCAGAGAACCACCTGCCCGAAACGAGCCGCACGGCCGTGGCCTTCGCTGACGAAGTGGTGCGCAAGACAGCGGAAGAAACGGAAAAAGCCACGCAGCGCCAGCGTGAAATGATCGAAAAAATGCACGCCATAGGCCACCGCGACGGCGCGGGCCGCAGCCGCGATAACAGCAGGCAATCCGATCAGGCGCATTGAGCGCCTGCACAGACCACTTGACCCCCACTCGACAGCAAGGAGAGCGACATGGCTAGCAATCAAGGTAACGAACAGGGCAAAGGCACTGGCAGCAGCCAGAAAGCCAGCGAATCGGGCAGCGCCAAAGGCACGAGCAAGCGCGGTTTCGCCGCCATGAATGAGGAACAGCAACGCGAAATTGCCAGCAAGGGCGGCCAGGCAGCCCATCAAAAAGGTACGGCGCATGAATTCGACTCGGAAGAAGCGCGCCGTGCCGGGCAGAAAGGCGGTGAAGCCGTCAGCCGCAACCGCGAACACATGGCGGAAATCGGCAGGAAAGGCGGCGAAAGCCGGCAATCGGCCCAGCGCGCCAATGAAAACCGCAGCAGCACGGCGGGGCGCAGCGGCGGCACCGGCCGGCAGGGCGGCAAGGACGAAGACGACAAGGGCTGACCGGGCTGCAGGACTTGCCGGGACGAGCAAGCGGCTTAGCCCGGTAACGCACGGCTTGGCGCGCGAAGGCACGGGGCGGCCCTGGCAGCTCCGTGCAAGGGGTGGCGCAGCGCGGGGCGCGGCGGTATGGTACATTCTCGCCTTACCGACACCTCCGCGCCACGTCCCGCCCCTCCCCGCATGCAGCCATCCCTGAAATACCTGAGCGCCTATTCCGAACAAACGCAAGCGCAAGTGCAGCAACTGATCGTGCAAGACAAGCTGGGCGAAGTGTTATTAAAACGCTACCCGAACGCGCACGATGTGCGCAACGACAAATCGCTGTACCAATATGTGCAGGACTTGAAGAATGAATTCCTGCGCAATGCCGAGCCGATTAACAAAGTGGCGTTCGACAGCAAGATCCATGTGATCCAGCATGCGCTGGGCTTGCATACCTCGATCTCGCGCGTGCAGGGAGGCAAGCTCAAGGCCAAACATGAAATCCGCGTGGCGACCATGTTCAAGGAAGTGCCGCTGGAATTCCTGCGCATGATCGCTGTGCACGAACTGGCGCACGTCAAAGAAAAGCAGCACGACAAGGCCTTCTACAAGCTGTGCACATATATGGAACCGCAGTACCACCAGTACGAATTCGACGTGCGCCTGTACCTGACCCAGCTCGACCTGTCAGGCCAGCGCCTGTGGTCATGAACTGCTGCGCATGACGGCCTGCGCATGAAGTCCACGTGAAAATGCCGCCCCGGCATACACTGGGCAGCATTGTTCGAGTGCGCTGGCTAGTCAGCATGGCCGCCCGGTAAAACGGGCGGCTTTTTTACAGGCGCGCCGGCATGGCCGGCACCACGTTCAGGCTCAGACGGCGTTCTTGCGGCGAAGCATGAAGCCCAGCAGGCCCAAACCGCCCAGCAGCATGCCGTAGGTGGCCGGTTCCGGCACGGCGCTCACAGTGGCGGCGATATTGTCGACCTGGAAGGTATGCAAGGCGCCTTCCTTCCACGTTG
This sequence comes from Janthinobacterium sp. GW823-FHT06H09, assembly GCF_058794735.1. Lineage (NCBI taxonomy): Bacteria > Pseudomonadati > Pseudomonadota > Betaproteobacteria > Burkholderiales > Oxalobacteraceae > Janthinobacterium > Janthinobacterium sp. GW823-FHT06H09. Next base: position 188,230 of record NZ_JBXAHC010000008.1, on the reverse strand, counting down.
CCGACAGCAGATTGCTGAAACCCGTAAACGTGTAGTCGGCGAAGGTGTGGCCGCCGCCGAGGGTGAAGGTCTGGCTCACCGTGCCGCCGCCCACCTGGTGGCCGACGAAGGTCACGTCAAAGGAACCGGGCAAGCTCACGAAGTCGGCCAGGCTGATCGAGCTCAGCGAGAAAGCGCCGCCATCGGCACGGCTCAAGGTAGTCGTCGACAGGAGCGTCGCGCCGAGACCGGCCGAACCGGCGTAGGCGAGGCTATTCTGGTGTGCCGAGCTCAGCAGCCCGAAACTGCTGTCGAAGTTGTAGCCGCCTTCGGAGTAGGACTTGAACACGGAACCGAAGTAGCCGGGTTGTTCCAGCGGATCGAAGCCGATGATGGTGGTTTGTGCGTGGGCGCCGCCAGCGCTGGCCAGAATGGCGGCGACAGCGGTCGCTCGCAAGAGGGTCATAGGTTTCAAAATAGCATCCTTTCGAGATGATGAAGTAGCGTGGTTGTGGCAACTTGAAATGGACCGGCACCTTTTTTTTGGGAGTCTGTACAACGCTCGTCGGTGTCCGATATTCCTAACTTTGAACCATGCCAGTAGACCACAGCCATGCTTAAAAATCATCTTCATTTTCAAAAAAACATGCTATCACTGCAATTTTTTTGCCATATTTTTATTAATTAACTCATCAGGCCCGATCAATTTTCCCATGCGGAAATAAAAAAGCCATGCAGTGCGTACTGCATGGCCCTTGCAAGCGACAGGGAAAATAGTTGCCTGGCGGCATACGCACCGCCAGGCGAAAACGGCATTACGGCGCGCACTCCTTCAGGCGCTGCACCAGCGATGCAGGATCGGCGTCGGCATTGAGGAACGCCGCGTGCTGCGGGCGGATGAAACCCTGCTCCTTGCCGTTTTGCACGAAAGCAATCAAGCCATCATAGAAACGGTCGACATTGAGCAGGCCGATGGGCTTGGCATGCAAGCCCAGCTGGGCCCATGTGAGCATCTCGAACAGTTCTTCCAGGGTGCCATAACCGCCGGGCATGGCGATGAAGGCATCGGACAGGCTGGCCATCATCGCCTTGCGCTCATGCATGTCCTTCACGATGAACTGGCGCGTCAAGCCCATGTGGCCCACTTCGCGTTCCACCAGCTGGGTGGGAATCACGCCCGTTACCTCGCCGCCCAGGCGCAGCACTTCATCGGCAATCACGCCCATCAGGCCCACTTTTCCGCCGCCATACACGAGCGAAATATTTTCCGCCACCAGCACGCGCGCCAGTTCGCGCGCCGCCACGGCATAGTCCGGCGAGACGCCCGCGTTGGCGCCACAGTACACACATAAAGCCTTGATCACAGTCGTCCCTACCCTTTCAATTCATCGATCGCCGCCTCGACTTCGAGGCGTTCCTTGGCGTCCAGTGCCACGCACTCGGCCGCCTTTTCATACAAGGCCAGCGCTTCCGCCAGCTTTTTCTTTCCATCGAGCATATTCAATGCGCGCGCATATTCGCTGTGCGCGAGCGCCGAATACGGCGTCAGGGCCAGCGCCGTCTTGAAGTGCTGGTAGCCATCTTCCTTGTTGGCGCCATAGGTCAGCCCCCCTATCATGACGCCGACCTTGTCGATAATTTCCGTATGATAAATCCCAAACGCGATATGCGCTTCCGCATGCATGGGCGCGATCGTCATCGTGCGGTCCAGGCTGTTGCGCACGCGCGCCCCCATGCCCTGCGCCAGCGCCTTGACGACGGAAGTGCCGAGCGCGTAGCGGCCCAGACTGTAGGCATGCCAGTAGTAGCCGGCCGGATTGTCCGGCTGCTCGCTCTGCTGGCGCTCGCAGCGCTCGGCCACTTCCTCGTACATGTCGAGTTTCTGGCTGTCGTTGCCTTCCAGGTGCGTGGCGTAGATGCAAGTGGCCTTGTGCGCCACCGCATAACCGGGCACGCCAACGGCCAGACCCAGCTTCACGGCGCGCTCGAAGTCGCCCGCATGGAAGGCCAGCCAGGCTTGCACCAGCGCAGGGTGCGTGGGAAACGGCTCCACGTCGCCCGCATGCAGGCGCGACCAGGCCGCTTCCAGGGTTTGCGGGGTGTAGACATATGCTGCGTCCGGATAGGGAAATTGTTTCCAAGCCATATATCTCTCCTGTAATTGACGACGTGGCGCCAACAGCCGCATCAGTCGTTCTTGAGTTTGGTCACATACTCTTCCGACAGTTTGCGAAACAGCAAATGCGTTTCATTGCGCAAATAGGGCCCGATCAGGGACAGCACCTGGTAGCAGCCGCGCGCCAGCGCATCGGACATCGATTGCTGCTCGCTGTACTTGCGCGGATTGCGCACGTATTCGTACGACAGCCAGTAGGTGGCGACGACCACCATATTCGTCGCCATGGCGGCCACTTCCATGTCCGACGCCTCGAGCGACTGTTCGCTGCGCAAATCTTCGCACAGCTGCGTAGCCACCTTGATCTTGTGCGCCAGGATCAGTTTGAAGTGCAATTCCAGCTTGCGGTTGCGCGACAACAAATCGTTGAGGTCGCGATAGAAAAAGCGGTAGCGCCAGATCAGTTCGAACATCAGGTGCAGGTACAGCCAGACATCCTCGATATTCGAGCGGCGCCCGTCGGGCACGGTCAGGATGCGTTCGATTTCCGCCTCGAACTGGACGAAGATCGAGTTGACGATGTCGTCCTTGTTACGGAAGTGGTAATACAGGTTTCCCGGCGAAATGTTCATCTCTTCCGCAATCACGGTCGTCGTGATATTCGGCTCACCAAACTCATTGAACAGGCGCAGCGACAACTCCAGGATGCGTTCGCGGGTACGGCGTGGTGCTTTTTGTAGCATGGCGGGCAATCTCTCTGTGTTCTGCCTCAAGCATACCACCTAAGATAGCCGTAATGAAACACCGCGCCCCACGGCGGCGGCGAATAAGGCAGGCAAAAAAAAGCCTGCGCGAGCAGGCTGGAGGAATGCTGCGCCAGCTCAGGCCGGCGATGCTTTTTTCTTCGCCGCCGGCCTGACGGCTGGCTTGCTGGCGGCTGGCTTGCTGGCGGCTGGTTTGGTCATGGGCTTGGTCACGGACTTGGCGGCGGTGCGCGGCACCGCCTTGGCTGTCGTCTTGGCCGCCGGCTTGGCCGGGGCCTTGGCGGCGGCCGCCTTCGGTGCCGTTTTCGGCGCCGTCTTCGCGGCAGGCTTGACAACGGCCTTCGGCTTGGCCGCCGGCGCGGCCTTGCCCGACAGGGCCGCTACCTGCACGCTCAAGGCATCGATCTTGGCGTGCAGCGCGGCAATGTCGTTTTGCATGGGCACGCCGATGGTGGCCAGGGCCCGCGCCACACGCTCCTCAAACACCTGTTCCAGCTTGTCCCAGGAACCGCTGGCCTGCTTGCCCACGCCATCGGCCAGCTTGCTGACGCTGCCGCTGACATCGGCCACCTTGTGTTCGGCGCGCTTCTGGAATTCCGTGCCCTCCTTGACCAGCTTGGAAAACACGCGTCCGCCCTCTTCCTGCGCCTTGGCGAAGGCGCCCAGGCCCGCTTGCCAGATCTGCTGCGCCGACGAGCGCACGGCGCTCGCCAATTCCGTGTCTTCCGCCAGTTCCTTCAATTTCTTTACCATCGCCCGCTCCCGTCATGTGAAAGGCCATGCCACTACATGGATGTTTTTATTCTAGAGAGCAAAACTAGAGACGGGAGTCTAATTCGATAGCGAGCTGCGCCCCAAGGTGCGCCAGCGCACGCGGCGGCCGGTCGCTTGCGCGCGGCAAGCGCCTAAGCCGCCGCTTTCACGGGGCCATGCAGCAGCTTGTGCAAGCGGAAGCCTTCGCGGATATTCTCGCGCAGCACGGCGCCTTTCCACGGCTTGGTGTAGAAGCGGTCGACGGCGCCGCGGTTGATGGCCGCCATGATGGGCGTCAGGTCGGCAAAGGCCGACAGCATGATGCGGAAGGTGTCGGGGCACAGGTGCTTGACCCGCTCCATGAATTCGGTGCCGCTCATGAGCGGCATGCACTGGTCGCACAGGATCACCTGCACCTTGTGGCGCGCCAGGACGTCGAAGCCCTCGGCGGCCGTCTGCGCCGTCAGGATGCGGTAGCCGTCCTGCGCCAGGAAGTCGCTGAGCACGTCGAGCATGAAGACATCGTCGTCGACGATCAGCAAGGTTTGCTGCTCTTCGCTGCCATCATCCTGCGGCGCCTGCAGCAGCTTGCCCCCCATCAGCATCTGCTCGAATTCTTCCTGCGGCACGGGGCGGCTGAAATAATAGCCCTGCATTTCGTCGCAGCCGTGGCGCCGCAAATAAGCCAGCTGCGCATCGTTTTCCACGCCTTCGGCAATCACCTCCAGTTTCATGCTGTGCGCCATGCTGATGATGGCCAGCACGATGGCCGCGTCGTCCGGATTGCTCGTCACTTCGCGCACGAAGGCGATGTCGATCTTCAGCTTGTCGATGGGGAAGCGCTTCAGGTAGGCCAGGCTGGAATAGCCGGTGCCGAAATCGTCGATGGAAATCTGGATGCCCAGCGCTTTCAGGTTGCGCAGCACGGAGATGGTCTCCTCGGCGTTCGACATCAGCGAGCTTTCCGTCAGCTCCAGTTCCAGCAGGTCGGGCGCGATATCGTACTTGCGGATGGCCTTGAGCACCTCCTCTTCCAGGCCGCCGACGAAGAACTGGATGCCCGACACGTTCACCGACAGGTGCACGGGGCCGATGCTGCTGGCCCCCCACTCGCTGATCTTCTTGCACGCCTCGTCGAGCACCCAGTTACCGACGCGCACGATGAGGCCCGTTTCTTCCAGCAGGGGGATGAACAGGGCCGGCGAGACCATGCCGTGGCCCGGACGGCGCCAGCGGATCAGCGCTTCGGCGCCGCTGATGCGCCCCGAGATGATATTCACCTTGGGCTGGAAGAACAGCACGAATTCCTCGTTGTCGATGGCGCGCCGCAAGGCATTTTCCATGTCCAGCCGCGCCATCGATTGCGCATTCATTTCCGCCGTGAAGAAGCGGAAGGCGTCGCGCCCCGCTTCCTTGGCGCGGTACATGGCCGTGTCGGCGTATTGAATCAGCGTGTCCGCATCGACCGCATCCTCGGGGAACACGGAAATGCCGATGCTGACCGTCACCGTCACCTCGTGGCCCTGCAAGTCGAAGGGCTTGCGCATCGCCTCGCGGATCTTGTCGACTACGCCCACGGCATGCTGTGCGCCTTCAGGCAGCACCAGGATGGTGGCAAATTCATCGCCGCCAAAGCGGCCGATGGTGTCGCGCACGCGCAGGCAATCGACGAGGCGGCTGGAAAACTGCCGCAGCAGGTCGTCGCCGATGGTGTGGCCCAGAGTATCGTTGATATTCTTGAAGCGGTCGACATCCATGAACAGCACGGCCACGGCCCACTGGTGTTCGGCCGCCTGGGACAGCGAATGGGTCAGCGAAGCGAAAAACTGGCTGCGGTTCGGCAAGCCCGTCAAAGTATCGAAATGGGCCAGCTTCATCAAACGCTGCTCGGCATCCTTGCGCTCGGTGATGTCGCGCGCCACGGCCACCAGAATCCAGCTCTGCCCCGAGCGCAGGGTGCGCCGCTGCACTTCCACCGACAGCGGCGAGCCGTCCTTGCGCTGCAGCTGCAATTCCGTCATCGGGCCGCCCTGGTCGCCGGCCAGCAGCTTGTTGTACAGCTCTTCGAGCTGGGATTCGCCCTCGTGCGCGCGGCCCGGCCCCACGCGCAGGAAATCCTCGCGCTCGAAACCGAGCATGCGGCAAGCCGTCTGGTTGACGTCGACGAAGCACATGCCGGCGCGGTCGACGAGGAAAATCGCGTCGGCCGTGGCATCCATCGCCAGGCGGAAGCGGCGCAAGTCTTCATCGAGGCGGATGCGCGCCGCCATGTCCAGGGTCAGCTGCTCATGATGGCGCTTGATCTCGTCGTACAGCAGCAGGTTGTCGTAAGCGACGGCGATCTGCGCCGCCACCGTCGCGGCGACGCGCTCGTCGACTTCGGAAAACTCGTTTGCCCCCAGCTTGTCGACCAGATACAGCCAGCCATGGCTGCGTTCGCGCGAAGCGATGGCCACGCCCAGGAAGGAATGCACGGGCGGGTGCGTGTCGGGCAAGCCGAGCGCGCCGGGATCGCCCTTCAAGCCATTGACCCGGTAGGGCTGGCGCTGTTCCAGCAAGCGGTTCAAAATGCCCGTGCGCGGCGCGCTGGCGATGCGCTCGAGGTTTTTCTCGGCGCCGCACGAGGAAAAATAGCTGAGCTTTTCGGCGCCCTCTTCCAGCACGCCGATGCAGGCGTACTTGGAGACGCAGATGTTCTGCGCCACCTTGCAGCCCGCCTCGATCAGGGCGCGCGGATCGCGTTCGGCGCCCAGCTCGATGCCGAGTTCGATCAGGGCCGTCAGGCGCAGGCTCACCGCCTGCAGGCTCGACAGCGAACGCGACAGGCGCTCCGTCATGACGCCCAGGTCTTCGGGAAGCGCGGCCTGGCCCTCGCGCTGGCTGGCCAGCTGCGAAATCTGCTGGCTGCTCGATTCGAGTTCGTCGAGGTAGCCGCTGACCTGATGCTCGATGCCGGCCAGCTTGCCCGTGACGGGAAGCGCCGCCCCGCCGCCCGCGCCGGGCCCCGCCGCCATCTGGGCCGCCGCCGGCATCAGCCCCAGCGCCTCGTTGACGGTGCGCACGATAACCTCGGGATCGGACGGCTTGGGCAGCACCCAGCGCACGCCGCATGCCTGCGCCAGCAGGATCGCTTCCTGCTCGCGGTAGGTGGCCGTATAAAAGATGATGGGCACGTCGGTCAGCGCGGGATCGGCGTGCACGCGCGTGACGAATTCGTAGCCGTCCATGTTCGGCATGAGGATGTCGGAGATGATCAGGTCCGGCCGCTCGGTGCGCAGGATTTCCAGCGCGTCGGCGCCATTGGCCGCCTCCAGCAGGCGGTGGCCGCCGTAGCCCAGCAGAGCGGTGAGGAATTCGCGGTTCAGCACATGATCATCGACGATCAGGATGGTGGCTATGTCGTTTTTAACTGGCGTCGACGGCGCCCCGGGTAAAAAAGACTCCAGCTCCGCCACGAACAGGTCAGGTTCGATCGGCTTGCCGATGTAGCCATTGAAGCCCGCTTCGAGCAGGCGTTCGCGGTCGCCCACCATGGCCAGCGCCGTCACGGCCAAGGCAGGAATCTTGCGCAGCAGCGGGTCTTTCTTCAGCTCCGCCACGACGCCATAGCCATCGAGCTTGGGCAAATGCACGTCGCAAATGATCAGGTCGGGCAATTCGCTGCGCGCCATGCGCACGCCCTCTTCACCATCATAGGCGGCCAGCGGCGTGTACCCGAAGGCACGCAGCAAATACACCATCAATTCCATATTGGTGGCGTTATCTTCGATAATCAGTATACGTGCGGACAATTAGCGCCCCCAATAAAAACTGCATGGACTCATTTTCTGCCTGCGTTCAACTTTCCGCTTGCGCAGCCTACATAACAATCCTACAACATCTTGCCATATATCCAGAGAAATAGGTGGCCGTCGTCAGGCTGCGGAACGGGGCAAGCGGCCTCAAGAACAAATTTCCACCGCCTGTCTTCCGATGCTAGCTTAATACAGTACGCCAGTGGAAAACAGCATTATCTGCCCCTTGCGTTGTTAAACAGGGGCAACAGCAGAGTCAAAACAGACAGTCTTGCCATGCAGACAAAACACAACAGGACTCAGGCGAAATGGGGGGCCGAAGGGGGCTGGGTGACTTCGTTCTTGATAGTGATTTCTGCCAGCAGCCGGCGCAGCACGCGCGCGTCGCTGGCCAGCGCCACGTGGCCGATGCCGCCAAAGGCGAAATTGCGCGCGCCCGGCAACTGCGCGGACGCTTGCGGCGCGACGATATTGTCGTGATGCGAATACATCGACGTGATCAGCGCGCGCGTTTCCATCGTCTCGCTGGCGGCCAGTTGCGCCAGCCAGCCGCTGGGCGCATCGTCAATGCGGCTCATCTGCCGCGCATTCGTCCCCGCCGCCAGGTTGGCCAGCGCCGTGCCGTGGTGGGGCGTGCCGATGGTGAGGATGCGCGCCACGCGGGCCGCGCCGTAACGGCGCAGCCAGGCGCGCGCCACCAGGCCGCCCATGCTGTGGGCGACGATGATGACGCGGTCGCTGCCCGTGCGCGCGCACAACGCCTCGATCGCTTGCTCGACCTGCGGCACGAAGTCTTCGATGTCGGCGCCTATCGGCTCCAGGTCGACGCCGTCGTGCGCGATGCCGGCGCGCGCCAGCTGCCGGCTCAGCTGCGTCCAGTAGCCGCGGTTGCACACATAGCCGTGCACCAGCAGCACCGGCAGACCCTGGCCAGCGACGTTGTCGGCCGCATGCAGGCGCGGACGCAGCATGTCCCACGACGAGGACCGCAGGGTAGCGCGCAGCTCGCCGAAAAACAGGCGCGCGGCGCCCCCGGCACCCAACTGATATTGCTCTGGTACGGGGCTGCCCAGGCGCCGGCTCTGCCAGAAATTGCGCGCCACGATCAGCGCGCGCACGGCCAGCAGCATGGCGCCCGCCAGCAGCAGGGCCATGGCGGGCGAGGCGACGCCCCACGCGTGCATGGCCAGGTACGCCAACCCCAGCACGGCCAGCACCTGCAGCAGCATCAGCCACTTGAGGATGCGCGCGATCATGCAGCGCCTGCAAGAGGAACGGGCGCCGGCTTGCCCGTTAATTGCTGCGCCAGCCCGCTGGCCAGGCGCGCGGCCAGCGCATAGATCGTCAGTTGCGGATTGGCGCCTATCGACGTGGGAAACAGCGAGCCGTCGTGCACGGACAGGTTGCGCACGCCGTGGTAGCGGCCGTCGGCGCCCGTCACGCCCAGGCGCGCATCGTCCGACATGGCGCAGCCGCCCATCACGTGGGCCGATACCACGCGCGCCAGCAGCGCCTGCATCGGCAAGTCGCCGATGGCCCGCTTCGCCTGCGTCCAGCTCGCGTAATGGCTGGCCATCTCGTGCACGGGATACACGCTCCTGGCGCCGGCGGCGAACTGGATTTCCGCCATCGACAGCAGCGCGCGCCGCACGCCATCCCAGATGAACGGCGTGAGCGGATAGTCGAGCACGGGCGCGCCGAAGCTGTCGATGGAGACGCTGCCGCCGACCGCCTCATGGTGAAAGCCGTCGCGCAGCAGCGCCAGCAAGGCGTGTGCATGGGGGAAGTCGCGCATGGTGCGCGCATGCTCGTCGCCGAAGCCGCCCATGGTGGTGGCCATCAGCAGCGGGTGCAAAGGCGGCGCTTCGAGCTTGTAGCCAATGGGACCGTCGATGGGCGCCGTGTGCAGGAAATGGTCGGAATAAATCGTCTGCGGCGCGCCCGCGTAGGCGTCGACGCGCTGCGTGAACAGGCCCGCCGACACCACGGTCGGATGCAGGAAAGTGCGCCGGCCCAGCAAGCCGTGCGGGTCGGGCGCCTGCGAGCGCAGCAGCAGCGCCGGCGAGTTGATGGCGCCGCCGGCCAGCACAAAATGTTTCGCGCGCAGCGTCAGGCGCACGCCCGTGGGTACTTGCCCGGCCGCGTCCAGCGCAGTGACTTGCAGGCTGTCGATGCGCTCGCCCTGGAAGCTGAAACGCTCGGCGCGCGCATGCACGAGCAGGCCCGCGCCCAGCGCCAGCGCCGACGGGATCGTCGTCACCAGCATCGATTGCTTGGCGTTGGTCGGGCAACCCATGCCGCAGTAGCCGAGATTCCAGCAGCCGTTCACGTTGCGCCGGATGGCGGCCGTCGGAATCCCCAGCGCCGCAGCGCCACGGCGCAATAAATCGTTGTTTTCATTGGGCGGCGCGGCCCAGTCGCTCACGTGCAGGCGCTTTTCCATCATGGCGAACCACGGCGCCATGGCGTCCACCGAGTAGGCACTCACGCCGAAATGCCGGCGCCAGTATTCGAGCGTGCCGGACGGTGTGCGAAAACTCGAAGTCCAGTTGACGGTGGTCGAACCGCCCACCGTACGCCCCTGCAGGATATTGATCGCCTTGTCGCGCGTCTTGCGCGCGGCCGATTCCTGGTACAGCGCGGGATAGGCCTGCGCTTCGCGCATCTTGAAGTCCTTCGAAGACTTCAAGCCGCCCTCTTCGACCATCAAGACTTTCAAGCCGGCCAGCGCGAGGATTTCCGCCGTCACGCCGCCGCCGGCGCCGCTGCCGATGACGACGACGTCCGCTTCCAGGGTGCGGTCGGTACCCAGGGTGCTGGCGTCGGTGACGTTCCAGCCTGCCGCAATGCCGGCGGCGATGGGATCAGGAATGGGGGATGTGCTCATGGATGCCTTATGCGCTCAGTTCGGGCAGCGGTCCCGGATAGCCGATGGCGGCCCAGTGGGCGGCATCGGCGTACCAGGCGCCGAGGATCAGGTCATGCAGGGCCAGGTAGGCCGTCTGCAGGGTGGCCAGGCGGTGCGTGCGCCACGCCTGCAGAAAGGCGGCCACCTGGGCCGGATCGGCTGCGTGCCAGCCACCTGTTACACCTGCGACGAAGCGCCGCGCGGGCGCCAGCGCCAGCAAGCCAAACAAATCCTGCACTTCCTGCTGCGCCGCCAGCGGCAAGCCATGGATGGCCGTGTCCACGCCGGCGATGGCGCCATCGAGCGCCGCGGCCCGCGCGGGGGTTTCCTGCGGCAGCGCGCTGCCCAGCATGGCCGGCACGATGGCCGCCAGCGCAGCGCGCGCTTCGCCATCGAGCACGAAACGGCCAGCAGGCGCCGGCCCGCGCACCAGGCGGTAGGCGGCGCCGCCGGCGGCCAGCGCACAGGCGCCCAACACGCCCAGTTTCAAGAACGATCTGCGTCGCATTCCCATGTCTCCCCTTGTTTTGTACGGCCTTTTGCAGGCCAGTGTACGCCAAAGGAAGTGCGCTTCCGCGCGCAAAAACTAGAGCGAGCCGTCTAGTTTGCGCGACTGTAACCACAGCGGCAGCATGGCCAGCAGCGCCGCCAGCGCGCCGCCGATGGCGATGCCGGGCAAGCCAAACGCGACGATCAGCACACCGCCCAGCGCCCCGCCGGCAGCCGTGCCCGCATTGAAGGCGGCGATATTCAGGCCCGCCGCCACCGCATCGCTGCCCGGGCAATGCCGCTGCGCCAGGCGCAGCAGCCGCATGGTCGACAGGGTGACGAGGGCAAAGAACAGCAAGCCCAGGGTGCCGCACAGGGCCAGCATGGCCAGGGGATGCGTGCGCAGCGCATAAAATCCCAGCAGGTTGAGCGCCAGCGCGGCCAGGGCCAGCACGGTGAAGCGCAGCGCGTGGGGACGGTCCGCGCACCAGCCGCCCAGCAGGTTGCCGCCGATGGCGCACGCGCCAAAGCACAGCATGGCGGCACTGAGCCAGCCCGCATCGAGCCCGCCCAGCTGCAGCAGGAACGGCGAGACGTACGTGAAAAAGCTGAAGGTGGCCACGCTGATCAGCGCCGCCACGCCGGCCGCCAGCAGCAGGGGCGGCTGCAGGATGGCGCGCAGGCTGGCCAGGGCCGACGTGGCAGCAAGCGGCCGGCGCGCGGCGGGCATGGCGCAGCGCAAGCCGGCACCGCCGCACAGGGCCAGCACGCCGATGGCCACAAATACCCAGCGCCACGACGAGACGGCGCCCAGCCACGTCCCCAGCGGCACGCCGCCCGCCAGCGCCAGGGTCAGGCCCAGCCAGACGATGGACAGCGCCCGTCCCGCGCGGGACGGGTCGACCAGGCTGGTGGCCGCATGCGAAGCGACGGCCATGAACACGCCATGCGCGAGGCCCACGGCAAAACGCACACCGAGCAGCGCGCCCAACGCCGGCGCCGCCGCCATGGCCATGCTGCCGGCCGCCAGCACGAGCATGGTGGCCACCAGCACCTGGCGCACGGGCCGGCGCGCCAGCAGGGCCGTCAGGATGGGCGCGCCGATGGCCGCCCCCAGCGCATATGCGGCGATGGCGCCGCCGGCCGCCGCCACGCTGGCGTGCAAGTCGCGCGCCATGGGCGACAGCAAGCCGGCGGCAATGAATTCGCACAAGCCGAAGGCAAAGCTGCACAGCGACAGCCAATAAATGGAAGCAGGTAGCGCGCGGCTGCGCGGCGTAACGTTGGACATGGCATCCCCGACAATCAAAACGCCATGCTGGCCCCTGCACCACCATCTGTAAAATATCTTATTTATCTTGAAACGAGACGTTCAAAGTCTTATTGAGCAGCAGACAGCCGCAGTTGCGCCAGCAGCCGCTCGCGCACGGCGGACGTGCGTTGCGGGTCCCAGGCCATGTACAGGTCGAGCTGGCGCAGCGGCGCGGGCGCGCTGCTTGCCAGCGGCAGCATGACGACGCCGGCAGGCCTGGACGCCGCCAGGCTGGCTGGCAGCAGGGCCACGCCGAAGCCGGCTGCCACCAGTCCCAGCACCGTTTGCAAGCGGCGCGCCTGCTGCACCACGCGCGGCACAAAACCCGCATGCAGGCACAGGCTGGCCAGCTGGTCGTGGAAACCCTGGCCCAGCTCGCGCGGCGAGGCGACGAAATCGTCACCGGCCAGGTCCGCCAGGTCCACGCGCGCCTGGCCCGCGCAGCGGTGATCCGACGGCAGCGCGATCACGATGTCTTCGCCCGACAGGCGCTCGAAGCGCAGGCCGGGCGTGCTGCGGCCGGGCGCGCGCAGCACGGCGATATCGACCTCGCCCCGTTCCAGCCACTCGACCTGCTGCTGCGTCGACGCTTCGCGCAAGGTGAATTGCACGGCGGGCGAGGCGGCGCGGAAGGCGCGCAAGGCGTCCAGCACGTGGGCGTACGGCGTGATGTGGATGAAGCTGAGGCGCAAGTGGCCTTCGATGCCTTGGGCCACCCGGCGCGTGGCGGCCACGCCCTCTTCCAGGCTGGCCAGCACCTGGCGCGCCGTGGCCAGGAAGGCATTCCCTGCCGGCGTCAGGCTGACCTTGCGGTTGGTGCGTTCGAAAACGGGGTAGCCGAGCGCCTCTTCCAGCCGCAGGATCGCCTGCGACAACGGCGGCTGCGCCATGTGCAGCCGTTCGGCCGCGCGGCGGAAATTGAGTTCCTCGGCGACGGCGATGAACTGGCGCAGCAGCCGCGTCTCGATCATGGGCCTTTTTTGGCGACCGCCAGGATATGCCGCGCGATGCCGCGCAGGATATTGACTTCTTCCGTTTCCAGCCCCGTGCGCGAAAACAGGCGTTTCAAGCGCGGCATCAGCTTTTTCGGGTTGTCGGCGTCGAGGAAGTCGATGGCGACCAGCGCCTGCTCCAGGTGCGCATACATGCCGTCGACCTGCGCCAGGCTGGCCGCGTCGCCATGGAAGCCGACGGGGCTGGCCGCCTGCCCATCGCCGAGCGCCGCCACGCGGCATTCATAGGCGACGACCTGCGCCGCCTGCGACAGGTTCAGCGAGGAATACTCGGGATTGGCGGGAATGTTGATCAGCACATTGCACTGCTCGACGATCTCGTTGGGCAAGCCAAAGCGCTCGTTGCCGAAGATGACGGCCGCGTGCAGGTCTTCGCTGGCCGCCAGCTGGGCCGCGATGGCGCGCGGGGCCGTGACGGGCGGCGAGAATTCGCGCAGTCGGGCCGACACGGCCGCCGCGTAATTGCAGCCTTCGAGCGCCTCGGCGATCGAGCCGACGATGCGCGCGCCGGACAGAATATCCTGCGCGCCGCTGGCGAAGGCCACCGCTTCCGCATCCGTCAAGGCGTCGGGAAAGCGGGGATTGACCAGCACCAGATCGGAAAAACCCATCGTTTTCATGGCGCGCGCGACGGCGCCAATGTTGCCAGAGCGACTAGTTTCGACAAGAATAAATCGCAGGCGTTTGAAAAGAGACGTGTTGATTTCGGGCAGATTCATTTAAAATAGCGCTATTGCGCGGTATCGATACAGGAAATTTCGGGAAACGGAGTCACAAAACGCTGACACCAGGCCGGGATTTTAACCACTTCGGCACCGCTCCGCTCTTTAATTCATTCTTGCACTCTATCGTACCGGCGCCGCAAGGCGGCCATGGGCGGTCGCGTGCTTTTAACGGAAGCTCACATGCACCCAATGCTCAACACGGCGATCAAAGCCGCCCGCCGCGGCGCCGCCGTCATCAATCGCGCCTCTTTCGACCTCGACCGCGTCGTCGTCACGGAAAAACAACATAACGATTTCGTCACCGACGTCGACCAGGCGGCCGAACAAGCCATCATCGAGGTGCTGTCCAAAGCCTACCCGGACCACGCGTTCCTGGCTGAGGAATCGGGAGCTTCCGCCAACTCGCACGACGAGAATGAATATCAGTGGATCATCGACCCGATCGATGGCACCACCAACTTTATCCACGGCTTCCCGCAATACTGCATCTCGATCGCGCTCGCGCATCGCGGCGTCGTCACGCAAGCCGTCATCTACGATCCGGTCCGCAACGACCTGTTCACGGCCACCAAGGGCGCCGGCGCCTACCTGAACGAAAAACGCATCCGCGTCACCAAGCTGGACCGCATTTCGAACGCCATGCTGGGCACCGGCCACGGCGCCGGCCCGCGCGCGCTCGACGAATACCTGAAGATGTACCAGATCATGGCCGAACGCAGCCAGGGCGTGCGCAGTGCCGGCTCGGCCGCGCTGGACCTGGCCAACGTCGCTTGCGGCCGCCTGGACGGCTTCTACGAAAAAGGCTTGAAGCCTTGGGATATCGCCGCCGGCGCCCTGATGATCACGGAATCGGGCGGCATCGTCGGTGAATTTTCCGGCGAATCGGACTACCTGTACAAGGGCGACGTCATCGCCGCCAGCCCGAAGATCTTCGGTCAGATGATCCCCCTGCTGGCACCATTCGCCTGATCGCCAGACGCGCCCTGATGTAAAAAAGCTGCCGGAGGAAACTCCGGCAGCTTTTTTTTGGCCCCGGCCAGCCCTCAGCCGCCCCGCATGGCCGGCAGCAGCACGCGGTAAATCTGCAGGAACGCCGGTCCCATCAGCACCACCATCAGCGACGGGAAGATAAAAAAGATCAGCGGGAACAGCAGCTTGAGGGCGATCCTGGCCGCCGTTTCCTCGGCGCGCTGGCGCCGCTTGGTGCGCAGCTGGTCGGACTGCACGCGCAGCGACGCGGCGATGCTCGTGCCGAAGCGCTCGGCCTGGATCAGCAAGGTCACCAGCGCATCGACATCTTCCACCCCGGTGCGCAGGGCCAGGTTGCGCAAGGCCTTGTCCTTGGCGCTGCCGGCGCGCAGTTCCAGCGTCACCAGTTGCAGCTCTTCGGCCAGGACCTTGCTTTTCAAGCCGATTTCCTGCGCCACGCGCGCCAGCGCCGCATCCATGGCCAGCCCCGCTTCGACGCACACCGTCATCAGGTCCAGCGCATCGGGAAAGGTTTCGAACACTTCGCGCTGGCGCTGTTGCAGGCAATGCGACAGCCAGACATTGGGCAGGTAATAGCCGAGGGCGGCCGCCGCGACCAGCCACAACAGCATATTGTGCCCGCCGTGGCGCAGCAGGAAGTACGCCAGCAGCGGCAAGCCCACGAACAAGGCCGTCTTGGCCGCGTAAAACAGGGCGGGCGCGGCCTGGCTGCGCCAGCCGGCATGGACGAAGCGGCTGCGGATGGGCGAACTTTCCCAGCCCTCGTCCGGCAGCGACAGCCTGGCCAGCGGGCGCGTCAGGCTGACGGCATGCGCCAGCCAGCGCCGTCTGGCATGGCGCCCGCTATCGCCGGCCGCGCCGGCATCGCCCAGCGCCTGCAGCCGCTCCTGCACGGCGCTGCCGGCGAATATGCGCAGCACCAGCAAGGCCAGCGCGAAAACGATCAGGAACAGCAGGCCCAGCAAAGCCAGCTGCGCCGCGCTCATGCCGCTCATCGTGTTTTTTCTTTCATGTCACACCCGGATATGGATAATTTTTCTGATGCAGAGCACGCCAACCATCAGCAAGCCCAGCGCCACGCCGACCATCTTGCGCCCGCCCCCATCCGTGTACAGCACGGCGATAAACTGCGGATTCATCACGTGCATCATCAGCGCCGCGCCGAACGGCAGCAGGCCCAGGACCCAGGCCGACATGCGCCCTTCGGCCGACAGCACGCGCACCTGTCCCAGCAATTTCAGGCGGTCGCGGATGATGGCGCTGATGCTGCTCAGCAATTCAGTCAGGTTGCCGCCCGTTTCGCGCTGGATCAGCACGGCGATGACGAAATAGCGCAAGTCCGTGCTGGGCACGCGCGCGGCCAGGTTGCCCAGCGCATCGGCCATCGCGACGCCGAAACTGACTTCGTCGAACACCGCGCGAAATTCCTCGGCCAGCGGCCCCGTCATCTCCTCGCCCACCATTTTCAGCGCGGTGGGAAACGCATGGCCGGCACGCATGGCGCGGCCCATCAGGTCGAGCGCATCCGGCAGCTGCTGCTCAATGCGCACCAGCCGCCGGCTCCTGGCGCGGCGCACCAGCAGATACGGCAGCATGGCGCCGCCCGCGCCCAGGCCCAGGCGCACATACCAGGGCAGCGGCAGCGCGCCGGCCAGCAGCAGGCCGGCCAGAGCGCCGAGTGCGCAATAGCCGAGGAAGCTGGCCACGAGCCAGCGCATGCCCGCCTGCAGCAATAGCTGCTCGATGCGCCCCGCGCCGGGCAAGCCTTCCAGCACGCCTTGCAGAAACGGATGGACGCTCAGCGGGCGCTGCTTGGTGATCGACAGCGCCTGTTCGCCACCGCTGGCCGTATACATGGCTTGCAGGCGCCGCGCCACGCGCGCCGCGCCCGGCCCCCGCGCCGCCTGCCACGCCAGCCAGGCACCAGCCACCAGCAGCAGGACGGCCAGGAAAATAAACAGATAGACAAGGTAGGAAAGCATGGCGTGTCAGCGCCCCGCCGCGGTGGGTTCGAACAGCGAGGCCGGCACGCCGATGCCGAAGCTGTTCAGGCGTTCGAGGAAGCGCGGACGGATGCCGCTGGCCGAGAAATGCCCGACCACCGCGCCGCCCTCGGCCACGCCCGTCTGCCGGAAACTGAAGATTTCCTGCATCGTGATGACCTCCCCTTCCATGCCCGTGATTTCCTGGATCGACGTCACCTTGCGCTTGCCGTCGATCAGGCGCGACACCTGCACCACCACCGACACGGCCGAGCTGATCTGCTGCCGGATGGCCTTGCTGGGCAGGTTGGCCGCCGCCATGCTGATCATGTTTTCCAGCCGCGTGATGGCGTCGCGCGGCGTGTTGGCGTGGATGGTCGCCATCGAACCTTCATGGCCCGTGTTCATGGCGCCCAGCATGTCGAGTGCCTCGGCGCCGCGCACCTCGCCCAGGATGATGCGGTCGGGGCGCATGCGCAGCGCATTGCGCACCAGCGCGCGCTGGCTCACTTCGCCCTTGCCTTCGATATTCGGCGGACGCGTTTCCAGCCGTACCACGTGCGGCTGCTGCAACTGCAGTTCGGCCGCGTCTTCCACCGTGACGATGCGTTCGGTCTGGCCGATAAAGCCGGAAATCACGTTGAGCATGGTGGTCTTGCCGCTGCCCGTGCCGCCGGAAATGAGGATATTCATCTTCGCCTTGCCCAGGCCCTGCAGCACCTCGGCCATTTCCGCCGTCATGCTGCGGTAGGCGACCAGGTCGGCCAGGCGCAGCGGATCGACGGAAAAACGCCGGATCGACATCACGGGGCCGTCGATGGCCAGCGGCGGGATGATGGCGTTCACGCGCGAACCGTCGGGCAGGCGCGCATCGACCATGGGGCTCGATTCGTCGATTCGCCGGCCCACGCGCGAGACGATCTTGTCGATGATTTTCATCAGATGGGCGTCATCGTCGAAGCAGACGTCGGTCAGCTCGAGGCGGCCGCCGCGCTCCACATAGACCTGCTGGTGGCCGTTGACGAGGATGTCCGACACACTGGCGTCCGACAGCAGGGTTTCCAGCGGGCCGAAGCCCAGCATCTCGTGCTGGATGTCGCGCGTCAGGCTCCTGCGCTCGGCCTCGTTGATGACCACCGCCTCTTCATCCAGCAAGCGCTCGACCAGGCCGCGCAATTCTTCGCGGATGCGCTCCTGCGACAGGCGCTGCATGCTTTCCAGGTCGACCCGTTCGAGCAGCAGCCCATGGATGCGCAGCTTGAGGTCGCGGTAGCCGCGGTTGTCGATGGCCGCCATGCGTTGCGGCGCGAGCGCGGCGATCTTGGCGCTGCCGAGCCGTTCGCGGATGGACAAGGCGGCGATGGGGGAACTAGCCATGAAATGCTCCTGTTCTGGGATGTGGATCAGGCGCGCCGCAGGACGCGGCCCAGCCAGCCCTGGCGCGCCGTGCTGGCCGCGCCGCCGGCCAGGCTGGCGGCGAATTCCTGCAGCGAGCGCGTGATCGGGCTGGCTTTGTCGAGCTGTAAAATCGGCACGCCCTGGTTGACCGAGGCGGCCGCCGAGGCGTAGTGATTGGGCACGGTGCGGTAGACGGCCGTGCCATACGCCGCTTCCAGGTCGCGCAGGCGGATCTCGCCGCCCTTGTCGTGGCGGTTGACGATGATATGCACCTTGTCACTGGCGTATTCGAGCGAGCGGAACATGCTCAGCAGGCGCTTGCCGTCGCGGATGTAGGGCAAGGTCGCCTGCAGGACGGGAAAGATCATGTCGGCGTGGTCCAGCGCGCGCACGCTGACGGCGTCGAGGTTACGGCCCACGTCGAGCACGATGAAATCGTACTGACGCCTGGCCTGCCGGATGATGGCGTCGATGTGTTCGGGCGCCACTTCGCTGGCGTGGGCGGGATCCTCGGGCGCGGCCAGCACGCTGTAGTTGGGCAGGATGTGCAGCATGCTCGATCCCAGGAACGAGGAATCGAGCCGGTGGATGTCGCGCGTGACGTCCGACAGCGTGGCCAGCGGCTTGTTCTCGGAGACGAACAGCGAGGCGTCGCCAAAATGCAGGTTCATGTCGATCAGGGCAACGCGCTGCTGGCCGCCGGCGGCCAGCGCATAACCGAGGTTGCTGGCGATGAAGGTGGCGCCGCTGCCGCCCTTGCACGAGATGAAGGCCAGCACCTTGCCATTGCCATGCTCGCGCCGCTCCAGCTTTTCCTCGATGCGTTCGAGCGCCGCATACAGGCTGGCTGGCGCGGCGGGAAACGGCAGCACGTCGCGCACGCCCGCGCGCATGGCCTGCAGCAGGAATTCGGGCGGCTGCTGGTGGCACAGCACGATGAAAGCCATGCGCGGATGCAGGTTGCTGAGGCGCTCGATGGCGGCCAGGTCGGCGCCGTCGTTCGACGGGCGGTCGAAGATCAGCACGTCGGGCGGCGACTGCGCCGCCTGCAGCGGTTCGAGCGTTTCGCCGCCCGCATCGATCTCGTCGAGCCGGTTGCGGCCGCGCAGCAGCTGGCCCAGTGCGGACAGTGTTTTTTCATCCCTGGAATTGATGGCGATTTTCACGATAGGCCTTGCTGGTTCTGTGGTGATGGTGCCAGCTTCACTTGCGCGCCCCAACGCCGATGGTGAAGGCGGCCGCTTGCGGCGCGGGTGCGGCAAAGCTTTTCTGGTACGCCGCGTAGGCGGCTTGGGCGGCCTTGCCGTCCAAGCCGGCCACGGGGTCGCGGTTCGCGCCCGCCTGCGGCGACAGCATTTGGCGCTGGCGCAGCTGCGCGACGCTGTGGCCGAACTGGCGGTCAAGGTTCGGCGTGGCGGCGCAGCCGCTGGCGGCCAGCGCGGCCAGCAGTACGGGGAGGAAAACGGGATGCTGCATGGTGTGCTCCTATTGAATGTCCGCGCCGGCCGGCGCTGTCTGCGTGGCCGCGTCCTGCCGCGGCCGCGGCGCGGCGGCGCCTTCCATTTTTCCTTGCAAGAAGAACTCGCCGCGGCTGGGCGCCACGTAGGCATCGGTCGGCAGCACGATTTCACTATCGAGTGGCTTGACCAGGTGCGGCGTGATGATGAAGACGAGCTCGGTGCGGTCCGTCTGGAAATCACTGCTGCGGAACAGCGCGCCCAGCACGGGGATCTCGCCCAGGAAGGGCAAGGCCTTGATATTGGTCGTCACATTGTTCTTGATCAAACCGCCGACGGCAAAACTCTGGCCATCGAACAACTGCACCGTCGTGGTGGTGCGCCGCGTGGTAAAGGCCGGCAGCACCGCGTTGGCGGCGGCGCCCCCGCCGGTGGTGATGCCGATGCCTTCGCGGTTCAGCTCCGACACTTCCGGCGCCACCTTCAGGTTGATGCGTCCGCCTTCGAGCACGGTGGGCGTGAACTTGACGGCAATGCCGAATTCCTTTTCCTCCAGCGTGATCTTGTTGGTGGTGCTGTCTTGCGCGACCGGAATGAAAATCTTGCCGCCCGCGAGGAAACTGGCTTCCTGGCCACTGATGGCCATAATGTTCGGTTCGGCCAGCACCTTGACCAGGCCGTCGCGCTTTTGCGCATCGAGCGTGAGACCGTTGCCATTCTTGCCGTTGACGGCACCCAGCTGGCTGGGATGGCCGCTGAGCAAGTTCGACAGCAGGCCGTAGCTCCAGTTGCCGCGCGTGCCGCTGATGCCCACGCTGGCGCCCAGCTGGTCGACCAGGGTCTTCGACACTTCGGCGATCTTCACTTCCAGCATGACCTGCTGCGGCGCCGCGACCGTCAGCATATTGATGACCTTGACGCCGCCGGCGGCATTGGCAGTGCTGGCGGCGCCGTCGGCCGGCGCCGCCGCTTCGCCCGCGCCGCGCTGGGCATAGGCTTGCGCCATCTCGAGGATCTGGCTGGCCTTGACGCTGTCGCTGACCTGCCCCGACAGCACGATGCTGCCGCCGGCCGCGCCCACCTTGACGGCATGCTCGCCGGGGAAGACATAGGCCAACTGCGCCTGCAAGCCCTCGACATCGATCTCGACTTCAATATCGACGATCACGGGGCGCTGCTGCCGGTCCCACAGGATAAGGTTGGTGCTGCCCGGGGCCAGGCCCCAGACGAACAGCTGGCTGGACGAGCCCAGCATCCTGGCGCCGGCCACGCGCGGATCGTTGACGGCGATCTGCGACACCGGCAGGCTCAGGCTGCGCAAGGTGGACTTGCCCACGGCAATGCGCACGGGCGCGCCCAGGCGGGCGATATCGGCGCCCAGCGACATGGGCGGCGCCGCGACTGGCGCCATGACGGCCTGCCGGGAAGGCGCCGCCGCGCCGGCGCTGCCTGGCCAGGCCAGGCCCGCGGCCGCGCCGCCCAAGGCCAGGGCCAGGCGGATGCCCGCACTCGAGGCGTGCTTACGAAATGTATTCATCGATCATCCTTGCTTGCCTGCTGATTTAAAATTGCTGGACGCTGGTATCCATGCCCTTGATGACGGTGACGCTGTCGCGCGCGGCAGCGCGTGCCGGGGCCGTCTGACGCCGCGCCGCGCGCACGGGCGCCGCCGCCGGCGCCAGCGCCTTCAATTCCAGCAGCGACTCCTTGGTGGCGCCGCCCGTGTCGGCGGGCGCCGGATCGACCTGGTTGCGCAGCACCAGCGACAGGCTGCCCACGCTGCGCGCCAGGTCCAGCTTTTCCACCTGCTCCGGCGTCAGCTCCAGGGTCACGGCGTTGACCACCTTGGGCTTGTTGTCGTCGCGGCCGGATTCCTGCGCCACGGCCAGCACCAGGATGCGTTCGAGCACGATCTTGGAAATGGCCAGCGGCCCGCCGCCCGCCGGCCTGGCGCGGTCATCCTGCGTATGCACGAGAATGTCGACGAAGTTGCCCGGCAGCGCGAAGCCGGCCACCCCCACCACGTCGTTGACGCGCACGGTCATGGCGCGCTTGCCGGCAGCGACGATGGCCGACAGGCCACCGGTGGCGCCGGGCGGCGCGAGCTTGCTTTCCAACACAGGCTCGCCCCTGCTGACGGCGCTGCGCGTGATGCGCCCGTCCAGCGCGCCGGCCTCGCCAAACGCACCCGGCGGCATGGCGCCCGCCGGCCAGTCCATGCCGCGCAGCATGGCCGGCGTCACCTTCGCGCCCACGCCGATATCGACCAGCGCGACCATCACCGTCTGGCTGGCCGGCGCGCCCTGCCCTGACATCCAGCGGGCGGCCGCCAGCACGGCGCCGCCCGCCATCAGCAACGCCAGCAGCAGCACGATCGCAACGCGGCTATTTCTCATGATTTATCCTCTTGGTGAAACATGGGTTTCCGCGCGCACGCGGCCATATGCTGCCCGGCGCGTCATGCATGGCCGCCGGCCGCCAGGGCCAGGCTGATGGCGGTGCCGGCGGCAATGGCGATCGCGTACGGCAGGCTGCCGCTTGCCAGCGCGGGCGGGCCGACCTGCGGCGCCTCGCCTGCCGCGGCGCGCAGCCAGCCTTGCAGCAGCAATTGCCGGGCATTGGCCAAGGCCTGGCGCAGCGTGCCCTGGCACAGGGCGACGGCCAGCGCCAGCACGCCGCCAGCAAGCAGGCTGCACAGCACGGCAAACACGGCGGGGCGCGGGCCCAGAAACGCCCCCACCATCGCCATCAGCTTGACGTCGCCCGCGCCCAGCGCCTTCAGCGCATACATGGGCAGCAGCAAGCCCAGGCCGACGGCCAAGCCGCCCAAGGCCAGCCACGGCCCGGCCGGCGTCAGCCCTGGCAACGCCAGGCTGTTGAGCAGCACGCCGAGCAAGGCACCGGAAAAGACCAGCCGGTTGGGAATGCGCCGGCGGCGCACGTCATGCCAGACAGCGGCGGCCAGCAGCCCCCACAAGACTATGGCGGGGCTGAACGTCCAGAAAGAATGAGGGTCCATCGTGTACCTGATGCAAGCCGAGCGCATGACGGCATGCGCATCGTTGGGCGGGAAGCCGGCAGGCCAGTGCGCATGGGCAGCTGGCATGCCGGGGTGCAGCGCGGTGGGCGGGCGTCTTAGATCGCCGCGCCCGTCAACTTGGTGCCGATGGCCTTGAAGGCGCCATCGAGGCCGGTGGTGAAATAGCCGACGGCCGTGACCAGCGCCGCCGCCACGAGCGCAGCGATCAGCGCATATTCGATGGCGGTCACGCCATCTTCTTCGGCGATAAAGTTTTTAATGAAATTCATATTATTCCCTTTCAGGTCAAGTTTTAAACATGATAAAAACTGAAAATACAGTCTGAAAATAAAAACATTCACCTTGTTTTTATTTGCCAATTTCTGATGCGTGTATTTTATATAAACAAACATTAAATCGAATCAGAGAAAAGTCATTTTATGTACAGTACAAACCATCTTAATTTTTTGTCCACAATCAGGACATATGTACTATCCCTCCGCAGGCAGGGACTCGGCCAGCCGGTTGCGGGTGGCGTACACATATAATTCCAAGCGGTTGGTGACATCGAGCTTGCTGTAGATCGATGTCAGATGATTACGCAAGGTTTGCTCCGAGATAAAAGCGCGCTGGGCTATTGCACGGTTCAGCGCGCCATTTCCTTCCACCATCATGGCGACAATCTTGCGCTCCTTCAGCGTCAGCCTGGCGATCCGCTGCTCTTCCGGATCGGGTGTCGCTTCCGGCTTGTTGAGCACGCCCAGCATGCTGTCGAGCAGCGCCGGAGCCAGGCACAACTCGCCCTGATGCAGGCGGGCGATGGCGTCGACCATTTGCTTGACGGGCGTCTCCTTGCCCACCACCGCGCGCACACCGCTGCGCACGGCGCGTCCGCACTCGGCCTGGTCCTGCGTGCCGCTGAACAGCAATACGCGCGAGACGCCATTGCCGAGCAGCTGCGGCAGATAATCGATGGCGCAGGCGCCGCCGCAGCCCAGATCGGCGTCAAGCACGATGACGTCGGGACACAGGGTCCGGGCCAGCAGCAGCGCGCCGTCGATCTCGGTGGCGCTGGCCACCACCTGCATTGCCGGCTGGGCGCCGGCGAGCAGCTGCTCCAGGCCCCACAGCCAGGTTTTGTGGTCCGACACCAGCATGACGCGTATGACATTTTTTGTTGACATGCTTTACCTCTTAACGTGTAACCCATTCCCTTCGGGGAATGTTGTTGATCCGAATCGGATTGCCAGCCTCGCCCGCGCGCGCCTCTGTTGCCGCGCGCAGGGGAGGAAGTCATGGGGGCACGAAGGAAGAGGCCTTGGGCCGGCACGCGCAAACGCGGTGCGTGACCCACGCCAGCGGTCGCCGCACGCCGGGCGAGTGCCGATGGATGGGCAGCGCGGCCAGGGCGGGCGCGCCGCCGGCGCGCCATCGCTGCTGCCATCGCTGCTGTTGCTTACATTGCAGCATTTTTATTGCATCACCTTGCAAAACAAGTCTTTGCCTGCACGCAGGACAATCCTGACACCAAGCCTGTTTTCATACCCGCGCATATTACTCCCGGCCCTGTAGGGACGGGGGCCGCACACTTGAAATAAGGCGCTTAATTACGATTATCTTGACCTGTAATAATTTAATGGGAAGACATGCCCTTGAAAATCGATATAGAATAATCGCCAGTCAAATGGCGTAATACCATCCGCCCGACATTCTTCATCGCGGCACCTAACCGGATTAATCCCATGCGTTTAAAACAGGCCGATTCCCCTATATTCCGCAAGCAAAGCGGACAGGGCGGCGCCACCTTGCTGGAATTGGCCCTGATAACGCCGGTCTTTCTCATGCTGATAATCGGCATCATTGAAATGAGCATGGCGTATTTTGCCAATATGACCATGCAGCATGCGGTGCGCGAAGGCGCGCGCTATGCCGTCACGGGGGCAAAAGACCTCGACCCCGACAGCGCCAACCAGCAGCGCTACCAGGCCGTGATACAAAAAATACGCGACAGTTCCATGGGCATGTATGACAAGGTCAGCCCCGTGATCTCCGTCAACGGCAGCGATGCGGTCGGCGCCGCCATGTTCGGCCAGGCCGGCGATATCGTCGTCATCTCCGTCGATTGCCGCTGGGCGTTTGCCACGCCGATGATCCGGGCCCTGTTCCGCGACGGCCAGGCGCATTTCGTGGTGGCCGCCACCATGCGCAATGAAAGCTTTGGCGGCCTGTGATGCGCGCCCGCCCTCCTGCGCCGCGCGCCGCGCGCGGCATCGCCGCCGTGGAATTTGCCATCGTTCTGCCGCTGCTGGCGCTGCTGCTGTTCATGCTGGCCGACCTGTCGCGTGCCATCCAGGCCAAGACCATCCTGCTCAACATCAGCCGCGAAGGCGCCAACCTGGCCTCGCGCTCCACGTCCGACCTGAGCGGCTCGGGCCAGGCCATCATGAATGCGCTGGCCGCCAGCACGCCGCCGCTGGACATGAACAAGCGCGGCATGATCTACATCACCAAGATCATGGGCTACACGGCAAAGAGCGGCTTGCGCAATATCGTGCTGGAACAATACCGCTGGGATGCCGGCGCCAGGGCCAGCGGCTACCTGCCCGCCAGCCAGGTATGGCAATGCGGCAGCTGGAGCAATGGCACGTGCACCGGCATCGCCAAGGACGAGCATGCCCCCACGGTGGCATTGATGCAGAACCAGCTGGCCGATGGCGAACTGATCTACGCCGTGGAAACGTTCTACGATTTCGACATGCTGTTCGGCACCCTGAACTTTGGCAACAGCACGACGCCCGTGCTGGGCCCCAACCTCACTTCGATGACGGTATTTTGATGCGCATTCCACACAAGCGGCAAGGCGGCCAGGTGCTGATCATGGTGGCGCTGTCGGCCGTCGTCCTGATCGCCTCGGTGGGCCTGGCCGTCGATTCCGCCCTCGGCTACTTCGTCAAGGCCAAGCTCAATGCGGCCGTCGACTCGGCCAGCCTGGCGGCGGCGCGCGGCGTCACTGCGGGCAGCTCGGAAGAGGCGCAGCGGGACAGCGCGCGCCAGGCGGCCAGGGAGTTTTTCGACATTAATTATCCGGACAACTTCCTGCTCTCGACGCCGGTCCTCGATCCCGTCGACGTCACGTTCGACAGGGGCACCGTCACCATCGACGTCTCGGCCACCGCCTCGCTGCCCGTCTCGCTGATGGGCATACTCGGCTTCAAGACCCTGAACGTGGCGGCCAGCGCGCAAACCATCCGCAAGGACCTGGACATGGTGCTGGTGATGGACACGTCGCGTTCGCTGGAAAACAATGCGGACGCCGTGCGGGCGGCAGGCAAGTCCTTCCTGAACAAATTCAATTCCACGGTCGACCGGGTCGGCTTGCTGCATTTCGCCTCGGAAGCGCAAATCGACGTCCCGATCAGGCAGGTCGAGCGCGGTTTCGACCGCGACAGCATGACCATGAAAAATGGAAAGATCGATCAATTCACGTTTGTCGGCGGCACCAATTCTTCCGCCGGCATGTTCCAGGCGCGCAAACAGCTGAACGACATCGCGCAGGTCAACCGCTCCAGCCTGCGCGTCATCGTGTTTTTTTCCGATGGCTCGCCGGCGGCGTTTTCCGCGTACTTCCCCAACAAGGACAACAAATGCAAGGACGCAGGCGGCCTCGCCACCTTTCCGAAACTGCAAAACCCGGCATTGGCAGGCCTGTACAGGATGAAAGTGAGCGACTCGCTCCAATACGGCGATTGCGCCGCCAGTCAGATCACCGCGCTTCCCGCATGGTATAACGCGAATAATGACGCGGCGCTGCGCGAGTTTCCCATCGTCACCAATACGCCCCGCGTCGTAACCGCTTCCACCGCAACGGCGCAAGCGCAATGGACGAATGTGCACCGCGCCTCGCGCAACCTGGTTGAAGCGATGGCGGCAAAAGCGCGCCAGGAGGGCATTTTTGTCTTTACCCTGGGCATGGGCGCCTCGCTGAAAACCAAGGAAGGGCCGGACAACGAGCTGGGCGAAGACTTGCTGCGCTGCCTGGCCAACACGACCGATGCAAAAGCGGCTTGCCGCAAGCCGGCCGAGCCCGTGGGCCTGTACTGCTATGCGGCCACCGAAAGCGAGCTGAGCCCATGTTTCACGCGGCTCGCCTCGGCCATCCTGCGCATTTCCAAATAAGGCCAGGCCGCCCTCTAGAAGGCGAAACAGCTGCAGCCCAAGGTGCCCCAGAAGCCGGAAAAGTCGCTGATCGGCACGGCCGACTTGCGCGCCCGGTCATGCGCATGCGCATGCACGCCGCAGGCGCCCGCGCACTGGTGCGGCAGCACGGCTTGCGCCGGCCTGGCCGCAGGCCGGTAATGACCGGGCACCGTGCGCACGGGCGACCACTCGGGCAGCACGGGAATGGGCGGCGGCGCCAGGGTCGTGAATTCCGCCTGGCCGTAGACGACCTTGCCGCCCACCATGGTCAGCACGGATTCGATGGACTTGATCGCCTCTTCCGGCACCGTAAAGTAATCGGCCGACAGCACGCTCAAATCAGCCAGCATGCCCTCGCGGATGCGCCCCTTCTTGCCTTGCTCGCTGGAGAACCAGGCGCTGCCCGCCGTCCACAGCTCCAGCGCCGTGTCGCGCGACAACCTGCCCGCCGCATCCGTCAGGGCCAGGCCGCCCACGGTGCGCCCCGAAACCAGCCAGTACAGCGCCGTCCACGGATTGTAGCTGGCGACCCTGGTCGCATCCGTGCCGCCGCCGACGGGCACGCCCGCGTCCAGCATGCGCTGCACGGGCGGCGTGGCCTTCGCCGCCTCCGCGCCATAACGCTCGACGAAATACTCGCCCTGGAAAGCCATGCGGTGCTGGATGGCCACGCCGCCGCCCAGCGCTTTCACGCGGTCGATATTTTTCGGGCTGATGGTTTCCGCGTGGTCGAACAGCCAGTGCAAGCCGCCGAACGGCGTGTCGCGGTTGACCTTTTCAAACACGTCGAGCATGCGGCCGATCGATTCGTCATAGGTGGCGTGCAGGCGGAACGGCCAGCGCTGCTCGACCAGGTGGCGCACGACCTTTTCCAGCTCATCCTCCATGCCGGCCGCCAGCTCGGGACGCGGCTCGAGGAAATCCTCGAAGTCGGCGGCGGAAAACACCAGCATTTCGCCGGCGCCGTTGTGGCGATAGTAATCCGTGCCATCGCCGGGTTTCACCATGCCCGTCCACTTCTGGAAGTCCTGCAATTCCGCGCCCTTGTTTTGCGTGAACAGGTTGTAGGCGATGCGGATGGTCAGCTGCTCTTTTTGCGCCAGCTCGTCGACGACCGCGTAATCCTCGGGATAATTCTGGAAGCCGCCGCCCGCGTCGATGGCGCTGGTCAGCCCCAAGCGATTGAGTTCGCGCATGAACTGGCGCGTGGAGTTCACCTGCAATTCCAGCGGCAGCTTGGGGCCTTTCGCCAGGGTCGCATACAGGATCATGGCGTTCGGCCGGGCGATCAGCAAGCCCGTGGGGTTGCCCGATGCATCGCGCACGATCTCGCCGCCGGGCGGGTTCGGCGTATTTTTATCGTAGCCGACGGCGCGCAGGGCCGCGCGGTTGAGCAAGGCGCGGTCGTACAGGTGCAGGATGAAGACGGGTGTGTCGGGCGCGGCCGCGTTGAATTCGTCCAAGGTGGGCATGCGCTTTTCCGCGAACTGGAATTCGTTCCAGCCGCCCACCACGCGCACCCATTGCGGGTTTGGCGTGCGCAAGGCTTGTTCCTTGAGCATGCGCAGGGCGTCGGCCAGCGAGGGCACGCCTTCCCAGCGCAGTTCCAGGTTGTAGTTCAAGCCGCCGCGGATCAGGTGCAGGTGCGAGTCGTTCAGGCCGGGAATCACCGTGCGGCCACCCAGGTCGATCAGCTGGGTGGCGGGACCGCGATGACGGATCACGTCTTCGACGTCGCCCACGGCGAGGAATTTGCCATCGGCGATGGCGACGGCGGACGCCAGCGGCTGCGTCCTGTCGACCGTGTGGAAACGGCCATTGAGCAAGATCGTGTTTGCGTGCATGGGAACTCCCGAATCATGTAAAAACACGGCCCCGCCGGCGAGCGGCGGAGCCGGAGTCAGTGAAAAATCAATGGCCTTCGCTGGCGTTGAACATGGATTTGGCGTAGATCAAGCCCAGGCCATAGCCGCCGCCGTGCGCCACGGCCGTCGCCACCGTCTCGTTGTAAGTCTCGCCGCGGGCCCAGTCGCGCTGCAGTTCCAGCAGGTATTGCACGGACGTCATCGGCTGCGCGCCCGCCTGTATCATGCGCTGCATGGCCATCGCATGGGCTTCGTCGGAGACGTCGCCGCTGGCGTCGGCGATCACGTACACCTCGAAGCCCTGCTCCAGCGCCGACAATGCAGGGCCCACGATGCAGACGGATGTCCACAGGCCGGCCAGCACGATCTTGCCCTTGCCGTAGCCATTGACCTTGTCGGCGATGCGCGCGTCTTCCCAGGTATTCATGCTGGTGCGGTCGATCGGCGCCTGCTCGGGGAAGACGGACTGGATCTCGTCAAAAATAGGGCCGGAGAACGATTTGGCGGCCACCGTCGTCAGAATCGTCGGCACCTTGAATTGCGCCGCCGCCTTGGCCACCAGGGCCGCATTGTTGCGCAGCAAGGCCAGGTCGATCGAACGGGTGGCGAACGCCATCTGCGACTGGTGGTCGATCATGATCAGGGTATGATCGTTTGGAGTCAGCAGTTTGTGGGCGGCTTGGGCGGTGGCGATAGGCATGATGTTTTCCTTAGTGAAAATAATTGAATATAAAAAAGAGAGGTCCTTGTACGGCATTTCTGCTCCTGCCCTTGCGTCACGCTGTGTGTGCCGGGCCAGTGCTATGCAGTATGGACGAGATACTTTGAAAACAAAAACGGAAAGAATGCCAAGCTATGTGCAATTTTTTCGATAATGAAAAATAGCCGCTGCGGCGGCCTGTCAATCAAGGAGAAAACATGGGATTTGAATTCAGGATCGCGGCCAGCCTGGCGCCGCGCCAGCGCCAGCATCTCGAACAGCTGCTGGCGGCACTGCCGCAGGCGCCGCGCGCAACCGGCGCCGCCATGCCCGACACCGACGCCAGGCTGACGGATGCGGGCCTGTATATATGCCAGCACCTGCGCCCCGACCCGTGGCATGGCCTGGACGCCGTGCGCGGCTACCTCGAGGCGCAGGGCGTCAGCTACACCGTCGACGAGATCGACGACTAGGCTGGCTACAGCTGGCTACAGGGTTCCCTCCAGCATCAGCCGCCAGGTGCGGTAGCTGCCCGTATCGACCGTGCGCAGCAGGCTGCGCGCGCCATCCGCATACAGGCTGCGCGTACGGTAATCCTGCCCCAGCAGGTTGGCGCCCGACAGGCGCAGGCGCAGCCTGTCGCTGACTTTCCACAGCGCGTACATATCGAGTTCGCGCTTGCCGCCCTGCCAGGCCAGCAGCTGGCCGGACTCGCGCGAGCGCCCGCCCGCCTGGTAATTCAGGTCAGCGCCCAGGCTCAGGGGCAGGCGGGCCAGCTGGTAATCTCCTCCCACGTTGGCGCTCCACGGCAGCTGGCTGTCGAGGCGGCTATCGGGGCCGGGCACGGCATCGAGCCTCGACCAGTTGCGCGCCACGTTGGCCCGCAAGTCCAGCGCGGGAGCGCCCGCCCACAGCGCCGTCAAGGGCAGCTTCGCTTCCAGCGCGATCGAGCGCACGCCGGCATGGCCATGGTTGACGGGCGTGCTCACCCAGCGCCCGTTGTCCTGGTACAGGCGCTCCAGCATCACGTCGCTGATGCGCCGCAGCGAGGCGCTGGCGCCCAGCATGGCGCCCGCGCCCGGATAGTATTCATAGGCGGCATCAAGGCCCCAGGCCAGCTCCGGGCGCAGCGCCGGATTGCCCTGGGTGTCGGGATTCGCGGGACTGTTGCCATTGTCGACCGTGTACGGGCGCGGGATCAGCTCGAAAATCTGCGGCGCCTTGTAGGTGCGCGTAACGGCCAGGCGCACCTGCTGCTTGCCGCCGGACTTCCACAGGCTTTGCAGCAAGGGGCTCCATACCTGCGCGCGCACGTCGACCGGCTCGCCGCCGCCCGTGGCGCTGGCCGTGCGCCAGCTTTCCCAGCGCAAGCCCAGGTACAGCGACCAATGCGCGGACAGCTCCCATTCATCCTGCGCGAACAGGGCCAGGCGCCGCACTGTGGCCGCATAGTCTTCGTCGCTGAGCACGGGCGGCCCGCCCGGCTCCAGCTGGCGTTCGCGGCGAAAATCCGTGCGCCGCCGGTGCCCCGCATCCCAACCCGCCGCCAGCGTGTGGTGTTCGCCCAGCGCGCGGCGGTAGGTGCCGCTCGCCTGCACGCCCACCTCGTCCAGGCCCGAATCGACCAGGCGCGTGATGCCCTGTCCCGGCGCCGCGCCGCGGCCCAGGAACTGATAATCATTGGCGCGGTGATTGATGCTGGCGCCCAGCTTCACGTCGAGACTGGCGCCATGGTCGAGCTTGCGCAGCCAGTGCAGGTCGCTGCGCACGGTGCTGCTGTCCTGGTTGAAATGGGCCTGGTTCTCCGGATAGGCGGTCGTGCCGCCCAGGTAAGCCGTTTCCTGCGCATGGCGGCGGCTGGCCAGGCGGCGCACGTTGACCAGGCTTTGCCAGGCCAGGCTGCCCTCCCCCGCCAGCGCCCATTGCACGCGGGGCGCCAGCTCGATGGCGTCGCTCGTCACGCGCTCGGTGAGCGGCACGTGGCGCACCACCGTGGGCGCGCCCGCTGCGTCGAATTCGCGGCTCCACTCGTCGAGCAGCGCTTCGCGTCCCGTATGGCTGAGCGTGCCGGCCAGCGCGTACGACCGGCGTCCATCCTTGTCCGACCACTGCACGGTGGCACTGCCGGCGGGCATGCCGTGGCTGGCGGACGCGCCCAGCTTGAACGTGCGTTCGCGCCGCCCGCCCGACTTTTTCAGCACGATGTTGATGGAACCGGCGATCGCCTGGGTGGAAAATTCCGCCGTGGCGGCGCGCATGATTTCCACGCGCTCGACCAGTTCCGGGTCCAGCGCGTCGAGCGAAAAGCCGGGCGCCACGGGCACGCCATCGAGCATGATCAAGGTATAGCCCTGGCCCAGGCCACGCATCTGGATTTGCCCGCCAGCGGCGCCCGCAGCCGCGCCGGATGGCCCGCCGATGGAAATGCCGGGCAGGCGCTTCAGGGCGTCGGACAGCACGCGGTCGCCCTGGCGTATCAATTCATCGTGGCCGACGACGATGGCGGCGACGGTGTCGTTGCGGCGCTGCTCGGCCTTGCCCGCATTAACCGTCACGGAAGGGAGAATGTCTTCGGCACGGACGTGCGCCGTCAACGGCAGCACGAGGCTGCACAACAAGATACTCAATCGCATGGGGATTCCCGAAGAAAGGATATTTCAGTGAAAACCAAGAGCCTCACGCCGGGGCAGACCTTGCCGAGTCCGCCCCCGTTTGTTGTTCCTGGGTGACAAAATACCGTACGGCGTCAGCGGCCGAACTGCTCCTTGCGCATGCGCAAGGCCCGTTCGCTGGCGTTGGCATCCAGGCCGGCCAGCCAGCGCTGCGGATCTTGCACGCGACCGTCCTGGCGTACCTGGAAGTGCAGGTGCGGCCCCGTCGCGCGGCCTGTGTCGCCCACCGTGCCGATGCGCTGGCCGGCCTCGACGATGGCGCCATCTTCCAGCGCGACGCTGTCGAGGTGGACGTATACCGATTGCAGTCCGCCGCCATGGGCGATGTGCACGGCCTTGCCCAGCCAGTCGTCCTGCGTCACCGTGGCGATGCCATCGGCCACTGCCTGCACGGACGTGCCGCGCCGCGCCGCCAGGTCAATCCCGCGCAAGCCCTTCTGCGTGATGGGGCGCACCACGCCAAAGAAACCCGTGACGCGCATGGTGGCGAGCGGATTGCGCCACGGCGCATGGGCAGGTGCCGCGGCCGGAAGCGGGGCCGGGCTGGCAAAGGACGCGGCCGATGTCCAGGCCCGTGCGGGCTGTAAGGCCGGTGCCGGTTGCAAAGCCAGTGCCGGCTGCAAGGCCACGCTGGCCGCACCCAGTGCGCACAGGACCAGGCCCATGGCCAGCCGGGCGCGCCAGTGCATACTGGCGGCGCTGCTGTCGCGCATGCGGGCCACGCGCTCCAGCATGCTGTCGGGTTGGCCGCCAAACGCCAGGCCGGCAGGGGCACGGGTTTGCAGGCCCAGCTGGCGCACCAAGGCGGCCGCATATTCGCGGCGCTGCTGCTGCGAACGTCCAGCCAGCACATGGCGGTCGCAGCCCAGTTCCTGTGCCCAGGCCAGCTTGCCTGCGAGCCAGCGCGCTGCCGGGTTGAACCACAACAGCAGTTGCACGCCGCTGGCCAGCAGCTGGAGCATGGGATCGCGCCGGCGCGCATGCGTCAGTTCGTGTTCGATGACCAGTTGTTGCTGCTCGGCAGTAAATTGCCGCAAATGCGCGGGCAACAGCAAACGTTGCCGCCACACGCCCACCAGCATGGCCGAGATGGGCGCGTCGATTTCCAGCACGACAGTGCGCTGGGCTTGCAGCTGGCGCAGTTGCGCCGGCGCAAACGCGCCATGCGCGGCCAGGGCTGCCGGCGCCAGCGGCTGCGCCGCCTGGAGCAAGGCCCGCAGTGCGCTGCGGCTACGCCAGCGGCGCCACGCCAGCACGGCCAGACCCAGCGGATACACGCCCAGCCAGAGCGTGGCCAGCATGCTCAGCCAGGCCGTCACCGATGGCGCTTCGACCAGCGGCGCTGGCATGGGTGCGGGGAAGGGCGCGGGCGCGGCCATCGGCAAAACCGCCTCGGGCGCTGCCTGCGCGGCGGCGGGCAAGCTGAACTCGGGTACCACGCTGATCTGCTGGCCCTGCGGCAACAGCGGCAGCAGGAACACGGCGGCCAGCACCAGCGCGGCCGCCAGCCACACGCTGCGCTGAGCCGCCAGCGCGGGCCAGCGCCCCTGCGCCAGGTGCAGCAAGCCTTGCAGCAGCAAGCCGGCGAACAGGCAGGCGGCCGTCGCCTGCAACAAGGTCAGGGCGAACAGGGTCATGGCCTATTCCTTCGCGTCCGCAGGCCAGTCCTGCAGCAGCTGCTCCAGCGCCGCCAGCTCCTGCTGGTCCACCAGTTTGCTGCCCGTAAACATACTGACCGGCAAGGGACTGTCGATTTCCATCACGCGCCGGCCAAAGTCGTGGGCGAACGCGGCCAGGGTGGCCACTTTGTCCACGTTCGCTTCATACACGAGCACGCCGTGCACGCTGCGCTGCAGCAGCATGCCCTTGTCCAGCATGCGCTCAAGCGTCTTGCGCGTGGACGAAAAAGACCAGCCCAGCTCTTCTTCCACGCGGGCATGCAATTCGCGCGCGGACAGCGGGTGGTCTTTCCACAAGGCTTTCAATAACGACAGTTCGGTGACGGAGGGCGTGCTCATGGTGCATCCTTTGAGTGACTGTTGACACAATTATGCGACAACAGTCACACGCATGCAAGCGGTATTTGCGACAACTGTCGCATGCACTGGGCGCCTGTGCTAAAACTCGTCCCACTCATCGTCCCCCGGACGCTGTTTGCCGGCTGGAACTTGCGGCGCATGGGGCGCTGCGGGCTTGACGCTCAGGCGGGCAGGCGCGCGCGCCGCCTTGGGCGGCACGGGACGGCGCACGGCGGGCCGGGGTGCCGGCGCCGCGATGGCGTCCACCTGCGCCGTCCTGAACACGCTCACCGCATCGGCCAGCCGCGCCGCCTGCTCCTGCATGGCTTCCGCAGCCGCGGCGGCCTCTTCCACCAATGAAGCGTTTTGCTGGGTCACATGGTCCATTTCGCTGATCGCCTGGTTGACTTGCTCGATACCGGCCCGCTGCTCATCGCTGGCAGACGAGATATGCCCGACGATGCTGCTGACCTTGTGCACGCTGTCGACGATCTCGTGCATGGTGTGGCCCGCCTCGTCGACCAGGCGCGCGCCGCTCTCCACCTGCGCCACCGAGTCGTTGATCAGGGCCTTGATTTCCTTCGCTGCGCCGGCTGATCTTTGGGCCAGGTTGCGCACTTCCGTGGCGACGACGGCAAAACCGCGCCCCTGCTCGCCCGCCCGGGCCGCCTCGACGGCCGCGTTCAGGGCCAGGATATTCGTCTGGAAGGCGATGCCGTCGATCACGGCGATGATGTCGACGATCTTGCGCGACGAGTCGTTGATCGAACCCATGGTATCGACCACCTGCGCCACCACGCTGCCGCCCTTGCCCGCCACGGTGGAAGCCGACGCGGCCAGGCCGTTGGCTTCATGGGCATTCTGCGCGTTCTGCTGTACCGTGCTGGTCAGTTCTTCCATCGACGAGGCCGTCTCTTCCAGCGAACTGGCCTGCTGTTCCGTGCGCGCCGACAAGTCGAGATTACCCGAAGCGATCTGGCGCGAGGCCGTGGCGATGGCCTGCGTGCCGCCGCGCACCTCGGTGACGATGCGCAGCAGGCTGGCCGTCATGTCCTTCAATGCCTGCATCAGTTCACCCGTCTCGTCCTTCGAGCGCACTTCCACCTGTACCGTCAGATCGCCCTGCGCCACCTGCCTGGCCACGTCGATGGCCGAACGCAGCGGCACGCTGATGTTGCGCGCCAGCCACCAGGCGATCAGGGCGGCCAGGATCAGCGCCGCCGCGCCGCCGCCCAGCAAGGTCCAGTGCGTGCGCGCCTGCAAGGCCGCCGCCGCTTCCGAGCGCTGCGCCAGCAACGCCGTTTCCGCCTGGCCGATCTCGCCCAGCAATGCGCGCATGGCATCCATGCCCTGCTTGCCCCGGCCCTCCTTTTCCAGCGCCAGCACGGGCTCGATGGCCGCCGTGCCCTGCGCCACGGCGCGCCGCATGGCGATCACGGGTTCGAGCGCGCCGGCCAGCCAGGCTTGCTTGGCGGCATCGAGCTTCGCCAGGCGCTCCTGCTGGGCAGGATTGTCGCTGGTCAGGGCGCGCGCCTTGTCCAGGTGTGCGCCGAACGCGGCCTGCCCCGCCTTGTACGGTTCCAGCGAGGCCTCCGCGCCCGTGATCACATAGCCGCGCTGCCCCGTTTCCATATTGATCAGGCTTTCCAAGATCGCGCTGTTTTCAGCGAGTACCTGGTAAGTGTGGGTATTGATGGCATTGGCGTCGGCCAGCCGCGAGACGTTCAATGTGGCGACGGTGACCAGGGCGGCCAGCAACAGGACGATGGTGGCAAACCCGCCGTACAGGCGGGTGGCGATGCGAAGATCGGCAATACGCATGATAGTCCTC
Source organism: Janthinobacterium sp. GW823-FHT06H09 (assembly GCF_058794735.1). Classification (NCBI taxonomy): domain Bacteria; kingdom Pseudomonadati; phylum Pseudomonadota; class Betaproteobacteria; order Burkholderiales; family Oxalobacteraceae; genus Janthinobacterium; species Janthinobacterium sp. GW823-FHT06H09. The sequence goes on along the minus strand of NZ_JBXAHC010000008.1, from coordinate 152,248 downwards.
CGGGAGTGAACACTCCGGCGCCACGGCGAGTCCCGCAGATGGAGTGCTACAGGCAATAATAATGAAAAACGGCATGCAAAGGCGCACCGTGGCCATGTATTTCTTTTACCTGTGGTATTGCATACTTTAAACAAACTCGGCGGTTTTTTGCCATGCTGTTATACTTCGCGTGTGCGGCACATATGACCAGTCCCCTTGCCGCTGTCTTTCGACCCCTAATCTGATTGCCTGCGACTGGCGCCCCACGATGGCGACAGGCCGATCTCACAATAAAGTTACCATGTCCTTTTCCTCCCTCGGATTGTCCGACGCTATCGTACGTGCCGTTACCGAACACGGCTACACCGTGCCGACCCCGATCCAGTCGCAGGCGATTCCCGCCGTGCTCGCTGGCGGCGACTTGCTGGCCGGTGCACAAACCGGTACCGGCAAGACGGCCGGCTTTACCCTGCCCGTGCTGCACCGCCTGTCGACCGACACGAATGGCGCTGCCATCACCAGCAACACCTCGACGCGCCCGATCCGCGCCCTGATCCTGGCACCGACGCGCGAACTCGCCGCGCAGGTCGAGGAAAGCGTGCGCGCCTACAGCAAGTACACCAAGCTGAACTCCACCGTGATCTTCGGCGGCGTCGGCATCAACCCGCAAATCAAGCAGCTCAAGCATGGCGTCGACATTCTCGTCGCCACGCCGGGCCGTTTGCTCGACCACATGGGTCAGGGCACCGTCGACCTGTCGAAAGTGGAAATCCTGATCCTGGACGAAGCCGACCGCATGCTCGACATGGGTTTCATCCGCGACATCAAGAAAGTGCTGGCCGTGCTGCCGCCGAAACGCCAGAACCTGCTGTTCTCGGCCACGTTCTCGGAAGAGATCAAGGCCCTGGCCGACGGCTTGCTGAACAAGCCGGCCATGATCGAAGTGGCGCGCCGCAATTCGACCGTGGAAGTGATCAAGCAAAAGATCCATCCCGTCGACCGCGACAAGAAGCACCCGATGCTGTCCTACCTGATCAAGTCGAACAACTGGACGCAAGTGCTGGTCTTTACGCGCACCAAGCATGGCGCGAATAAACTGGTCGAGCAGCTGGGCGCGGACGGCATCGGCGCCTTGGCCATCCACGGCAACAAGAGCCAGTCGGCGCGCACGCGCGCCCTGTCGGAATTTAAAGATGGCACCCTGCAAGTGCTGGTCGCCACCGACATCGCCGCGCGCGGTATCGATATCGACCAGTTGCCGCACGTCGTCAACTACGACTTGCCGAACATTCCGGAAGACTATGTGCACCGTATCGGCCGCACGGGCCGTGCCGGCGCCAAGGGCGAAGCCGTGTCGCTGGTCTGCGTGGACGAGCACGAAATGTTGAAAGACATCGAAAAGCTGATCAAGCAAACCCTGCCGCGCGAAGTCATCCCGGGCTTCGAGCCAGACCTGAACGCCCGCGCCCAGCCTGTGCAATTGCGCAGCGGCACCGGCGGCCACCGCAACAACAGCCGCGCGCCAGCCGGCGCCGTCGTGCGCGTGAAAACGGGCGGCAGCGGCGCCAAGCCACGCAGCGCCGGCCCATCGGGCGGCGGTGGCGGCGGCAACCGTTCGGGCAATGCGCCGCGTTCGGCGGCCTCCCACCGCTCCGGCGGCCGCGGCCGCTAAAACGCGGCCTGAAAGCTACTGCGCGGGGCGCTATTGCGTTTGCGTTGCTCGCCGTACTCCAGTACGGCTGCGCTACTCGACGCAATATCACTCCCGCTCGCTACGCTTTCAGGCGGCGTTTGTCTTTGTTAAAAAGACGACAAAAACCGTTCCAGGACTCGCTTCTGGAACGGTTTTTTCATGCACGCCACTGATTGGCAATTTGGGCTAGGATAGTATCCATCTTCCTCACCTGCGTGCCGCCATGCCGAACTTCGCTGCCAACCTCAGCATGATGTTTACCGAACTGCCTTTCCTCGACCGCTTTGCCGCCGCCAGGGAAGCGGGCTTCGATGCCGTCGAGTTTCTGTTTCCCTATGCCGTCGAGGCGCGGCAGATCGCCATGCGGCTGGAACGCCACCATCTGCAGCTGGCCGTCTTCAACTTTCCGCCCGGCGACTGGGAGCACGGCGAACGGGGCATCGCCTGCGACCCGCGCCGGGGCGAGGAATTTCGCACGAATGTGCAGCTGGCACTCAACTATGCGCTGGCGCTGGGGGCGAAACAGCTGCACTGCATGTCCGGCATCGTGCCGCCCGGCATGAGCCTGGAGCGTGCGCGGCAAAGCCTGATCGGCAACCTGCAATTTGCGGCCGACGCCTGCCGTCCGCACGGCATCAACGTGCTGATCGAGCCGATCAACCGCTTTGACATGCCCGGTTACTTTCTGAACCATAGTCAGCAGGCGGCCGACGTCATCGCCGACTGCCAGCGCAGCAATATCTTCCTGCAGTACGACATTTATCACATGCAGCGCATGGAGGGTGAGCTGAGCAACACTATCCGCGCCCTGCTGCCCCTGATCCGCCACATCCAGATCGCCGACACGCCGGGCCGCCACGAACCGGGCACGGGCGAGATCAATTACCGCCACCTGTTCAAGCTGCTCGAGCAGGTCGGCTACGTGGGCTGGGTCGGCTGCGAATACCGTCCCGCCAGCGACACCGTGGCCGGACTGGGCTGGCGCGAACAATGGACCACCACCACGGGCACAACAGGCGCCTGATCGCAGCGCGCTTGCGCCCGCACAAGGCGGGCAACGCAGGCCGGCACGACAATACCTTTCCATACAGTATTTCCTGTCGAGAGGTGACGTGTCCACCCTGCCCGCCCGCCATCGCCGCGCCCTTTGCCATAACCTGTACCTGAGCCTCTTCCTGGCCGTCGTGCTGTGCGGCTGCGCCAGTGCGCGCACCGACCTGGCGCAAGTGCGCGCCCTGGCCGCCGGCACCGATGCCTTGACGGCCTTCGGCGAACTGTCGCAGCGCCACGTGGACAGCTACCAGCGCGCCCGCCCCTATCTGTCGCCCGCCGAAGACGCGCGCGAACGCCTGCTCGATGCGCAGCGCCGCGCCGCGCAAGCGGACGTCGCGCGCCTGGCGCAGGCCGTGCGCCTGTATCTGCAGGCGCTGGGCCGGCTGGCGAATGCCGATGCGTACGACGTGCAGCCGGAACTGGCCGGCGCCGGCGCCGCCATCCGCGCCTGGCCGGGCAGCGGCATCGACGACCGTCATGTCAGCGCCTACACCCTGTTGCTGCAGCAACTGTCGCGCCTGGGCGGCGCGGCCAGCCAGCAGGCGCACCTGGCGCAAGTGCTGCACGACGGCGACGCGCCGCTGCAAGCCCTGCTGGCCGCGCTCGACAGCTTGCTGGCGCTGTACGACAAAAGCGGCGACAACGAGCGCGACATGGTGCTCGGCTTGCTCGACGTGGAAATCGCGTTTGCTGACACGCCGCAGCAGCGCCTGCTGGCCGTGCTGGCGAAAACCATGCAGCAAAGTAAAACCGAAGAATACCGGCTGCTTGGCTTGCGCCACACGCTGGCGCGCCGGCAACTGGCGGCACTAGCGCGCGACCACGCACAGCTGGCCGCCGCCCTCACCACCACGGAGGCAAGATGGACGGATCGGTAGGCAGGAGCAGCGGCAGCGAACGCCGCGAAGCGGCTCTCAGCAGCGCCATGCGCGTCGAGCAACTGGCCGACAGCCTGTCGCAGGCGGCCGTCACCTTGCACGGCGCCGTCATGCGCGCTATCCGCAAGCGCGCCAGCCAGGGAGAAAACGGCATCAGCCACAGCCAGGCACAAGCCGTCTTCGCCCTGGAAGTAGCCTTGCGCCAGCAAGCCAACCAGCTGTATGCCGATGCCGCCGGCCATACGGTAATGGGCCTGGAAACGGCGCAGCGCCAGCTCAGCGGCCTGCTCGACACGGTGCGCCTGCGCATCGCCCGCAACGACGATGTGCGGCACTGGATCAGCCTGTCGACGAGTTTGTTACATCTGGGCAGTGCCGTCCTGGCCGGCAATCCCGAGCGCATCCTCAGCACGCTGGGCAAGGTGCGTGAGCGGCTGCAAGAGATGGCGCCGGACTGATTGAAATCGGCCGGCGAGCGCCTATACTGGGACGTCCCCGCCTGGCAATCGTGCCTGCGGGGCGATTGCCAGAGGAGACCAACATGCGTATCGAACCGTATTTGCAATTCAATGGAAACTGCGCGCAAGCGCTGGAATACTACCGGCAGCACCTGCATGGCACAGACCTGTGCCTGATGCCGTTCCGCGGCTCGCCGGGCCAGGAGCAAGTCAAGGAAGACTGGTATGACAAGATCATGCACGGCTCCGTGCAGCTGGGCCCCACCATGCTGATGGGCTCGGACGGCGGCTGCGACGAGGGTGCCAAGGGCATGAGCGGCAGCTCGATCTGCCTGACCGTCGATACGCAGGAAGAGGCGGAACGGGCCTTCGCCGCGCTGGCGCGTGACGGCAACATCCAGATGCCCATGGAAGAAACGTTTTGGGCCAAACGCTTCGGCATGCTGAAAGACCAGTTCGGCGTGGCCTGGATGGTCAACTGCCTGAAAGAGCCAGCATAGAACAGCCCGCGCCTGCCTGCGCCGCGTCAAACGCGGCGCGGGTAGTAGCGCAAGCAGAAGCGCCCATCCTGGACTACCATAGAGGAGAGACTCCTATCGGGGACAGCCATGAATGGATTGCCGCAAGACCAGCTACAGCGCCTGCAAGGCGTGCTGGAGCAACGCAAGCTGGCGTTGCTGGAACAGATAGAGAACGAAGCGGCCGAAGCGGACGCGCGCGCCTCGCTGCTCAATGAAATCGAAGCCTCGCCGGCCGACAACGCCAGCGTGCGCACCTTGAACGCCCTCGTCAGCGAAGCGGCCGAGCACAATCAGGCGCAACTGGCCATCATCAAGCATGCGCTGGCCAAGTTCGCCGACGGCAGCTACGGCCTGTGCGACAACTGCGGCGAAGCCATCGGCCTGTCGCGCCTGAACGCCCGCCCTGAAGCGCGCCTGTGCATCGATTGCCAGACGCGGCTGGAAAAGGCACGGCGCGCCATACCATGACCCTAGCTTAACGGCGGCACGACAACAAAGGGCAAGGCATCGCTGCCCTGCCCCCTGTTTTCCAGCGTAATTACCATGCTGCCTGCCGTCCTCCGCCAGCGTCTATGCGCCGGCTGGGTGGACGGGTCTCCTCTACTGCCATTGCCTCTATGCAAGCTGTACGCTTGCTTAACTCATGTGCTGTCCGCCATTGATGGCGATGTTTGCGCCCGTGACGAATGCCGCCTCGTCGGACGCCAGGTAAGCGACCAGGGCCGCCACCTCGTCCGGCTCGCCCAGGCGGCCCAGGGGGATTTGCGGCAGGATCTTCGTTTCCAGGATATCGGCCGGCACGGCCGTCACCATCTGCGTGCGCAGGTAGCCGGGCGACACGGTGTTGACGGTGATGCCGTGGCGCGCCACTTCCAGCGCCAGCGCCTTGCTGAAGCCATGCACACCGGCCTTGGCGGCCGCGTAGTTGCACTGGCCAAACGCGCCCTTCTGGCCATTGACGGACGAGATATTGATGATGCGTCCCCATTTCTTTTCCAGCATGGGTTCCAGCACCTGCTTGCTCATGTTGAACAGGCTGTCGAGATTGGTCCGCATCACCTCGGACCAGTGCGGCAACTCCATCTTGCGCATGCTCTGGTCGCGCGTGATGCCGGCGTTATTGACCAGCACATCGATGCGGCCGAACTGCGCCAGCACCTTGCCGACGGCTTCGCTGCAGGCAGCAAAGTCCGTCACGTCAAGGGCCAGCGGGTGAAAATAATACTGCTGCGCCTGCTGCTCGTCGAGCCAGCTTTCCACCCGCGTGTTGCCCGGCGTATGCGCCGCCACGACGGCAAAGCCCGCCGCATGCAGGCGCCGGCACAAGGCCGTGCCCAGGCCGCCCATGCCGCCCGTGACCAGCGCTACCTTTTGTTCCTTCATGACTGTCTCTCCCCGCTTGTTATGGTTGTTCTGCGTGGCATCAAGTGTAGGAGCAGTTTTTATTGCCAGCCTTGCGCCAGATCAAGTGCCCAGCCTGGTGCAGTCGTGCGCGGCCGGCGCCCCGGACTGTGCCAGAATGGCCGCTACTGCACAGCGAGAGGACAGGCCATGACGTACAAGACCGTATTGCTCCACATCGACGACAGCGCCGGGCGCGCCGCCCGCATCGAAGCGGCGGCCAGCATCGCCCAGGCGTGCGGCGGCCACCTGACGGGCGTGGCGCTGACGGGCGTGTCGCGCCTGCTGTACCAGCACCAGCCCGACCTCGATGCGGACCCGAACCTGAGCTTGCATCTGAATTTCCTACGCGACCGCGCCACGCGCGCCCTCGACGGTTTCGAGCAACAGGTGCGCGCGGCAGGCGTCGCCTCGTTCGAACAGCGCGTGCTCGACGACGAGGCGGCGGGTGGCATCAGCCTGCTTGCCCGCTATGCGGACCTGGTCGTCATCAGCCAATACAATGCCAAGGATAAATCGCCGTCCGTGATGCGCGACTTTCCCGCCTATGTGCTGCTGCATTCGGGCCGGCCCGTGCTGATCGTGCCGTATGCGCCGCCGCTGCCCCTGCTGGCGCCGCCGGCAGCGGCGCGCAATGTGCTCATTTCCTGGAACGCCAGCAAGGAAGCAAGCCGCGCCGTGACCGCCGCCCTTCCCCTGCTGCAGCGCGCCGGGCAAGTCCACGTGGCCATCTTCGACGCCCAGGTGCATGCGGCCGAGCACGGCGAACAGCCGGGCGCGGAACTGGTGCACTACCTGGCGCGCCACGGCGTGGAAGCGCGGCTGCATTTGCTCGATGGGGGTGGCGTGCGGCGCGGCGATATCGGCGAGGCGCTGCTGTCGCAGGCCGCCGACCTGTCGGTCGACTTGCTGGTGATGGGAGCGTATGGCCATTCGCGCCTGCGCGAAACCATCCTCGGTGGCGTCACGCGCACGATTCTGCAGAGCATGACGATCCCCGTGCTGATGGCGCACTAGGCCTTTGCTAAAACGGTCGGGCTAGCCGCCCTGCCAGGGCTGGCTGCGGATCTTTGCCACCTGGCGCTGCGCCAGCCACTGCCACAACTGCAGCGCATCGTCCTGCGGCAGGGCCGACATGTGGCGCGGACTGGCCAGGGCAATTTCGCAATCGCGGTCCGACCATTCCTCGAAAGTGACTTCGCCTCCGCTAGCGACTTCGACCTGATACATCAAGCCATCGTCGTAGCCAAAGCGCAACAAGACGGCGGCCGGGCTGCCATCCGGCGTGACGGCGCCGCCGCGGTACACCTCGGCCAGCGCATCGGCCAGCTGTGCCGGTGAGGGCGCGCAGATGTCGCGCCCATCGGCCCGTGTCAGAATGAACCATGCCTGTGTCATGACGCGCCCTCCTATCCATACTCGTTAGCATGCGAGGCAAGTACTACGGGCAGTCACCTTGGTCCAGTGTCACTTCGGGCGCGCGGAAACTATCCCTGTCGGCATTGTTTACCAATAATTACTCATACTAACAAGGATCATACCTAAATTTCGTGCAGCGCGGAATTTATGCATATGGCACCACAGAGGCGTTGATTCACGCCACCAGCACGGGAATGCTGAGCGGATCGAAGTCATGCCAGTCGCCATTGGCGATCGTGCCTTCCGCTTCCTCGATATGCTCGGCGCCCAGCCGGTGCAGTGTCTCGAGCGCCCGTTCGCGCTCTTCGAGGCCGCCCAGCGCCACGGCGATCAGCATGCCCGGATGGCGCGGCTGGCGGTGATTTTCGCCATGTTTCTCGGGCTCGCCCGCCTCCTTCATCTTGTTGAAACTGTAGAGTGAGCCCACATGGGCGCCCACCAGCGCGCCCACCACCGGCCCCAGCGGCCCCGTCGCCAGCGTGGTGGCCGCGCCGATGCCGGCACCGACGGCGGCACCGACGGCCACGCCCTCGACCACGCCTTCCGGCGTCTCCTTGGCGCCCGGCGAGACGTCGCGGTCGCCGCCGAGCGCATGCAAATCATGCTGGCCCGGCTGGTTGACAAAGAAGGCGCTGATGCGGCTGTCAGGAAAACCCGCCTGGTTCAGGGCGGCGCGCGCGGCGTCTATCTGCTCCTGCAACTGAAAATGACCTGCGATGATGCGTGACATGATACGGCCCTCCTGGTCGGCTGCGGGCGCCCCGTGCGCCACTCCGATAGCGTGCGCCGGACAACGCCAAGATACCGTTCGCTTGCGCACACAGCCCAGAAATCCTCAGGCCGGTGCCCCATATGGGCTGCGGATATCGGCCAGGAATTGCTGTGCGCGCACATGCTGCGGCCGCGCAAAGAATTCGTCGGGCGCGGCCCGTTCCAGCACTTGCCCGTGGTCCATGAACCAGACGCGGTCCGCCACTTCGCGCGCGAAACCCATCTCGTGCGTCACGCACACCATCGTCATGCCGCCGTGGGCCAGGTCGCGCATCACGTGCAGCACCTCGCCCACCATTTCCGGGTCCAGCGCGCTGGTCGGCTCGTCGAACAGCATCAGCGGCGGCTGCATGGCCAGCGCGCGGGCAATCGCCACCCGCTGCTGCTGCCCGCCCGACAAGGCCGCCGGCATGGCGCGCGCCTTGTGCGCCAGGCCCACCCGCTCCAGCAGGGCCAGCGCCCGCTCCTCGGCTTCGCGCCGGGTGAGGCCGCGCAGGCGCTGCGGCGCCAGCGCGCAATTGTCCAGCACGGACAAATGGGGAAACAGGTTGAATTGCTGGAACACAAAACCGATATGCGAGCGGAAGGCATTCACGTCCAGCCCCGGCGCGTGGATATCCTGGCCCGCCACCGCGATGCGCCCTGAGGCGATCGGCTCCAGGCGGTTGATGGTGCGGATCAGGGTCGACTTGCCGGAGCCGGACGGCCCGCACACGACCAGCACCTCGCCCTTGGCGACGTGTTCATTGATCTCGCACAAGGCGTGATAGTCGCCATAGTATTTGTTGACGTTGTCAAAGTTAATCATGCTGCCGCTTTCAGTAGACGCGCCTGACGCCGCTCGAGCCAGAAGGCGGCGCGCGACAGGCTGAAACACAAGACAAAATACGTCATGCCCAGCAGGAAATACACTTGCACGGGCTTGGTCAGCACGAGGCCGTTCACTTGCGAAGCGATGAACGACACCTCGGCCAGGCCGATGATGTAGCCAAGCGAGGTTTCCTTGATGGTCGAGACGAACTGGTTGAGCAGCGAGGGCAGCATGTGGCGCAGCGCCTGCGGCAGCACCACCGAGCGCATGCTGTCCAGATAGTTCAAGCCCAGCGAGCGGGCCGCCTCCACCTGCCCGCGCGGCACGGCTTGCACGCCGGCGCGCACAATTTCCGCCAGATAAATGCCGTCGAAGATGACGAGGGCGGCCAGCATGGTACCGAATTGCCCGCTTTCATGTCCCGTGATGCTGGGCAGGAAGAAATACGCCCAGAAAATCACCAGCAGCAAGGGGATGCCCCGCACCACGTGGATCAGTACGGCGACGGGCCAGCGCAGCAGGCGCCAGGGACTCAGGCGCGCCAGGCCCAGCAGCAGGCCGAACGGCAGGCTCAGCACCAGCGCCAGGCTGGCCAGCACGACCGTCAGCGCCAGGCCGCCCAGCGGCCCCTCGGGATAGCGTCCCACGAGGAAATACAGCCAGTAATCATGGAGGAGTTCCAGCATCAGGACACCTTCTTTTGCAGCAAGGCCGCCAGGCCGGCGATCAGCAGCGAGACGGCCAGGTAGGCCGCGCTGGCGAAGACGAAGGCATCGACGCTGCGGAACGAGGCCGCTTCCACGCGCTGCGTCTGGTACATCAGCTCGGCCACGCCGATGACGGTGGCGATGCTGGTGTTTTGCCACAGGGTCAGGGTTTGCGACAGCAGCGGCGGCGCGGCCAGCCGCAGCGCCTGCGGCAAGATGCACAGGCGCATGGTGGCAAGAAAACTGAAACCCAGCGCCCGGCCCGCCTCGAATTGCTGGGCGGGTATGACGCGGATGCCGCTGCGGATGTCTTCCGCCATGTAGGCGGCCGTATATAAAGTCAGGGCCGTGACGGCGCTGGCGGCTTCGATATTGCCGGCATACAAACGCTCCTTCCACGCATCGGGCAGCAATTCGGGCGCGCCGAAATACCAGAACAGGAAGTGGGCCAGCAAGGGCACGTTGCGGATCAGCTCGACATACGCGGCGCCCAGGCCATTGAGCAGGCGCGACGGGGCCAGCCGCAGCATGGCCACGCCGCAGGCCAGCGGCAAAGACAAGAGCAAGGTAATGCCCATCAGTTGCAAGGACAGCAGCAAGCCGGAAACGAGCCAGTCGCGGTAGTCGCCGGACAGCAAAAAGGTCAGATCAAACATGCGGAAGCGTCAACCGGGGTTCAGGCGTCGATCTTGTCCGATTCAATCTTGAAATTGCGCTTCTGAAATTTCACGTTGCTCGTCGGGCCATACCATTTGAAGAACAGTTTTTCCGCCTCGCCCGATTTTTCCAGTCCGCGCAGCACCTGGTCGACGGCTGTTTTCACGCCCGTCTCGCCCTTGCGGATGCCGAAGGCAAACACTTCCTGACTGATGTTTTGCGGCAGCACAAGGTAATCGTTTTGCGCGGCGCCCAGCTTGGCGTAATTGTTCAGCAAGGAGACTTCATCGTCGACATAGCCAACGCCTTTGCCTTGCTGCAAGCCCAGATAAGCCTGGCCCGCCGTCTCGAACGTCACCACGTCCACGCCGGGCACGGCCTTGCGGATATTCGGTTCCTGCGTGCCGCCCTTGACGGTCAGCACTTTCTTGCCGGCCAGTCCAGCGACCGTCGTAATATGGCTGCTCTTTTTCACCAGCACGCGCTGGCCCGTGTAAAACGTGGACAGCGAAAAATCGACGAGCGCTTCGCGTTCCTTGTTGTGCGTCAAGGACGCCGTCAGGATATCGATGCGGCCCTGCTGCAGTTCGGGAATGCGGGCGGCCACGGCCAGCTGCCTGATTACGGGCTTGACGCCCAGGCCCTGGGCGATGGCGCGGCACAGGTCCACTTCATAGCCGACCAGCTGGCGCGACTTGGCGTCGATGAAACTGTTCGGCTCGTCCGTGCCCAGGGTACCGCAGACCAGCTCGCCCTTCGCCTTGATGGCGGCCAGCTGGTCCGCTTGCGCCACCTGCGTGAAGGCGATGCTGGTGAATAACAGGGCGGCGAAATGAAGGCGGGTCTGCATGGGATTCCTCTGGTGGATAACGAATGCCGCCATTAGACCGCAACGTCATTATTTCCAAAAAGGAATCTTTTCAGCCTTGCTTATGAGTAAATCATGTAAGGCGCTGCCGCCTACCAGTGGGGCGCGTAATTGGGAAACGGCGAGGCCATGTGTTCGGGCTCGACGGGCGGCGCCATCCAGTCGCGCGGATCGACCTTGTAGTACTGCAAGAATTGCGCGTACAGTTCTTCGTGGTGCTCGGCCATCTGGTATGGCTTTTCAAAGAAGGTTTCCGTCGCCACGGCAAAGAATTCGGCGGGATTCGTGGCGCCGTAGTGGTCCATCACGCTGTGCTGCTGATAGATGGCATCGTGGCGCAGGTTGTCGAAGTCGCGCGACAACACGGTGGCCCAGCTGCGGTAGCTCGACACGCTGGGCAGGTAGGGCGCGCCATTCGCGGCGCCCGATTCGCTGTCGAGCTGGTGGGCGAATTCATGCAGCACGACGTTGTGGCCATCGGTCCAGTCGGCCGCACCGCGCTGCACGTGGTCCCAGGCCAGCACCACGCGGCCATCGCCCCAGGATTCGCCCAATAAACCATTGGCCGATGGCGTGACCACGCCGCCCGGCCCCACTTCATCGCGCGTGACGATGAATTCCGTGGGATACACGAGGATGGTGTCGAGTTCCGGATACACCTGGGTCTGACGATTGAGCAGCAGCAAACACGCCTGGCCGGCAATCGTGTAGCGCATCTCGTCCGTGATCTCCAGGCCGCCGCAACCGACGAATTTCTTCTGGTACAGGAATTGCACGACCAGACGGCGCAACTGCTGCTGCAGCGGGGCCGGCATGCGCGGATACACGGGGATATTCTTTTCCAACACGGCCAGGCCTTCCGGCGGCAAGGGCCTGGACAGGGCCCGCTTCAAGCGCCAGCGGGGGAACCATAATGAAAAGACGATGGCGGCCGTGACGAGGGCGATCCACAGCAACGGGTTCATGCGGCGGCCCGTTTCAGGCAGCGCAATGGCGGGGACGATAACAGGGCGGCGTAGGCAGACAAGGACAAGCTCCTTCAAGTGAACCCGCGCGTTGCGGGCAGCAGTCCAGCCCACATGGGGTTGATTAATATCTTTTCAATCCGCCCAGCTCAAAGGGCTTGCCCCAACGCCAAAAGCCGGGTTGTCACCCGGCTTTCGACATGTGTCTGATCATACGAACCACAAACCACGCCTGCCGGCCGTCAAGCGGCCTGCAAGGCGCAAGGTTTATTCGGCCGACTTTTGCTGTGGCGCGCCAAACAGGGCGGCCACCAGCGGATCGCGCGTCACGGGACCGCGGTTGACGCGGATGGCGTAATGCGTGTCATCGGCCAGGATGTGGAAGTGGCGGCCGCTGCCGGCCATGCTTTGCTCGCGCAAGCCGGGACGGTCCTTGCGCGGTGGCGCGCCTTCGCGTTTCGGCTGGACGATGGCGGCCAGGAAGGCGCGCACGCGCTCGGGATCCGGCGTCAGCTGGTACACTGCCTTGCCCAGGTAGGTGGCGGTGCCTTCGATGTAGCGGGCCAGTTCGATCACGCCCGCTTCGCGCAGGTCGCGGATGTATTTGCGGGCGCCCGATGGCGAAAACTTGAGGAACCAGGCGATTTCGTCAGCCAGCATCTCGTGCAGCGACAATTCGCCGATCAGTTTTTGCATGTTTTCGATGCGGCGCAGGGTGGCCGACGTCGAGCGCACGCGCTCGATCGGTGCCATGGAAATAGGATTCATGCGTTCCGGGGGGATAGGTGCTGCGCGTTCGACCATTTGCGAGCCTTTTTCGGGGCTACGAAGTTCCTGGTGCGCTGCCTTTAATTCGCTCTTCACGTGAGACTGAGTCATTGCATGCATTTGAATACTCCTTTTAAACGATTGCCGGTAGCCCGGATTGTTAAGTTCTTGGCAATTTTTATACCAGAACACCACGAATCCTGAGCGTCTGGGCACAGAATGCCATCCTGCTCCGCACTGGTCTGTGCGTTAACGAACATTAGAAGCAAGAAAGTGAAAAATATTGCCTTGCTGAATTATTTCTCTTGAGGCATCTATAAAAGACATTTAAACCGCTGTGCCTCGATGCGCGCACAAAGTGAAATAGCGAACAGAAGCGTCGGCATTCTTGCAATAAATTCAAGCTTCGCGCGCGGCACCCGCCGCCCGCATCGCGCCAAACTTGATACTTTGCAAAGGAACCATCATGAACATGCCTACTCTGCTGGCTGCCGCCGCCCTGATCACCTTGTCCGCCTGCAAAAAACCGGCCGAAGCACCGCTGCCTGAAACGGCGCCCAACCCTGCTTCCGCCCCACAAGTGATGCCCCCTCCCGTCACGCCAGCCGCGCCGGAAACGGGCCCGGGCAGCACGACGCCGCCTGCCCCGCTGACCGATCCGGCCACCGCGCCGGCCCTGCCGCCCGCCACGGCGCCGAAATAAGGCCCGCCAAAGGCGACCGATCAGGCGCCCCTGCGGCGCCGCCCCTACTCCACGGGGGAGTTACGCGTTGCCAGCCTGTTTGCAACGCGTTTTTTTACGATTGGAGTCGGCCGCGCCCTGAAGGTTCACCGGCATGCGGCACCGCAAGCCGGCACCGGATCAGCCAATCAAAATGCGGCAATCCGCACAGTCTTTCCCTTCGCCGTGCGGAAAGACGGAATCTCGTCATTTCCCATTTTCAATAGATTCAAAATTAAACCTTTATAAACAATCACTTGCAATAAACGCCAAAATGCGCTCCACTGGCACGGAAGATGCTTTTATATTTTCATAACCGCCACCAGAGCGGCAGCCTTACCCAATATAAAAACCATCTACCTTTTTTTGGAGACAACAGCATGGCACGCACCTTCCGCATCTCGTCCTTCCTGAACACCAAGGCACTGGCCGTGGCCGTCGCACTGGCCGCGCAATTCCCGCTGGCCGTCCATGCGGCCGACCTGGTCCGTCTGGGCAACCTGAAATTCGCCCATTACGGCGCCGTCGCCTACATGAAGGAAATCGCGCCGAAGTACGACCTGAAAATTGAAGAACGCATCTTCGCCAAGGGCCTCGACATCGTGCCGGCCATGATCGCCGGCGAAATCGACGTGTCCGCCAGCGCGCTGGAAGCGGCCATCACGGGCCGCGCCACGGGCTTGCCCGTGTACCTGGTGGGCGGCTTCGCCAAAGGCGGCGTGCAGATCGTCGGGCGTCCCGACCTGAACATCAAGGATATTGCTGGCCTGAAAGGCAAGAAAGTCGGCGTCACGCGCGGCGGCCCGCAGGAAATCCTGCTGTTTGCCGAATTGACCAAGGCCAAGCTGACCTGGTCCGACAAGCCGGGCAAGGACGTGCAGATCCTGTACATGGGCTACCCTGACCTGAACCAGGCGCTGCTGACCAAGGATATCGACGTCATGAGCCAGTCCGAACCGTACTCGACGCAGGCGATCCACAAGAAATACGGCGCGGCCATCATCAAACCGTATGACACGCCGCTGGGCGAGCCCGTGCGCGCCCTCGTGATGACGGAAAAGATGTACAAGGAAAAGCCGGCCGTGGCCCAGCGCTTCATGGATTGCTTCGTCGCCGCCACGCGGGCGTTTTTGGCCGACCCGAAACTGGCGGAAAAATACGTGCGCGAATCGATGTTCAAGAATCAGATCACGACCGAGGATTACCGCGATGCCATCGACAACGCCATCTTCACGGAAGACATCACGCAAAGCCACGTGCAGCTGACCACCGACTACATGGTGAAATTCGGCGTGGGCCGCATGGCCAAGGCGCCTGCCGCCAAGGATTGGGTCAAGCTGGACCTGCTGGAAAAAGCCAAGAAGTCCTATGTCCCACGCTAACCACGGCCACGCTAATCTGAAAGTATCACGATGAATATGCAAATGATGAAACGCTTCGCGCACGGCGCCGCCGTGCCCGTCGCCGTGCTGCTGTTGTGGCAAGCCATGTCGACCTTCGGCTGGATCAACCCGCAGATCCTGCCCTCGCCCGTGGCCGTGCTGGTGAAGTGGTATGAATACCTGATGCCGATGCAAGCGTACACGCCCGAAGCGGGCAACTACCTGGTGTGGATGTTCTCCGGCGAATTGCCGCACGACGCCTGGGCCAGCCTGTCGCGCGTGCTGGGCGGCTTCGCCATCGGCGCCGGCCTGGCCTTGCCGCTGGGATTGCTGATGGGTACCAACAAGACCATCTACAAACTGTTCGACCCGCTGGTGCAAGTGCTGCGCCCGATTCCGCCGATCGCCTACATTCCGCTGGCCATTTTGTGGTTCGGCCTGGGCAACCCGCCCGCCTTCTTCCTGATCAGCATCGGTTCCTTCTTCCCCGTGCTGATGAATACCATCGCCGGCGTGCGCCAGGTCGACGGCATTTATATTCGCGCCGCACGCAACCTGGGCGCCAGCCAGATGACCATGTTCCGCCGCGTCATCTTGCCGGCCGCCACGCCGTATATCCTGGCCGGCGCGCGCATCGGCATGGGCACGGCCTTCATCGTCGTGATCGTGGCCGAAATGATCGCCGTCAATAGCGGCCTCGGTTTCCGCATCCTCGAAGCGCGCGAGTATTTCTGGTCTGACAAGATTATCGCCGGCATGTTTACCATCGGCCTGTTCGGCCTGGCCATCGATATGGCCATGAATGCCCTGAATAATCATTTGCTGCAGTGGCACCGCGGCCTGGAACACTGAGAGGAACGGCCATGACCACGATCAATATCAATGCAGTCAATAAAATCTTCACCACGGGCGGCGCCGACGTCATCGCCCTGAAGGACATCAACCTGGAAATCGCCAGCGGCGAGTTCATCTGCCTGCTGGGGCCGTCCGGCTGCGGCAAGTCGACCCTCTTGAACGCCATCGCCGGTTTTTCGCAGCCGACGTCGGGCCAGATCCTGGCCGGCGGCAAGCTGATCACCGAACCCGGCCCCGACCGCGGCATGGTGTTCCAGGAATACGCGCTGTTCCCATGGATGACGATTGAAAGCAATATCGCTTTCGGCCTGGAAATCGCCGGCAAGACGCCGGCCGAGATCAAGGAACGGGTCGACATGCTGCTGAGCATGCTGGGCTTGACGGAATTCCGTGCCCGCTACCCGAAAGACTTGTCCGGCGGCATGCGCCAGCGCGTGGCGATTGCCCGCGTGCTGGCCCTCGATTCGCCGATCATGCTGATGGATGAACCGTTCGGCGCGCTCGATGCCTTGACGCGGCGCAACCTGCAAGATGAGTTGCTGAAAATCTGGAAAGTCTTCGGCACCACCATCGTGTTTGTCACGCACTCGATCGAGGAATCGATCTACCTGGCCGACCGCACCATCGTCATGACCTACCGTCCCGGCACCATCAAGCGCGACGTGGCCATCGACCTGCCCCGCCCGCGCGACCCGAGCGACCCCGAGTTCAACCGCCTGAAACGCATGCTGGGCGAGATGGTGATGGAAGAGCAACAAAGGCATCATAATGCGGAGACGATGGCAAGTACGGCAGACTAAGTAATGGGGTCAGACCCGGCGGGTCTGACCCCAGATTGCCCACACACGGGCATAAACATACACACGGAGCACCATGGCATTCGGCAAATGGACCCTGAGACCCGCGCTCGCCCCCCTGCTGGCCGTGGGCTCGCTGGTCGTGCTGACATGGGCCTCGTATGCCTGGGTCAAGCAGCGCCAGCTCGATGAATTGCACCGCACGCTAGATTCGCGCGCGGAACTGTATGCGGCGTCCATCGGCGGCGCCCTGAACAAATACGAATTCCTGCCCCTGGCCGTGGCCCAGAGCGATGCCGTGGCGCAATTGCTGGAGCAGCCCAGCGCCGACAAAGTCACGCAGATCAACGCCTACCTGGTCGACATGAATCGCCGCGCGGGCGCCTTTGCCGTCTACGTGCTCGACGACAAGGGCACGACCCTGGCATCGAGCAACTGGCAAGACCGCAGCTCCTACGTGGGCGTCAATTACGGCTTCCGTCCGTATTTCAAGAACGCCATCGCGGGCGGCATCGGCCGCTTCTACGGCATCGGCTTTTCCACCTTCGAAGCCGGCTACTTCATTTCGCAGCCCGTGCAGCGCGACGGACGCATCATCGGCATCGTCGCCGCTAAGGTCAACCTGGACTGGATCGAGCAATCGTGGCGCACGCCGGGCGCGGGCGAACAGATCTGGGTCAAGGATGCGAATGGCGTGATCATCCTGGCCACCACCCCCGCCTTCAAGTTCAAGACCCTGGCGCCTTTGTCGCCGGCCGCCAAGAAAGACATCAGCGAACAGCGCCAGTTCCTGCAAGAAAATCTGCCCATCCTGCCGCACAAGGTGCAGCGCAAGTTCGCCGATGGCGCCAGCGTGATGACGCTGGAACGCCCGCAGACGAATGACTCCCCCGCCCTGTCCGGCAGTGCCGACAAGGTGAGCTATCTGGCCGTGAACCGCGCGCTGGGCCCGCTGCAATGGCAAATTACCGTGCTGGCCGAGCTCGACCAGGTCGATGAGGCGGCGCGCAACGCGGCCATCGCCGCCGCGCTGGGCTGGGCCTTGCTGCTGCTGGCCCTGATGTATGCGCGCCAGCGCCGGCGCCGCATCGCCGACAAGCTCAATGCGCAGCAGACGCTGGCCCGTGCCTATGAACAGCTGGAAATCAAGGTCGAGCAGCGCACGGCCGACCTCGTCCACGCGAACGGCCGCCTGCAGGCGGAAGTGGCCGAGCGCGAGCGGGCCGAGCAGACCTTGCGCTACGCCCAGGCGGAACTGGTGCAAAGCGGCAAGCTGGCGGCCATCGGCCAGATGGCGGCCGGCGTCACGCACGAGCTGAACCAGCCGCTGGCCGCCCTGCAGACGTTTTCCGACAATGCCAAGGTCTTTTTGGCACGCGGCCAGATCGACGACGCGCTCGACAACCTGTCGACCATTTCCGACCTCGTCAAGCGTCTCGGCTATGTGACGTCGCAACTGAAAGGCTTTGCGCGGCGCAGCGACGATGCCCGCAAGCCCGTCAGCGTACGCCAGGCGTTTGCGCAAACCATGCTGCAAATCCGCACGCGCAAGGGCTCGCAGCGCCTGACCCTGCATGAAAGCTGGCTTGAGGACGACATCATCGTGCTGTGCAACGCCATCGGCCTGGAACAGGTATTTACCAACCTGATCACGAACGCCATGGATGCCGTGCCGGAAGGCGAGCCCGTGCAAATCTGGTTCCAGGTACGGCGCGAAGGCGGCCTCGCCGTGTTGCATATCACCGATAATGGCCCCGGCATCCCGCTGGCCTCGCTCGACAAGATCTTCGATCCCTTCTATACCACCAAGGAACACGGGCTGGGCTTGGGATTGTCGATCAGCGCTGGCATACTGCGCGCGGCCGGCAGCGCCCTGGCCGTGCGCAACCGCAGCGCGCAGGAAGGGGGCGGCGCACAATTTACCATCACCCTGAGCTGCGACCCGGGGGTGAGAGACAAGGAAACATCTGATGCACGAGAATAATTTTGAAGGCATGCAAGTGCTGCTGGTGGAAGACGATGCCGTCGTGCGCAAGGGCGCCCGGCAATCGCTGGAGCTGGCGGGCTTGCAAGTGACGGCCGTTGCCACGGCCGAGGAGGCGCTGCCCTATCTGGTGCCTGAATTTGCCGGCATCTTATTGAGCGATATCAAGCTGCCGGGCATCGACGGCTTGAAACTGCTCGATATCGCCGTGGCGCAGGATGCCAGCCTGCCCGTCATCCTCGTCACGGGCCATGGCGACGTGTCGATGGCCGTGGGTGCCATGCGCCGCGGCGCCTACGATTTCATCGAAAAACCGTTTTCCGCCGACTTGCTGGTGGAAGTGTGCCGCCGCGCCCTGGATAAACGCCACCTGGTGCTGGAAAACATGAACTTGCGCCGCCAGCTCGAGCAGCGCGTCGGCATCGAGGCGCGCATCGTGGGCCGCAGCGCGGCCATGGCCAAGGTGCGCCAGCTGGTGCTGAACCTGGCGCCAAAATCGGCCGACATCATCATCCTCGGCGAAACGGGGACCGGCAAGGAGCTGATCGCCCGTTGCCTGCACGACTTCAGCGAGCGGCGCGACCACCCCTTCGTGGCGATCAACTGCGGCGCCCTGCCCGAGTCGATCTTCGAATCGGAACTGTTCGGCCACGAGGAAGGCGCATTCACGGGCGCGCAGCGCCAGCGCATCGGCAAGATCGAATACGCGAACGGCGGCACCCTGTTCCTCGACGAAATCGAAAGCATGCCGCTGGCCCTGCAAGTGAAACTGCTGCGCGTGCTGCAGGAGCGGCAAGTCGAGCGTCTCGGTTCCAACAAATTGATATCCGTCAATTTCCGCGTCATCGCCGCCGCCAAGGAAGACCTCAATGTGCTGGCCGAGCAGGGAAAATTCAGGCCCGACCTGTATTACCGCCTGAACGTGGCCAGCCTCACGCTGCCCGCGCTGCGCAACCGGCGCGAGGATATCCCGCTGCTGTTCGAATTTTTCGTGCTGCAGGCGGCCCTGCGCTATGGCCAGCCGGCCGCGCTCGTCAGCGGCGAACTGATCGCCTCGCTGATGGCGCAGCGCTGGGCCGGCAATGTGCGCGAGCTGCACAACGTGGCCGACCGCTTCGTGCTGGGCCTGCTCGACGACACCCTGAGTCCCGCCGGCTGCCGCGAAGCGTCGCTGGCCGAGCAAGTGGACACCTTCGAGATTTCCATCATCGAGGAAGCCTTGCGCCGCCACAATGGCAACGTCATCGATGCTGCCGCCAGCCTGAATATCCCGAAGAAAACCCTGTACGACAAGCTCAAGCGATTTGACATCTCGACGGAGCAGTTCCGCTAAGGCCTGCGCCACGGCCAGCCATCCCCCCACATCGGGTGGCGGCGGATTCCTACTTACGGGCCAGCCCGCGCGTGGCAGAATCGGTACTCCACTTCATCCGAAGGAGTTCCCATGAAACCATCCGCATTCATGCTCGCGGCCATGCTGCTGGGCAGCGCAGCCGTCCTGGCGCAGGCGCAATCGACCGGCAATAGCAATACCACGTCGAATAACACGGGCAATACCGACACGGCGACACAGCAAAATCCGCAAGTGAACCAGAATGACAAGGCCAAGCCGCGCAAGCACGACAAGAAGCAGGCGAAGAAATCGGGAAAATCGCGCAACCATGACACGACGGGGCAATCGACCAGCGGCACGAATTCGGGTGGCGGCGCCCCTGACAGCGCCGGCCAGTCCGCAGCTAACGCCACGCGCAGCGGCACGCAAGACATGAATGGCAATACGGGTGGCACGGTTCCCCCGGGCACGACAGGTACCACAGGCAATACGGACACGCCGGGCAACGCTGGCACCACCGGCAATGCTGGCAATACTGGCAACACCGGCGTGGTGCCGCCGCGTCCGCCGGGCCGCTAAGCGCGGGCAGTCCGCCCCGGCCATGACGGCGCTGCAAGCCATGCTGCTTCTGCACGGGCTGCTGGGCGGAGCTGACGTGCTGCTCAACCACGAGTTGCTCGTGCGCTTGCCGTCGCGTCCCGGCGCGGCGGCCGAGCAGCGCCTGCACAGCTTGCGCGAAGCCATCTTCGGCCTGCTGTTTCCCTCGCTGGGCCTGTTTGCCTGGCAGGGCTGGCTGGCCTGGTGGCTGGCATTGCTGCTGTTGGCGGAAATCGGCGTTTCGCTGCGCGACACGGTCGTGGAAGGCCGCACGCGCCGCCTGCCCCTGCCCGAGCAGATCCTGCACGTTTTGCTGTTCATCAACCTGGGCGTGATCGCCACCCTGCTGCTGCAGGCGCTGCCCGGCTGGCTTGCCCTGCCATCGGGCGTGCATGCGCTGCCTGCGGACGGCCCCGGCAGCTGGCTGGCGGCCATGGGCGCCATATCGCTGGCATGGAGCATGCGCGATGCCCTGGGCGCCCGGCGCCTGCGCCTGCGCGCGAGCGGCGCAAGAGCGGCTTGAACATTGGCAATACGCCCACACAAGGATGAGGCGTAATCCTACTTGCGCGCACGGGTCCGCGTGTGACAATGCATTCTCGACAGCGGTATCCACCGCCCTCTCACTCTCTTGCACAGGAAGACGCACCATGAAAACCGCCGCTCTCTTGCTGGCCGCCACCCTGATGACCATCGGCGGCGCCTGGGTGCAAGCCCAGTCGACGACGAACGTCAACCAGACGGGCAACCACACCAACAATGCCAACGATCCGGGCCAGCAATCGGACCAATCCGACAAGCTCGACAACAAAGGCAAGCTGATCCACGACGGCAAGAACAACAAGGCGCGCACGGACAAGCGCACACGGCGCGGCAAGCCAACGGCGCCGCCAGCCTCCACACCCGCTGTGCCCAGCATCCCCGTCGCCCCTGCGAAATAGGGTCAGCGCTGCGCCACATTGCTCCAAGGCACGCTATCATCACGCCTTTACAAGATAGCCGGGATGACAATGAAAGCAGCATGGCAAGTGTTGGTGGCGGCAGCCGTATTGGCGGCCGCAGGCGTACAGGCGGCGCCGACAGTCGGCGAGTGCATGGAACTGACGACGGGTGTCAAGTTCAGCAAGAACAATGGCGACGCGCAAGTCAACGTCGAGGAAGTCTTCGAAGGCAAGAAACTCAAGGGTATCCAGCTGATCCTCGACGGCGGCGTCTTGCTGGCCACGTCCTACCAGGACATCCGCGACGGCCAGGTCTTCCTGACGGGCACGGTCCATTACAACGAAGACGGCACAGTGCGCAGCAAGAACGTCTACGCGCCGCAGTCCGCCATCCCCGCCAAAATGCGCCCGGGCCAGGAAGTGCGCGTGCAATTCACGGACACGCAAACGAGCACCCACTACCCGCTGGCGGGCCTGTCCGACAAGATCACCACCTCCACGCGCACGGACCAGCGCGATTTCTCGATCACCTTCCTGGGCTGGGAACGCCTGGAACTGGGCGGACGCCGCTTCCCCGACGCCTGCAAGTTCGAATTGCGCGACGTGGGCGGCAAAAGCAAAGGCAAGAGCGGCGAATACGTGTGGTATGCGCAGGGTTTCGGCGTGATCATGACGGACAAGATTGACCAGGCTGGCGACGTGCAGCCCGCGTACCGCATCGCATTGACGAAAATTATCAGCGCACCATAAATGCCTTGACAATATTGCGCTAGAATCGGTGACACACTTCTTACTAGGAAATCATGTCGCCGATCGAACGCAAATGGTGGTTCATGCTGCCCGTCATGACGGTCGCCGCCGTCGCCACCCTGTTTCTGCTCGACAGTGCCAACGTGCCGAACACGAACCTGTTCGCGCGCAGCCTGATTTTCGGCCTGTGCTTCGCATCGCTGCACCGCGGCCTGTCGTTCTGCATCTGGATGGGCCTGTTGTGGGGCGCGCCGGGGCTGGCGGACAGCAAGCTGACCGAGGGCAAGCCGGCCAGCCGCTAGCGCCTGCACCTACGGCATCGCTGCCTTCTTTCCCGCAAAGTTTGCGTACGCGCAACTAATCCGCCATCGCGCCCCTCTACACTGTCCTGACTGGTCAGCATGGAGCGGCGATGGCGTATCCCAAACTTCCCTACACCAGCGGCAAGAGCACCGCCCTGCTGCACTGCGACCGCATGCAGGACGCCATCGTGCGCATCCGCCCTGAACTGCCCGGCAACGTCATCGTCATCCATGGCGTCAACGACGTAGGCACCAGTTTCGGCGCCGTGGAAAAGGGGTTATGCCAGGGACTCGATGCACGCATGTATGGCGGCGGCCACGTGTTCACGCCAGCCGCCTACCGCATGCCGCAGGCGTCCGACAAGAAGGAAGCCCTGGCCGACCCGGACGACGTATTTTTCAAGCGCCAGCCTGATGAGACCACGTACAGCCCCGTGATCCCGTTTTACTGGGGCTTTCGCGAACGCAGCAACGCGAGCAAAATGGTCAACGGCCAGAACACGGACCGCTACGGCAACCGCCTGGACAAGGACATGTCGAAGAACGGCGGCCCGTTCGGCAATGCCACCAACACCCTGCCCGACATGTGGAACAAGGGCTTGTTTTCGCCATACGACGTGGGCGGCGACCCCGTACGGCCCCTGATGACGGCGCCGGGCCGCATGTACATGGTGCTGGCCGCCAAGCGCCTGGCAGCCCTCATCGCCATGATCCGCGATTACGACAGCAACGACGTGGTCTCCATCGTCGCGCACAGCCAGGGCTGTTTAATCTCGCTGCTGGCGCAGGCCTTCCTGCTCGACGAGGGCAAGCGGCCCGCCGACACCTTGATCCTCACGCATCCTCCCTACAGCCTGGTGGAGGACACCACGATGTTCTTCGGCGCGGCGGAAGCTAGCCGCATCTTCGGCGGCGGCCGGGATGCGGTGATGGAAGAGCAATACGATGCCATCGACAACCGCCAGACCCTGCATGCGCGCCTGCAGACGCTGGTGCAGATCGTGCAGGGCGTGGTGGCAAAAAAGCATGCCAGTCCGGCCTTTGCGCAGATCAAGGATCACGCCGTCTGCCATGGCATGGCGGGCGCGGCATGGCGGGCGGAAGCGGACCGCGACAACCGGGGTAAGGTCTACCTGTACTTCTGCCCCGAAGATATGACGGTAGCGCTGGACAATATGCAGGGCATCGGCTGGCAAGGCATACCCGACTACATCGACGGCCATCGTCTGTCCAAGACCAAGGGCAAGACGGACAAAAGCATCTGGGGCGACGGCCCCACCTGCTGGGAAAAGGAATTCCAGCGCCGGCAACCGCTGGCGGAACTGGGCAAGGGATTTTACCAGCGTGTCTTTACCAGCAAACAGCGCCTTGACGCGACTGGAAAGAACAACGGGCCGGTGCTGGTGGGCCAGCCGCCGCACGACTTCGCCCTGCGCCTGGAAGGCGAGGACGACCACGCCCATGTGGCCGGCGCCAATCGTGGCCATCGCGGCAGCCATGCCGAGGCACCATGGCCGCCCGTCAAACCCGGCAAATGGAATATCTTTTCAACGGAATCAGGTCGGCGTGAAGGCTTGCGCACGATCAATGGCGAAGCGCTGCGCGCGCCCAGGGCGGCCGTGCTGGACGGCGGCGAGATCCGCCCTGGGCAATTCCCGAAGGATTCCGACCAGGCCAGGCTGCCGCGCGACCAGCAAGGACCGTGCGAAGAAGTCGACCCCATCGATGCAGCCATCGCGGTGACCAGCACGAAAGGTTTGCGGATGCGCAAGCAGGAAATCATCGCCGACCCGCGGCCGAAGCAGCATCGCATCCCCGAATTCGGTGCCGGCATGTTCGGCGCGGGCGAGCGCGAGCAGGTGGAAAAAGCCCTGAACCTGGGCAAGGAAGCGGGCGACCAATGCAGGATAGACCGCGTTTCGCGCCATCCGGGCAGTGGCGACAAGCTGATTGTCGACCGCGAAGAGACCCCGAATGAGGCGCGCAAGCGCTGGCAGAACGAGGTCAGCCCCAAATCCTTCCACGGCGCCATCATCGGCAACGCGGAAAACCACCGCAACGTGACGGCGTATGACGTGGCCATTGGCAGCGGGAAGGCGAGCAGCGATCCGCAGTTTTATCAGTATTTGTGTGCGGTGGCGGATTGGCGGCTGCAAAACGACAAAAAAAATCCTATAAGAAAATCCATCCTGAGATGGGAGGATTTCATGAAAAAATTTGCAATCTATTGGGCTGCAGAACCTCTACAACGCAAGCAAATCATTGAAGGTAATGCACATTACTACAGTTCGGGAGACTTACCTGCCTTTGTGCCCGCACTGCAAACAGGCCTGCCGTCTACCGTCGTTTGTGAAACAGTGAATGGCAGGCGTACCGAATCGGTCGTCACTCCTTTTGTACATAAAGCCAGCGATGACATTCCACGATGAAAAAATTTTTCCCAAACTTGCTCTCTCCCTTCTGCGTAACCCTCGCATTGATGACTCTGCTATTGCTTGGGTTTGTATTGATCAGTCCTACTTATTTACAGGAGTCCACGATGAGCAGCAAAATATGGCGCCACCTGCAATGGCTGTTGCTGATCCCGCCCATCGTCGCGGCTACATTGCTCGGTTCTCGCTGGCTGCATTCGTCCAAGCCTGTGGCCGTCGCAACGCCGCAAGTACAGCAGGCGGCGCCCACCGAGCAGGACAAGCGTGAATATGTGCTGGAAGTGATCGGTCTGGGCGTCACCCTGGACAAATACCGGCAGGGCAAGCTGTGGGAAGTGCTGCAGCAGGGAAATGCCTATGCCAGCATCCGTGAACAGGACAAGGAAAAATACACCTGGGATGCCATGCAGAGAGCTGGGATAGCAGGTGGCCGCGGCGGTGACACGCTGGAAAATGGGGCAAGGGACATTCCCATGTATTTTGGCGTCCCTGTGTTCAATGCAGAACCGCCGATCTTTAATTCGCACATGCTGGACAGCCCCGACTCGCCGGCCATAGGTCTGGCCGGTGGCGCTGCGTCATCCGGCCTGCACTGGCATCTGTTCGCCAGTGGTCCGCGCCGCCTCAGTGAACATCCGGACCGCATCCTGGAAGATGTATTTGCATTTTTCGATGCCCATCCCGACGTGCCCTACATCGTGCTCAATTCGGAAGACAGCATGCCCACGCGCGATCTGTACAGCCCGGACAACTCGCCACCGCTCACAAGAGACGGCCGCTACATCCCCGAAATGCCCGACGCCTCCGCCCTGTTCGTGCTGGCCCGGCGCGAACGCATCGATGCCGTACGCAAGTTTGCGTATGACGATGCGCCGCCAGAGGACAGCGTCGACGATTTGAATACCTACGGCGTGGCGCGGCGCTTGTATTTGGCCTACTATGATTTGATGGGAACCGTGCCACAGGCACGCCTGGAAACTGATCCCACAGCCATCACCCGGCGCCAGCCCAGCATCGCCGAATGGCTGCCCGTCGCCGCGCAATTCGCCCGGCGCCCCGACATCCGCGGCACGGGCAGCTTCAGCATGCTCGACAGGCTCCAGCACAAGACTTATCACCCGCCGAAAGAGTGGCAGCCCACGCCCTGGTTTCCCCTGCCGTTCAACAAGGAACAGCTGGCGCAGCTGGACCGCCTGCCCACCTTCGGCTTCCTCCACCGGCCCACTTTTATCAGGTTGACGGATGAACACGGCAAGCCGCTGACGCGGCGCGACCAGCGCGAACGTGCCTTGCAGGCGGGCTGGCAGCAAGCCTTGCACAGCTTGCCGGAAACCGACCGTCCCGCCGCACCGGCGCGCCTCATCGCCGCCACGGGCGGCAATCAGGCGCAGCTGCTGGCACTGCACAAGACCTTGCTGAAACATGCGGAAGATGGCGGCACGGAACTCGACAGCGGCAACGTGGCGCAATGGATCGACACGGACCGGCGCCTGGGCAACACGGGCGCGGCCACCCTGTTCGTACAGATGGCCATAGCCGTGATGGGCAGCTACCGCGATGGCGGCGTCAGCGCCGTGGTGAATTTGCGCAATCCGGACGAGGCGACCATCGTGCTGGTCAGCCCGCCATCGGACGAAAAGCGCCGCACGCAAAAACACCCGCACGGCGGCGATGTGCTGCGGCACTACGTCACGCCGGCCATCGACCCGGCGAATTATCCATCGAACTGATTATTTTTCCTGTGCGGCAAGCTGCGCCAAGGCATTCCCCCGCACCTGGAACGCCACCCGCGCCACCGTCTTGCCGGCGTCATCGACGAGGGCCAGCGCGTGCTTGCCCGGTACGGGGCGCCAGCTGATGCTCTCGGCTGCACCGCCCATATCTTTGCCGTCGAGCACCCAGCGCAAGCCGTGGCCGCCCTGCGCCTGGAAGAAGACGCGCTGCAGGGCGGGCGGGATGTCGGGGTCGATGGCGAGGATGCTGTCCTCGGCCGGATACACGATGGCGGGCAGCTTCACGGTGTCGCCCAGCACGGCGATGACGGGGCTTTCCGTGCCCGCGATAAACCATTCGCGGCGCGGCGCTTCCAGCGCGGGCTGGTACGCCACCATCTGCTGCAGCACGCCTGGCGGGGCTTTGGGCGCATGGCTGGGCACGTTCTTATGCAGATAATCCATCACGTCGCGCCACACGGGCGCGGCGCCCGTCACGCCCGACACGTCCCACATGGGCTTGCCGTCGAAGTTGCCCACCCAGACGCCCACCGTGTAGCGCTCCGAGTAACCCATGCACCAGTTGTCGCGCATATCCTTGCTCGTGCCTGTCTTGACGGCGCTCCAGAAATTCGTCCCCAGCTCGTTGCGCAAGCCAAAGGTCATGCTGCGCGCGGCGCGGTCCGCCAGGATATCGCCGACGATGAAGGCGGCGCCCGCCTCCATCACACGGCGTTTGTCCTTGCCAGCCTGCCCCGGCTGCAGGCTGGCCGTGCTGTACAGGCCGCCATTGGCCAGCGCGCGGTAGGCGTTGGCCAGTTCCAGCAGGGTCACTTCCGACGAACCCAGCGCCAGCGAGGGGCCGTAGTATTCGGCCGGTTCCGTCAGGCTGGACAGGCCCACGTCCTTGAGGCGGTTGTAAAAGCCGTCCTGTCCCGTCAGCAGCACCGTGCGCACGGCGGGAATGTTGAGGGAACTGGCCAGGCTGGTGCGGGCGCTGACGTAGCCCTTGAAATTGCGGTCGTAGTTTTGCGGCGCATACATGCCCGACGCCGTGGCGACGTCCAGCGGCGAGTCGTCCATGACGGAGGCGGCCGTCATCAGACGGCGCTCGATGGCCAGTTCATATAAAAACGGTTTCAAGGTGGAACCGGCCTGGCGCAGGGCCGTCACCCCATCGACATGGCTGCCGCCCGCATTGCCGACATAGGCGAGGATCTCGCCGCTGCGGTTATCGAGCACGATGATGGCGCCGTCGTTGACATTGCGCTCGCGCAAAGATCCCAGTTGCTGGCGCAGGTTTTCCTGTGCGAAGCGTTGCAAGGGACCATCGAGCGTGCTGGCGACCTGGGCGCCCGGCTGCTTCAGCAGTTGCTGCGCCACTTGCGGCGCCGGCGCCAGCTCCGCATACAGCGCATTGCGCTGCAAGGCCGTCTGCACGCGCTGGCCGATCATCTGGCAGCTGCTGTCCATGCGCCATTCCTTTGCCAGCGCGCAGGCGCGCCGCGTGACGGTGGCCGGCGGCGCATTCGGCGAGCGCACCAGGCTGGCCAGGATGATGCCATCCGTCTGGTTCAGGCCCGACGGCGCCTTGCCGAACAGGCTGTACGAGGCGGAGGCGATGCCTTGCAGTTCGCCCCGGAATGATACGAGATTCAAATACGCCTCGAAAATCTGCGCCTTGCTCCAGCTGGATTCTAACGCTTGCGCCGCGCGCATCTGGTCCCATTTCTGGCGCAGGCTGCGTCCGCCCGAGGACGCCTGCAAGTCCGCATCGAGCTGGCCCGCCAGCTGCATGGTGATGGTCGAGGCGCCCCGGGCTTTCTTGGCAAACAGATTGTCCCAGGCGGCCGTGGCCAGCGCGGACACATCCACGCCGCCATGGCGCATGAAGCGCTGGTCTTCCGCCAGCAGCACGGCCTGCTGCACGGCGGGGGAAATATCGGCCAGCGGCACCCACGGCAGGCGCCGTACCTTCATGTCCACGCGTAACGATTGCAACGGTGCGCCGCTGCGGTCCAGCAACTGCGCTTCCGAACTGCGGTAGGCGGCCTGCACCTGGGCCGGCGTCAGGACCGCCTCGGCGAAGACCGGGCCGGACAGCAGGCCGCCCATCAGTAAAACTAACCCTTTCACTGCCCCACCTTCACATTCGCGTTCGGCGCTTCGCCAAACATCTCGGGCGAATACATGGCCTCAATACGCGTGGCCGGCAGGCTGAAATCCCCGGCATTGTTCAGGCGCACCGTGTATTCCACGCTCCAGTTACCTTTCGGCACGAAGGCATAGTAGGCGCGGAAAGCGTCAAACGCCCGTTCCTCGAACGTGGGCCAGACCCAGCCCGTGGATTTTTCGCCGGCCGTCAGCAGCTGCGAGTCGCGGCCCAGTCCATTGCCCAGCACCGTGGCGCTGGCCGGTATCGGGTCGTCGACCACTACCCAGCTCATGTCCGCCTGCGCCGACAACTCCAGGCGCACGCGGTAGACGTCGCCGCGCGACCATTGGCCGGTGGTTTTCTGTTCCACCGGCGTTACGGTTTTCTTGATCGTGTAGCCGCTGGACACGGGCGCCTTGAGCGGAATGGCCGCCAGACTTTGCACGGTGGCCCACGGCTTGCCCATGCCGCTGTGTGCCAGGCCCAGGGTATCCGTGCCCGTCGGCCACGCCTGCAGCACGGGGCCGACTTTCGCCGCGCCATTCCACACGAGCGCTTGCGTATCGCCGCCCAGTTTGACGGCACTGGCGCCCGTCACCGGCGTCGACTCGAATTTAGCCGAGAATTTGGCGATGGCCAGGGTGCCCCAGGCGTTGGCCACCGTCGTATCCCAGCGGCCCTTCTTCTGGCGGCCCATGCTGCCGCGCACCAGGCGGCCGATATCGTCCTTCCACGCCGGGTCGTCCATCACGGCCAGTAATAAACGGTTGGCGTTGACGTCGCCGGACACCATCAGCCACCACCAGTTATCCTTGCGCTCGGTGGAAAAGCCCATGGTGGTGCCCTGGAAATTCAGGCGCGAACGCAAGATCTGCTGCGCCTCGGCCAGCAGCGCATCGCGGCGCGCCAGGCCAGGCGTGCGTTGCAGCAACAAGCTCCAGTCGATGACGGCGGAGGTCGGCCACAGGTTCGGGCTGATGCTGATGCTCTCCAGCGCATCGGGCGGCACTTTATTCGAACGCGACAGCGCTTCCAGCGCGGCCAGCTTGCGCACGGCCAGGTCGGTCGTGGCCAGCGCGGAACGGCGCACGATCTTGCCCTGCACGAAGGCCGTCAAGGCTGCTTCCATGCGGTTCTTCGTCTGTTCCGGAATCGCATAGCCCGCTTCCCTGGTGGCCGACAGCACGTAGGCCGTCAGGCTGTCGCTGCCCTGCTCCATGATGGGAAAGTATTTCAGCAAGCCGTCGCCGTCCAGGTAGGCGGGCAGACTGGCGGCCAGCCGGTTCCACGCGTCCTGGTCTTGCAGGGCGATGGCCTTCGACGTGTTTTGCTCGAAGCAAGTGTACGGGTAGGCGGCCATGTACTCGCGCACGCCGGGCAGCTCGCCGCCCAGCTTGGCGACAAAGCTGGTCTGCAGGCCGCCCCGGCCCGGCAAGGCGCCGGCCGGCATTTGCACGGACATATTGACGGGCTTGTCGATCTGCATCAAGGTGGCCTGATACGTGCGCACGGGCGTGGCCTGGCCGACTTTTTGCGTGATTTTCAGTTTATCGGAGGTGTTGCCAAGCCCGCTACCCGCCTTGGCGCTGATCTCCCACACGACCGTTTGCGCGCCAAGCGGCACCTGGTAATCCCAGCCCGTTTCGCGCGCTTCTCCCGCCGCCAGGGTCAAGCTCTGGCGCGGCAGCGCCTTGCCAGCCGCCGTGGCATTGATTTCCACGTTCAAGGATGCGGCCGAGGTGTTGCGCACCGTAAAGCCCGCGCGCAACTGGTCGCCTTCACGCACGAGGGACGGCAAGCCCGACATCAAGATCAAGTCTTGCGAGCTGCGGATATCCGTGCTGCCCGTGCCAAACAATTCCTTGCCGGCACTGGCAATCGCAACGATGCGGAATCCCGTCAAGGAATCGTTGAGCGGCACCTGCACCGTCGCTTCGCCCTTGGCGTCGAGCTTGACGGTGCCCTTCCAGAACAGCAAGGTATCGAACAGCTCGCGGCTGGCGCCCTTGCCGCCGCCTCCGCCGGCCGGAAACGCCTTGCGGCCAAAATGGCGCTTGCCGATCACCTGCATCTGCGCCGTCGCCGTTTCCACCTGCAAGCTGCGCTGCGCCATCATGGTATCGAGCAACTTCCAGCTATCGTTGGGCATCAGCTCCAGCAAGCCCGTGTCGACGGCCGCCAGCGCCACTTCGGCACCGGCCGGCAGCGGTTTTCCGTCAGCGCGGCGCACGCGCACGGACACTTCCGCCTTGTCGCGCGTTTTATACACTTCCTTGTCGGACACCACCATGACGTTCAGTTCATGCGCCTGCCAGCCCACGTTCAGCGGCGCGATGCCCATCTTGTAGGCCGGCTTGCCCAAGTCGACCAGGGCAGTCGGCTGCACGCCATCGACACGCCCCCGCACGACAAACACGGAGACATACACATTCGGCGCGTAATTCGGTTTGACCGGGATGTTCACCACCGGTTCCCGGCCGTTCAACTGGCGCACATAGGTGTCGAGGATGCCTTCGCGCTCGACCGTGATCAGCGCCGTGCCCGAACGGAACGGCATGCGAACCTGCAAGCTCGCTTCCTGGCCCGGCTCATAGCGTTTCTTTTCCGGCAAGACGTCGATGCGGTCGTTGTCGCTGGCATTGAACCACCAGTCTCCGCTGCCGGCCACCCACGTTTCGCGGTTGGCCACGGCCGCATTGCCGGACGCATCCTGCGTGCGGGCGCGCAACACCAGATTGCCGCTGGCGGGCGCCTTCACGTCGCAAGTCAAGAGGCCCTTGTTGTCCGTCTTGCCCGAGCACGCTTGGCCCAGCTTGACCACTTCGCTGCTGTTTTCATACGCATAGAAGCCGCCGATCAGGCGCCGGCGGTGCGAATAGCTGTTGCGCTGGAAAAAGTCGACGGCCACGGGCGCATTCGCCACGGGCTTGCCATTCGTGCCCAGCACGGCCACAGTGAACTTGAAGGCATCCTTGCTCAAGGCCCAGGCATCGGGCTTGATGCCGATCACGACATTCGACGGCCACAGCGGCACGCGCGTGGCGACGGATGCCGTCTCGCCATTCGCATCCTGGAAGGCCATTTCCGCCACCAGGTCGCGCGGCACGGACAGCTGCGGCAGCTGGTCGATGACGATGCGCGCGCCGCCCGCCTTGTCCAGAGTCAAGCTTTGCGTGCGCGCAGCCGTCGCGCCGGGGCCGGAGGGGCCGCCACGGCCTTCATCCTGCCACTCGCCTTCATCGTCGTCGTAGCCCGTGCCCTGTTTGACGAGACCTTCCTTCACGTCACCATTGCTGAAACTATAGTCGGGATAGTCGGCAAACGTTACGCTCTTGTCTTGCAGTACCGTGCGCAGCTTGACGGGCGCGTTGGTGGCGGCGCCGCCGGCCAGATACGTGATTTGCGCATCGAGGGCCAGCTGCTTTGCCTGCACGGTGGGGGCCTTCGGTCCCTGCAGCACGGCTTTCATGGTCGGTACGCGAAACGCTTCCACGCGGAAACTGCCGGACGGACGGCCCGCCATCGTCACGCTGTATTCGCCCTGCTTGGCGTCGGCGGGGATGAGCCAGTCGCTTTCCGCCGTGCCGCCGGCGGACCAGCGCAGCGGTAATTGATAGTTCTGGTCGCTGCCCTGGTGCGTGATGACGACGGAGGTGGCGCTGCCGGGACCGTTGTTCTTGTCGACCAGGCTCATGCCTTCGGCCGTGTGCTTGCGAATAAAGTGCTTCATGTGCACGGTTTCGCCGGCGCGCAGCAGGGTGCGGTCGAATACCGTGGCCAGCAAGGTGTTGTCGGCGCGTGTGTCATCCGTGGGCAAATTGAAACGCCAGGCTTCGATGCCGCCCACCCAGTCCGACAGGGTGAACGTCATGTCGCCGCCGCTGCGCGCACTGATAAAGTAGCGGCCATTGTTCTTGCAGCTGGAATTGGCCAGCTCGCCGGGAATGTGCGCCACGCCGTCCGCGCCCGTGGCGCCTTGCCACAGCAGCTTGCCGGCGCAGTCGCGCACGGCCACTTGCGCTTTCGCAACAGGCGCGCCCTTGTCCAGCGAGGTCACCCACACGAGCGACGATTGCGCGCCATGCTTGAAGTGGGCGGCCAGGTTCGTCACCAGCGCGGCCGTGCGGATATACGCGGTCGTCGGTTTGCCCAGCAACGCCTTGCCGAGGATGGGGCTGGCCAGCTCGACCACATAAAAGCCCGGCTTCTGCAAAGGGATGCCGATCACTTCAAAGGTTTTCCGGCCATCGGCGCGCGGCAGGCTGATGGGGCGCGTGCCGGCAGCGCCCGCCAGCACGGATTTGCTCATGTTGCCCGCATACTGGGCGTACGGCTGCCAGTATTCGCCCCCGTCGCCATTGCCGGCCAGGCGCTGCATCCACTCGATGATGAACTTGTCGTCATTGTCGGGCACGCGCAAGCTGGCGCCCGTGGCGGCAGCCGAGGCTTGCGCGACTTCCTTGCCCGACAGCACAGGCTCGATATTGCGCACGGTGACGGGCAGCAAGCCGTCGCCCTTCGCTTCGATGATGCCGAACGGGGCCGGGAATTTGAGCAGCGGCGGCTGTTCGCCCGTGCGCACCGTCATGGGGAAGCGCGCGCGGTTGAGCAAGGCGCGGCCCGCATCGTCCTTCAAGCCCGGCGGCAAGCTCAGCACAAAACTGGCCTGCACGGGAAATGGACCATTGAAGACAGCGCCATACAGGAATTCCGCCTTTTCTTCCTCTTTTGAAATCGTCGGCGCATAGGTCTTGCCGCCGCCCTTCAGGGTCATGGCGCGCACCTGCGCCGCGCTCACGGGCGCGGAAAACTGCACGCGCATGGGCAGGAAGGGAATGCATTGCTCCTTCGGATTGCTGCGCTCGCAGCTGAACTTGGCCGTGAAGTCGGGACGCGTCTTGAACTGCAGGGTTTGCGCCTTGTTGGTGGCGATACCGCTGACGCTGGCGATGCCCTCGCCCCACACGAGCGACACCTTGGCATTGGCAGGGAAGCTGCGCTTGCATTGCAGCACGGTGACGGGCAAAGGCGGCGCGCCCTTGCTCGCAACAGGCATACCCGCTTTCCACACGACGCCCCGCTTCTTGAAGTACACGGTCAGGTAGCGGTCGAGAAAGCTCTTGCGCAAAGTCAATACCTGCTCCAGCTCCTTGCCTACAAGCCGCCGCACGGGAATCTTTTCATTGATGCCATCGGCGCGGCAATACGCGTTGGCGGCCGCGCTGGCCTCGTTCGGCACGGCGTCCAGGCCCAGCACGAAGATCTGGTTTTCGTCGATGTAGGGCTGGCCGTCATACGGTACGGCCTCGACGATGGCCGGGCCGCCCGTGGAAAAGCGGTAGGACGTGCTTCCCTGCAGGGGCTGGCCCGCCAGATCCTTGAGTCCCGGCTTCAAGGTAAAGCTGCAGGCCACGCCGGCCGGCAAATCGCGCTCGAAATCGAAGTTCCAGTTGCGTTCGTCGGCCCAGCGCCCCGCGCCCGCCACGACGGCCGGCTCGGCCTTGCCGCAATCGATGGCGAACGGCGCGGGCAAGCCCATGTCGCCGAACGGCACCATCGGCGTGGCGAACTGGGCCCGCACCTGGCGCACGGCCTTGACCGTGCCGCTCGGTGAAAACAGGGACACGCCGCTATCGGCCCAGGCTGGCGCCGCCAGGCCCAGCGACAGCAGCAGGCACAGCGGGCCCAGCTTGCCGGACAGCGGGGAAGTAAGAACACGGGACAGGTCAGGCACGGATGACTCCTTGAGAAAAAGTGGCGGAGCTGGCTGCGGCGCGCAAAAGTTGCCTGGCGGAAGCCCAGAAAAACAACAGAACGCGGCCGGAATACAACATCAATGTATTATTAGTTATCAAGCTCATCATTGTTGCTAATATACAGTGGCATGCAGGTGACAAGTCGTACGATTGCCTGTCGCCGCGGTGCCAGGCAATGACCGTGCTTGTAAAAGTTTCACCAATAAAATTAGTTTTTTTCAACACCAAAATCTTTGTCGTGAATCTGCAACACTATTGATATACCGCAATGCTTTGTGCGCCAGCGCACCGACCACCAGAACCTGCAATCGTATTCTCTAGTCCAACAGCAGTGCATTTATCACAAGAATGCGCACCTGGAAGTGTGGTCTATATCTAGCAATAGCACGTGTAGCAAGATGTGTCTTTGATGCCGTAGAGAAAATCTCTTATCAACGTTGGGAGTTACTTGTGAATAATCTAAAAAAAATCGCCGTTGCCGCCGCAGTCCTGTGCTCCGCCCTCGGCGCACAGGCCCAGGAAATCAATCCCTCCTGGTATATTCAACCTAGCATCAACGCACTCAAGCCAGATTCCGACTTCGCCACGGATAAAACCGGTTATGGCGCAGGCTTGCGTTTCGGTAAGCCTGTTTCCCAGGACTGGGATATCCAGCTGGGCACCACGTATGCCCGTTCCAAGGATGGCGGTCAGCGCTACCAGCAAAATACGCTGGGCGTCGACGGCTTGTACATGTTCTCGCGCAAAGCCTTCCGTCCTTTCCTGCTGGTCGGTGCCGGCATGCAGCGCGACAAGGACACCAGCTTCGCCTTCGGTGAACGCACGAAGAGCTCGCCATACGCGAGCGTGGGCCTGGGTTTCCAGTCCAGCATCACCGAGCAGCTGTCCCTGCAGGCTGACGTGCGCAATGTGCACGGTTTCCTGCGCGGCAATACGTTCGACCCGAGCAGCAAGTCCAACAACTACTACGTCACCGTGGGCTTGAACTACGCGTTCGACAAACCGCCTGCACCGCCGCCACCACCGCCACCGCCGCCGCCAGTACGTGAAGAAGTCGTCGTGGTCGTGCCGCCACCACCACCGCCACCGCCGCCACGCTTTGAAAAAGTGACGATGTCGGCAACGGAACTGTTCGCGTTCGACAGCGCCAAGCTGGGCCCGACACAAACCAAGCTCGACGAAATCGCACGCGTGCTGAACGCAGCGCCGGACGTCAACAACGTCGTCATCAGTGGTTATGCCGACCGCATCGGTTCGCCCAAGTACAACCTGAAACTGTCGCAGCAGCGTGCTGACGCAGTCAAGGAATACCTGGTCGCCCACGGTGTTGCCGCCAACCGCCTGACGGCTGAAGGCAAGGGTTCGACCAATCCGGTCGTGGAGTGCAACAACAAGAAACGTGCCGACCTGATCAAGTGCCTGGAACCTAACCGCCGCGTTGAAGTGGAACAAATCACCATCGAACGCCGCGTGCAGTAAGCTCGACAGTGGTACGCCACTTGTGAATTAAAAAAAAGGGGCTCGCGCCCCTTTTTTGCATTGAAAGCCATCATGAATTTCTTTACCCGCTATCCCAGACTGGCCGGTCTCGCGCCGTTAAGCAAGCAGATGCGCAGCGTCGTCTACTGCTCCGTCACCGAATGGCTGGAACACCGCGCCTCGAGCAAGGGCGCCGCCCTCGCCTATTACACCCTGTTTTCCATCGCCCCCATCCTCGTACTGGTGATCGCCATCGCCGGCTTTTTCTATGGTCCGGCCGCCGCGCGCGGCGAGCTGATGGGGCAACTGCAGGGCTTGCTGGGCACGCAGGGCGCCGAAGCCATCCAGCTCGTGCTGGCCGGCGCGAAAAACCATGAACAGGGCCGCATCGCCACCCTCATCGCCAGCGCCCTGCTGCTGTTTGGCGCCACCAGCGTATTTGCCGAACTGAAAGCCAGCCTTGATGAAATCTGGCAAGTGCCACCCTTGAAGGAAGCGGGCGCCTGGGACATGGTGCGCACGCGCTTGCTGTCGTTTGGCCTGGTACTGGTGCTGGCCTTCCTGCTGATGGTGTCGCTGGTGGTCAACGCCGCCATGGCCATCCTCGCCAACTTTTGGGAAGGCGTGTGGAAAGACACTGCCGTGCTGTTTACCATCCTGTCGAACCTGATCGGCTTTGCCGTCATCGCCAGCCTGTTTGCCGTCATCTATAAAATGCTGCCGCGCGTGCGCCTGTCCTGGCGCGACGTGCTGATCGGCGCCATCGGCACGGCCTTCATGTTTTCACTAGGGAAATATGCGATTGGCGTGTATATCGGCAATAGCGGCGTGGCCAGCAGCTATGGCGCCGCCGGTTCGCTGGTCGCCCTGCTGCTGTGGGTGTATTACTCGGCGCAAATCTTCTTCCTGGGCGCCGAATTTACGCGCCAGTTCGCCTTGCAGCTGGGCAGCATGAAGGATATGCCGAAGACGGAAGACGGCGACGTGCAAGTGAAGATACTGAAACGCCACCAGTCGTAAGGTGTCGCTCCGGATGCAGCAACGGCGCCCGCGGGCGCCGTTGTTCTTGGCCTTGCCGCAAGCTATTCGCCCAGCAGTTCCGCCACCACTTCCATGCCTTGCACGCGCTCGGCGACGACCTTCACCATGACGATGATGGGCACGCCCAGCAGCAATCCCCAGACACCCCACAGCCAGCCCCAGAACAGCAGGCTGACGAACACGGCAGTAGGATTCATGCGCGCGATACGCCCCGTCATCCAGGTGGTGACAAAGGTGCCCACCAGGGTGGCGATGGCCATCGACGTGCCCGTCACCAGCAAGACCATTTCCAGCGATTCGAACTGCAGGAAGGCGACCAGGCCCGTGGCGATGGTGATGAGCAAGGGGCCGAAATACGGCATTATGTGCAGCAAGCCGGCCACGATGGCCCAGGCGCCCGCGTTTTCCAGCCCGATCACGCGCAGGGCGATCCACATCAGGACGGCCAGCAAGACATTTGTGACGAGCAGCATGAACATATAGTTCTGGATTGAAGTGTT
Organism: Janthinobacterium sp. GW823-FHT06H09; assembly: GCF_058794735.1. Lineage (NCBI taxonomy): Bacteria > Pseudomonadati > Pseudomonadota > Betaproteobacteria > Burkholderiales > Oxalobacteraceae > Janthinobacterium > Janthinobacterium sp. GW823-FHT06H09. The sequence goes on along the minus strand of NZ_JBXAHC010000008.1, from coordinate 114,562 downwards.
GATGTCTTCCAGGATGTGCACGGTGACCTTCTTGCGGCTCAGCGACGGTCCCGTCAGCTTGACGAGCTTGCGCTTGAAGGTGTCGCCCGACAGCAGCAGGAAGAATACGAGGAAGATGACCATGGTGGCCTGGCTGAGGAAGCCCACCAGGCCCAGCGAACCGGCCCAGACCCAGTCCATGATCTTGAAGTTGGGCGCCTCGGCCGCGGCGGCGCGGCGGTTGTTGCGGCGCGCTTCGGCGCCGGCGGCCACTTGCTCGATTTCATTGGCCACGGCCTGCATCTTCTGGAAGGTGCTGTTCTTGCCGCCCGTATTGGCGGCGATCAGCCGCGACAGTTTATGCGTGGCGGCCGGCAACTCTTCAACGATGGATTCGAATTCGCCCTGCACGCGCTCGACCACGACGATGGAGCCGAACAGGATCAGGGCCGTGACGGCCGTGGCGCCGATGGCGCGCGGCAGGCGCAGCTTTTCCAGCCAGGCGACAACGGGATTGAGGGTGTAGGCAATGAAAATGCCGAAGATGACGGGAATGAGGAATTTCTGTGCCCACTGCAGCGCATAAATAAAGCTGACGGTGGCGATGATGCCCAAGGCCATGCCACGCGCATTGACATGCAGCGGCAAGCGCAAGGTTGAGTCTGGCTGCTCCACGGGCGCGCCGGGAGGTGGCCCGGCAGGCTCGGTGGAGGCAGCCGCCACCGGATCGGGCGGGGTATCTGAAGGCTGGGTATGCATGCGATTCCCGCGACGGTCGGTGGAAGGCCACAGGGCCAGCCGTGAGGCTGGCCGCTGCGGCAGGTCAGGCCATTACTTGACGCGGATGTCGTTTTTCACCGACTTCACGCCCTTGACGCCACGGGCAACTTCACCCGCTTTGGCGGCATCGGCTGGCTGGGCAACGAAGCCGCTCAGCTGAACCACGCCCTTGAAGGTTTCAACGTTGATTTCCGTCGATTTCAGGGTAGGCTCATTGAAGATGCTGGCTTTCACTTTGGTGGTGATCGCGGCGTCGTCGAGGTATTCGCCCGTGCCTTCCTTGGTTGGGGTCGAAGCGCAGCCTGCAACGGCGAACAGGGAAGCGACGAAAAGGCCAGTAGCGATAGATTTAGTGAATTTCATGGTTTTTTCCTTAGGAGTGGTCAATCAATGTGCTCACAATGAGCTTCTTATACCAGTGTGGTGACTGCGCGCCGGAGGGAGCTCAGTAGCCAAACTGGGTTTTTGCAGCCTTGATACAGTCATCCTTGGCTGCGCCGGCCAATGCATCGCATTTTTCTGTCGCGACCTTGTACTCGGCTTTTCTTTTTGCTTCACGCGCATCGCTGCGCGCTTCGATGACTTTCTTGTCCGCCTTGGCGTCGGCCAGGGCCGCCACCTTGGTGGACTTGGCCAGCTTGACGCAGACATCCTTGTCGTTGCCCGTCAGCGCATTGCAGCGGGCCAGATCGACATCGTAATTGGCATCGGCAATCTTGACGCGCGCCTTGGTGTAGGCACGCAGCGTATTCGTGTATTGCGCCTGGGCCACGGCTTCATCGTAGGTGCGCACGGCCTTCGCTTCGGCGATGCAGACATCCTTGGGGTTGCCCGTGATTTTTTCGCACTCGGCATGCGCCAGTTTGTAATTCAGGCCAGCCTGTTCATTGGCCGCCTTGTACGTTGCTTTTGCTTCCGGCGTGGCCGCCACTGCCTGGCCGCCCCATGCGGCGCATGCCAGGCTGACGACGATGGCGGTGAAAAGCTTATTCTTGTTCATGTTGTATTTCTCCCTGGTGGTAGCAAGCATGTCTGCTTGGCATGACTACCGTTTTACGTGGATAGTCGCCGCTCTTCTGTACGCTGCCGTACACAAGTAATTTATTTTGAAAGTGGAAGGGCAATATGGAGAAATAACAACGTTTTTGCCGGATCGCTCCAGCCCGCACTACCCTTTTCGACTGCAAATAAGTACGTGCGGCAGCGTACAGACCGGGGACAGGGGCATGACTAAGATGGCTCTACACCCTCACCTCGTCAGGAGAATAAAATGAAAACCAACGCCACCTTGGCTGCACTGATGCTCGCCGCCACCGCCGTACTGAGCGGTTGTGCCACCGGCCCTACCCAGTCGCAACAATATTACCCGGCCAACCAGCCTGAGTCCGCCATGTACGGCACCGTCGACTCCATCCAGATCGTGCAGGGTGGCGGTCAAACCAGCGGCGCGGGCGCCGTGGTCGGCGGCATCGCCGGCGCCCTGCTGGGCAATACAATCGGTTCGGGCAGCGGACGCACGGCCGCCACCGTGGCGGGCGCCGTCGCTGGCGGCGTCGTGGGCAACCAGGTCGAAGGCCGCAGGCAGCAGGCGCAGGCCTACCAGATCAGCGTGCGTCTCGACAACGGCGAGTACCGTACCGTAGTGCAGGACAACGCGAATGATTTGCGCCCGGGCAACCGCGTGCGCGTCGTCGACGGCCGCGTCTACCGCTATTAATTCTCGGCGGAGCTTGTCAGCAGGCATCCGCCATCTTGCATGAGTCGTACCATAACAAGGAGTTGCCATGGGCACCATCATTCTGATCATCTTGATCCTGGCCCTGGTCGGCGTCCTGCCTACCTGGCCGCATAGCCGCAACTGGGGTTACGGCCCCAGCGGCATCGCCGGCCTGGTCGTAGTGATACTGATCCTGCTATTACTGACGGGCAGGTTGTAAAAAAAGGCGCTACGGCGCCTTTTTTATTTCAAGGAGGAAATATCATGACTATCCACAATACACTCTTGGCCACCCTGCTCGCCTGCAGCCTGGCGCCGATGGCACTGGCGCAGACGGCCTCGCCGCAGCCGGGCGACCCGCAACGCTGGTACCAGGAAGACAGCACGGCGCAAGCCCAGCTTCGCACTTTGCGCAAGGAAATCGCCGCCGCCCTGGCCGAGGCCAAAAAAGCGTGCCGCTTGGAACCGTCCGCCACGCGCGCCAGCTGCCTGAAGGACGCGCAAGATACTTACCGGCAAGACATGGCGAACGCGGAAAAACTGCGTGCAGCGGCGCATCCGCAGTGATGCGCCGTGCTGTTGCGACGCTGAACAACATTGCAACACCTGACAAAACCGTCGCGAGCGGAAGGGAGAGGTGGCTAAGAAGCGCAACCGTACGGAAGGTATGGTGACCTATACCGACGCGCAGCAGGTTTTGACAGGCGTCACTAAGCCGCATCGCGCTCATAGGGCGGGAGTTCGTGCACCACGAGCGGCGTGTCTTCCGTGACGAAGGCCAGCCAGCCGGCCGCCTTGATCGCGCGCAAGCCATCCTGGTAGCCCTGCTCCCAGCGCCACTCGATGGAGCCCTTGGAGAAATTGATATCCTTGGCCGCCATGTGCCAGTCGCGCCCCGCATACGGCAGGCGCACGATGTGCATGGTGCTGTCGCAGCCCAGCGCTACGAGCTCTTCCGTCTGCTGGCGGTTGTGCTTTGTGTCGGGCAGGCCGGCGTACAGCTCGCGCAATTTGCGCTGCAAGGTGTGCGTATTGACATAGTCGGCGATATGGCGTTTCGAGCGCGAGGCGAAGGTGACGTCCTTCTGCCGCGTCTGCACCTCATCGAGGGTGGTCGGTTCCGGCCCTTCCGAGCTCCACAGGTCGACCATGAAGACCAGGGTATCGACGTGGGGCGTGTCGTCGAGCACGGTTTCCAGCGGCGTGTTCGAGTACAGGCCGCCATCCCAATATAAATCGCCATCGACGCGCACGCCGGCAAAGCCGGGCGGCAAGGCGCCGCTGGCGCGGATATGGTCCGCCGTCAGCGGCTGCTGCTGGCTGTCGAAACTGGTGAGGCTGCCGCACTTGACGCGCAGGGCGTTGACCGTCAGGCGCATGCCGCCGGGCTGGTTCAGGTAATCGAAATCGACCAGTTCCTCGAGGGTGCTGGCCAGCTCACTGGTGTCATAGAAGCTGGCCTCTTCCGGCTTGACGGCGATTCCTGCGGAGAACAGGCTGAAAATGCGCGGCTTGAAGAAGCCGGGCACGCCGCGCAGCACGGTATCGAGCGTGGCCAGCCAGATGTTCGAGCGGCGCTGCTGGTCCGAAACGAGGTTCATGTCGACGCTGTCGCGGTGCGCCACGCGCTGCCAGAACTGTTTCAGACGCACGAGCCTGTCCTCGTGCTTGTTGCCGGCCAAAATGGCGGCATTGATGGCGCCGATCGAGGTGCCCACCACCCAGTCGGGCGCCAGGCCATGTTCGTGCAGCGCATGGTAGACGCCGGCCTGGTAGGCGCCCAGTGCGCCGCCGCCCTGCAGCACCAGCACGATGCGCAGGCGCGAGGGATTTAACTGATTGATCGGTGTCTTTGAATTCGTCATCAAGATGGCCCCTCTGTGCGCCGCGCAAAATGCGGCGTGAATCATTGTAAGGGATTGCGCCTGCCCGTGCCGGACGTTGGGTACGGGCAAAAAAAACGCCGTCAATGACGGCGTTCCTGTGCAACACGGCTGGCGTTCAGCGCTTGCGGCGCAGCCAGCTGGCGGCCACGGCGGCCACGGCCACGAGGACCAGGGCCGGCTTGACCAGCTTCTTGCGCCCAATAAACGATAGCGCCGTCAGCACGTAGGGCATGGCGCCCTGCAAACGCATGCCGCCCGGCGCCAGCAAGGACTCGACGCGGTGGCCGGCAAAGCCGACCGCCGTTTCGACCACGCCCTGCAGCAGCGATTCGGGACGCAGGGCATAGCCCACGTTGGCGCGCGCATGCACGATGCCCACGCGATACATTTCGCCTTGGGCGATCAGCAGGCGCTTGCGGGCGGCTTGCGCCGCCAGTTTGTCGGTTTCCGACATGAATTCTCCTCGTGAGCCCGCTTACATCAGCATGTCGCGGTCGGCCTTCAATTCCGCCATGGTGGCAGGCATGGACAGCTTTCCTTGACGCAGCATGGCGCGCGCATACATGACCAGCGCGATGGCCAGCAGTACGAATACGACCGTCATGATCGCCAGGATCTTCCAGCCCAGGCTATCCCAGGCCAGGAAAACGATCAGTACGCTGCCGTAAGCGATGGCAAACAAGCCCGCCACTGTCGCCAGGGCGAAAATGACCACGAGCTGCAGCATGTGATTGCGCACTTCCGACAGTTCGATGGTGGCCAGTTCCAGCCGCGACAACATCAGTCCGACGGCGTTCTTGGCCAGGCCGGCGACCGAGCCGATCAATCCCGGCCCCTGGTGAGACGAAGCAGACTTGTCCATATCGCTCCTGACAATGGATTACTTGCGGCCCAGGATGAAGCCGACCAGTACGCCGACGCCAGCGGCGACGGCTACCGTGCGCCATGGGTTTTCCTTGACATAACCGTCCGCCTGGGAGGCGAGCTGTTTGGTAGCAACGATGGCCGACGCTTGCGCTTCGTGCGCCTTGGCCAGGGCAGCGTCCAGGGTTTTCATGCCCTTGATTCGCACTTCATCGGCTTTTTCACCGGTCAGGGCGGCAGCGGCGCTGAACAGGGCTTGCGCATCCTTGACCAGGGTTTTGACATCGTTATTGACGGTGGTGATATTGTTTTCCAACATGGTTTAGCTCCTTAGCTGTGGATGAATGTAGTTACTATACCTACTTTACTCAAAAACACTATTCCATTAGATCGCGCATGTCATCGGCGTGCTCTTCTTCGACAGCCATGATTTTGATCAACAAATGGCGTGTGGTCGGGTCCTTGTCGCCAATTTTGACGATCATCTGGCGATACGACTCGATCGCTACCCGTTCCGCGATCAGATTGGCACGCACCATGCTTTGCACGTCTTCGGAGTCATCATACTCGGCATGGCTGCGCGCAAGCAATGTTGCAGGATTAAAATCTGGCTTGCCATTGAGTTGCACGATGCGTTCGGCCAGCCAGTCGGCGTGTTCCTGCTCCTGTTGCGCATGCTCAAGGAACTCGGCCTTGATGGTGCCATTGTCGCGCCCGCTCACGGTGTAGTAATGGCGTTTATAGCGCGCAATACACACCAGTTCGGTGGCCAGCGCCCCATTCAACAGGGTGATCAACTCCTGGCGGTCGCCCTGGTAGCCGGCCGTCACGGCGCCGTCATCGAGGTTTTTGGCGGCGGCGCGGATGGCGGCCGTATCGATGCCAGCTGGAATCTCAACAGATGTTTGGGTCATGATGCTTCCTTTCAAGTATTACATGGGTATCCACCGGCCAAATAGCGGCCGGTGCTGCCTACGAACAAATCAAACGCCAGGCAAAAACCGTAGTTTGGCCTGGTGTTTTAACGGCGGGCGGGAATGGCCGTGTTGTCCTCGGACAAGACGATTTCCACACGGCGATTCAGCTGGCGGTTTGCCGCCGTATCGTTGCCGGCGGCCGGATAGGCGGCGCCATAGCCTTTCGTGGCGATGCGGTCACGGCTGATGCCTTGCTCCAGCAGCGCATTGCGCACGGATTCGGCGCGGCGTTGCGACAATTCCAGGTTGTGCGCGGAGCCGCCCGTGCTATCGGTAAAGCCTTCGATCAGCACGGTGCGCTGCGGGTTGTTTTTCAGCACCTCGGCCAGCTTGCGCGCCGTATTCACGCCATCGGCCGTCAGGTTCGCCTTGTCCGTGCCAAACAGCACGTCGCCCAGGGTAATGACCATGCCGCGTTCGGTTTTCTTGGCGGCCAGGTCGGCCAGCTGTGCTTCGAGTCCGGCGGCGCGCGCTTGCGCATCGCGGGCCGATGCTTCGGCAGCCTGAGCCTGGGCCTTGGCCGCTTCCGCATCCGCTTGCGCCGTCTGGGCGCGGGCCGTGGCCTGGTCAGCCTGCTGCGTGCGCGCATCGAGGCGCAACTGGTCGCGCTGCTTGCCCGCGTTGGCGATATCGGCTTCGGCCGCTTTCTGCTTGGCGACTTCTTGCGCCGTGGCTATCTTTTGCTTGGCCAGGTAGGCCAGCTTGTCGACTTTTTCGCTATCTTCCTGGCGCGTGGCGGCGGCGTTTGCCGCTTCCAGCGCAGCGCTCGCTTCGCGGAATTCGCGTGGCGCATAGGTCGATACCATCGGGTTCGATTGCGCCGCCATGTAGTCGCCGCGGGTCTGGTCGAGCAGGCTGGTGGTGGTCGGTGCGGAGCTGCAGGCGGCAACGAGGGCGGCCATGGCCAGCAGGCCGGGAATGGTGGTGTAAGTAGCTTTTTTCATGATGGAATCCTGTTCTTATTCTTGGTTATTGTTTCGGGGCTTGCTGATTGGCACGGTCGAGTTCTTCGCGCATGACGCGGATGTTCTCGTTGATTTCGTCGGCGGCGCTGGTGGCCTTGGCCGAGTTGGCCTTGCTTTGCGCCAGCTTGGCATCGGCTTGCGCCTGGTCAGCCAGGTCGCGCGCCGTTTTGTAGTCACGGTCTTTCAGGGCCTGGTTAGCCATGCGCATTTTTTCGCGGGCCGAGCGCATTTCATCGGGTGCCAGGTCGGCGGCGCCGGCGCTGGCGGCGTTATCGACGGCGGCGCGCGACACGGCGACATCGGCCGTGGCTGGCGTTTTCAGGCTGGAGCAGCCCGTCATCAGGACAACGGCCGTGGCGCAGGCGGCCAGGGCGGCCAGTGGGGAAATCTTGAAATCTCGGTTTGTCATTTTTTTTCTCCTGGAGAATGTGTAAGCGTTAGGGTTCATACGTCGGTGCATCTGGAATCAGGAACGGCGTTTGATGTAGACGTTATAGGCTCCGGCTCCCCGCATATCCGTTCGGTGCCGCACATAGAGTAAGAAATCGACAATACTTGCATCGGCAACGTGCGCCAGCGCACGTGCCGGACCGTAAAAGCGAGAAACGGGCCCGGCTGAGGAGCGATTCCTGTAGCATCGTGAATACTTGTCCAGAAAGAATCGTCTACCATGCAACTGTCCCGCCGTCAGAAAATCTCCCTCGCCAGCGCCGCCGTGCTCATCGCCCTGCCCGTCACCGCCTCCATCGTCCTGATGAATATGGACTGGAACCGCGCCAAGCCCTGGCTCAATGCGCGCGCCAGCGAAGCGCTGGGGAGACCGTTTGCCATCGAAGGCGACCTGACGCTGACGTGGCAGCAGCCCACGACGGGAGGCAAACAAGGCTGGCGCGACTATTTGCCATGGCCGCACCTGCAGGCAAAGGATGTGCGCCTGGGCAACCCAAGCACCATGTCCGGGACGGACGACGGGGCGCAGCTGGCCACCGTCAGCCAGCTGGCGTTCTCGCTCAATCCCCTGGCCCTGCTGGACAAGAAAATCATCATTCCGCAATTGCGCTTCGACACGCCGCAGGTGCGCTTGCTGCGCAACAAGGACGGCAAGAACAACTGGACCTTCGACAAACAGGAGCAGCCATCGCCGTGGCAGCTGGAATTGCAAGGCGTGGTCTTCAGCAAGGGCACCGTGTATCTGGACGATGCTGTCACGAAAACGGCGATGCGCGCCGATGTCGACACCATCGCGAACGATGCGCGCTACGGCATCGCCTGGACGCTGTCGGGAAAATACCATGGCGAAAGCGTCAAGGGCGGCGGCAAGGCCGGCGGCGTGCTGTCGCTGCAGCAGCAAGGCACGCCCTTCCCCATCCAGGCCGACATGCGCGCAGGCGGCAGCAGCATGGCCATCGAAGGCACCCTGACGCGTCCGGCCAAGCTGGCCGCGCTCGACGTGCGCCTGAAGCTATCGGGACCCAGCATGGCGAGCCTGTATCCATTGACGGGCGTGCTGCTGCCGGAAACGCCGCACTTCAGCACGGAAGGCCATTTGACGGGTACCCTGGCGCCGCGCGGCGGTGAATGGGTGTACGACAAGTTCACCGGCAAGGTGGGTTCCAGCGACATCAGTGGCAAGCTGGCCTTTTCCGCCAGCACGCCGCGCAAGCGCCTGACGGGAGAAGTCCACTCGCGCCTGCTGCAATTTTCCGACCTGGGCCCGCTGGTCGGCGCCGATTCCAGCGCCAGCAAGAAGGAACGCGGCGTGGCATCGACGCAGCCGGCCGGCCGCGTGCTGCCGGTGGAAACGTTCAAGACGGAGCGCTGGACCAGCCTGGACGCCGATGTGCGCTACACGGCCGACAAGATCACGCGCGATGCCGAGCTGCCAATCAGCAAGCTCGACACGCATGTGGTGCTGACGGATGGCGTGCTGTCATTGACGCCGCTCAACTTCAACGTGGCGGGCGGCACCTTGACGTCGCAAATCAAGCTCGACGGCAGCGGCAAGGTCATCGCCAACGGCATCGCGGCCGAACTCAAGGCCAGCGCCCGCCATCTGCACATCCAGCAACTGTTTCCCCGCCTGCCCGCCCTGCAAGCCAGCGTGGGCGAAATCAATGGCGACGCTTCGCTGTCGGCCACGGGCAATTCCGTCGCCACCCTGCTGGGCAGCTCGAACGGCGAAGTGCGCGCGCTGATCAACCGGGGCAGCATCAGCAAGCTGCTGCTGGAAGAAATGGGCTTGAATATCGGCAGTGTCGTGCTGGCCAAACTGTCTGGCGACAAGCAGGTCAAGCTGAACTGCATGGCCGCCGATTTCGCCGTCACCAAAGGATTGATGCAGACGCGCCAGTTTATCGTCGACACGGATGATGCCGTCCTGCATATCGATGGCACGGTGAACCTGGCCGATGAACGGCTGGACCTGACCCTGCGGCCGGACAGCAAGGGCTTGCGCGTCTTTTCGCTGCGCTCGCCCCTGTACGTGCATGGCACTTTCAGCAAGCCCGACGTGAGCGTCGACAAGGGCGTGCTGGCCTTGCGCGCCGGCGGCGCACTGGCGCTGGCCGTGGTGGCGCCCGTGGCGGCGCTGCTGCCGCTGGTCAATACCGGCCCCGTCGAAGATAGCGAGTGCGCGGCCCTGCTGGCCCAGGCGCGCGTGAAACCGGTGGCGCCCAAGCCGGGGAAAGCCGTACGCAAGGTGCGCTGAGCGCGGCGTGGGCGCCTTTACAATTGTTACACCCCTATGTGCGTTGCCGAACAGACCCTGCCTTGCCGCAATCCTATGCTGTGATCGTGCCTGAAACACACGGCGTCACGAAGTCATCCGGCCCATACCATGCCGGCGCCACGAGGTCTGAATTCATAGGAGAACTATCATGCAAATCATTAAAAAAATCGCCGCTACCACTTCCGTTGCCGCCCTGCTGCTGAGCCTGACGGCTTGCGCCAACATGTCCGGCCAAGATAAAAACACCGCCATCGGCGCTGGCGTCGGCGCCGTTGCCGGTTCCGTGCTGACCGGCGGCAGCGCTGTCGGCGCAGTCGGCGGCGCCGCTGTCGGTGGCGTGATCGGTAACCAGGTCAAGCCGAAGTAATTATTGCTCAAGAAAGCGGGGTGGGTGCGCAGGCGCCCGCCCCGCTTTTTTGCGTCTGCGGCACAAGGATAAAAGCAAGCGGGATGAAGGCAAGCCTGATGCAAGGCAAGCGAGGAAAGTCAGACGAAGACGTTGGCCATGCCGATGGTGCCGCTGTCCTTGACCAGCTCGTAACAGCGGCAGGAGACAGCTTCCAGGCCGGCGGAATCAAGGATTTCGATATTGCCGCGGCTGTAAGTAATCAGTTTTTGCTGTTGCAGCGCGCTCGCTGCCTTGGTCACGCCGACCCGCCGCACACCCAGGGTATGGGCGAGGAATTCATGCGTGAGGTGAAATTTTTCGGATTGCAGGCGGTCGCGCGTGATCAGCAGCGAACGGGCCAGGCGCGCCTCGAGCACGTGGAAGCGGCTGCACACGGCAATCTGGATGGCTTGCGCCAGCAGGGTGTCCGTGTAGCGGTACAGCAAGCGCTGCAGGGACTCGAGCTGGGCGAACTCGGCGCAGAAATCGGCCCGCGCGATGCGGCTGGCCATGCCGGAACGTTGCACCACGGCACGCACTTGCGCCAGGTCATGACCGAGCGCGACGGACGCGCCCAGCACGCCTTCGCGGCCGACCGAGCCCACTTCCAGGGTCATGCGGCCTTCCGCCACGGCCAACAGGGAGATCAGGCAGTCGCGGGGGAAATAAATGTGGCCGATAGGCTGGCCCGGTTCGTACAGCACCTCGCCTACCTCGACCGTGACCGTATCGAACAGCGCCGTCAGGTGCCGCAAATCGTGCTCGGGCAGGCTGGCCAGCAAGCGGTTGCCGGCGTCAGGCGCGCCCACGGACGACCCCAGGCCGGATCGGCCTGCATCGCGGGGCAGGGTCATGCTGGCGTTCGTTAGTGGCATTGCTTTTCCTTGGTGTCGTTACAACTCGACATAATTTTTACTTAGCCTACGGTGCAGTACCGCCCATGTATGTACGGTGACGCACGGAAGCGAAGCAAGCGGCACAGCACACTGGCAATACACGCGAATCGCACGGATAACACGCACTACCCATTTCATTATTTTAAAAAACAGGAGCTTTCCATGACTACCACCAAATCCCTCCATCCGCTGGTACTTGCCGCCGCTGTCGCCGTCCTGCTGTTTTGCGGCGTGGGCACGGCGGCCCTGATGGGCTGGCTGCCTTCGTCCCAGAGCGACAGCCGGCCACTGGCAGCCGGCACTTCGGCCGAACAGATGGCCAACCTGCAGGCGAACCAGCCGCCAGCGAACCTGCAGCCTGCCGGTGCGCAGCCGCTGGCCGCCCTGCCGCCTCAGCAGCAACAGCAGCAACAGCAGCAGCCAGTGCGCCAGCCGCAGCCCCAGCAGCAACCACAACAGCAATACGCGGCTGCCCCGGCACCGCAAGTGTGCAGCAACTGCGGCGTGATCGAAGCCATCCATGAAGTCAATACGCGCGCCGAAGGCAGCGGCGTGGGCGCGGCCGGCGGCGCCGTCGTCGGCGGCTTGCTGGGCAACCAGGTAGGCGGCGGCCACGGCAAGCAGCTGGCCACCGTGCTGGGCGCCGTAGGCGGCGCCGTGGCCGGCAATCAGATCGAAGGCAGCGTGCGCGCCACGCGCAGCTACAACATCGTCGTGCGCCTCGATAACGGCAAGACGCGCACCGTGCACCAGAGCGCCGCGCCGAACTGGCGCCAGGGCGACCGCGTGCGCGTCGTCAACGGCGGCTTGCGCGCCATGGGCTAAGCGAAGCGCGGCGGCGCCGCTGCCGCGATAAGTTGCAAATTCAACACACGCCCGGCCTGTCCGGGCGTTTTCTTTTTGACAATGTTCGTTGGCGTACAGATGAGTACGCCGTCCCGCGAGATGATGCGTTCAAGAAAGTTCAACGAATATCTTCAAGGAGGTGCGATGGAAAACGACAAGACAAACAGTCACCGGATCTGGCTCGGCTTTATCGGTGGCGGCATATTGGCCACGGCGCTGGGCTTTTGCGCGCTGGATTTGGCGCCCGTGCAAACAAGCGCGCCCGTGTTTGGCGTCATGCTGCTGTTGACCGGCGGCATGGTCAGCTGCCTGGCCGGCGCCGTCGGCATGGCCGGCATGCTGGCCTGGATACCGGGCATGGCCGATGAACACGCCGACCGCTCCCGCTAGTTGAGCCTTGTGTACGACAGCGTACAGAACACAATGAAAACAAAGTAGACACTTAGTCATGGCATAAGCGTTCAGCGACCCGGTCGCTGCGCAATGACAAAAACTGATGACGGCGCAAGGCCAAGGCAGCCGCCGTCATCCACACATTACTCTCGGAGGACACATCATGCTGTATACAATCGCCGTCGTACTCATTATTCTTTGGCTGCTGGGCCTGGTAACTTCCTATACCATTGGCGGCTTCATCCACATCCTCCTGGTGGTGGCAGTCATCATGATCCTGTTGCGTCTGATCAGCGGGCGCGGTTTATAGAGGCCACTCCATTGGCCAGACAGGGGCGGCGCGCGTGCAAACGGGCGCCGCCCTTTTTCCGCCTTTTGCGTACAGCGTGCGCGCACTGGCACACTGCGGCATTTTGCAGTAACGTGTGCAGGTAATTCCTGGGTATGTCCCAATAACAAAACAAGGAGAAAATCCATGAAAGAAGCATTCAAAAAAGGCCCTGGCGCCACATCCCTGATCGGTATGCTGGTGATCGCACTGGCCGCCACCGGCTGCGCGGATATGTCCTCGACGCAACGTGGCACGGCCACGGGCGCCGGCATCGGCGCGGGCCTGGGCGCCTTGATCGGCGGCACCACCGGTGGCGGCAGCAGCGGCCGCACGGCCGGCGGCGCGCTGATCGGTGCCGCAGCTGGCGCCGTGGTCGGCAATATCTGGTCGAACCGCATGGAAAACCAGAAGCGCGCGATGGAGCAAGCGACACAGGGCACCGGCGTGCAAGTGTCGCAAACGGCCGATAACCGCCTGAAAATGGAAATCCCCAGCGACATTTCCTTCGACACCAACCGCGCCGACATCAAGGGCAACTTCCGCCCCATCCTCGACCGCTTTGCCGCCACCCTGAACGAAAACCCGAACACCACGGTCAGCATCATCGGCCATACGGACAGCACGGGCAGCGATTCCATCAACGAACCGCTGTCGGTGGAACGCGCGGCCCACACGCGCGACTACCTGGCCATGCGCGGCGTCTCGCCGACGCGCGTCGTCACGGAAGGCCGCGGCGCCCGCGAGCCGATCGCCTCGAATGCGGATGCGGCCGGACGCGCACGCAATCGCCGCGTGGAGATCTACGTAGCCGAGCTTGCTCCGCGCTAAGCTGACACGCATCAATAAAAAACCCGCTGGCAAGTGACCTTGCCAGCGGGTTTTTTCTATGTGAAACGGATTATTTCGACGTCGTTGCCTTGGCGCCGCTGTCGCCCTCTTTCGCCACCTTGGCAAAGTCGCCCGCCGTCACGATCGAGACGGCCGATGGCTTCAGGTACTCGCGCAAGCCCTGGTTCACTTGCGCCAGCGTCAAGGCGGCCACTTTCGCTTCCAGGTCCTTGTCGTAAGCCATGGTACGGTCTTGCGCCAGGTAGCTGGCGAGGCCGCTGGCCAGAGCGCTGTCCTGCGTGCGGCTTACTTCTTCCGATTGCAGCCAGCCCTTTTTCGCCTCGGCCAGTTCCGCTTCCGAGAACCCGTCGGCCAGCGCCTTGGCGATTTCCTCGCGCAGGGCCGCTTCCACCTTGACCGTGTTTTGCGGCGCGCTGATGGCATACGCCATCCAGTAGCCGGCCGGTTCGCGCGACGGCACGCTCACTTGCGAACCGACGCCGTACGACAGGCCTTCCTTCTGGCGGATGCGGTCGGCCAGGCGGCTGCGCAAGGCGCCGCCACCGAGCATGTGATTGGCGATCAGCAAGGCCGGATAGCTGGCGGCGTCATCCTTGAGCGGAATCGGCTGGATGGCGAACAGCACGCTGTTGGCCTTGTCCGGCGTTTCCAGCGTGACTTTCTCGCCGCTCACAGGCTTGACGGCATCGGGAATGCGCACATACGGCTGCTGCGTCTTCCAGCTGCCGTACAGGCTGGCCACTTGCGCCTTCAGCGCGGCCGGGTCGAAGTCGCCCACGGCGGCAAACGTGGCGTTCGACGCGCCATAATAGGCGCCATGGAAGGCTTTCACATCGGCAACCTTGATGGCTTTCCATTGCGCCAGCTCAAGCGGCAAGGTGGCCACGTGGCGCACATGGCCTTCCGGCGTGGCGTCGAGCAGGCGGCGGAAGGCGTTCACGGCCAGCGGCTGCGGCTCAGGCAATTCCTGCTCGGCGCGGCCGACGCGCTCGCGCTGCAATTCCAGGAATTCCGTTTCGTTCAAGGCCGGCTTTTGCAGCACTTGCGCCAGCAGGTCCATGGCGGCCGGCAAGTTCTCGCGCTTGCCCGTCAGCATGGCGGTCACGCCTTCGGCGCCGCCGGAGATGGCTACTTGCATGCCCAGCTGGTCGAACTTGTCCTTTACTTCCTGGCGCGACAGTTTATCCGTGCCGCGCGACAATAGACTGGCCGTGTAGCTGCCCACTTGCCCCTTGCCGCGCAGGCTCTCTTCGCTGCCTAGCTGCAGTTTCAACACGACGCTGACGGTATTGCCCTTGGTTTTCTTCGGCAGCAAGGCGCCCTTCAAGCCGTTCGGCAAGGTAAAGCGCGTGGTGCGCGCTTCGATATTGTCGGGACTGGGGTCGAACGCTTCGCCCTGCGCCACGACGGCGCGGCCCGTGTAGCCGGCCAGTTGCGGCGCCACGTCGGCATAGGCCGGCACAACGGTGCGGTCCGGCGCATCGGTGGGGATGAAGCGGCCCAGGGTGCGGTTCGAGCTCTTCAGGTATTTCTCGGCCGCCGCCTGCACCTGCGCCGTCGTCAGCTTGTCGAGCTGGTCGCGCTGCAGGAAGAACAGACGCCAGTCGCCGGCCGCCAGCGACTCCGTCAGGGCGATCGTCATGCGCGCCGTATTCGACGTGATCAGTTCGACCTGCTTGTTCAGCTGCTGTTTCACGCGCGCCACTTCCGCATCCGTGACCGGCTGCGACTTCAGTTCTTCCAGCACTTTCAGCATGGCCGCTTGCGCCGCGTCGAGGTTGCCATCGACGGGCACCAGGGCGCCGAACAGGTTGTAGCCCGGCTCCAGATTGCTCACCGAGTTGTATTCGATCTTGCTGGCCAGCTTGGTTTCCACCAGCGCCTTGTGCAGGCGGCCGGCGGGCGCGTCCGTCAGCACGTGACCGAGCACCTCGATGGCGACAGCGTCCGGGTTGCCGGACGGCGCCACGTGATAGCCGGCGCCGACGAACTGCGTGCCGCCGCTGCGGCGCACCGTCACGGCGCGCTCGCCATCCTGCACGGGTTCGGCCGTGTAGGTCGGTTCGATCACGCGCGTCGGTTTCGGGATCTTGCCGAACAGTTCATTGATCTGCTTCAACACCTTCGCTTCATCGAAGCGGCCCGCCACCATCAGCACGGCGTTATCCGGCTGATAATATTTATGGTAGAACGCGCGCAGGCGGGGAATGTTGACCTGTTCGATGTCGGAACGGGCGCCGATGGTCGACTTGCCGTAGTTGTGCCAGTCGTAGGCAACAGCCTGGATGCGTTCGCTGGTCACGCCGATCGGGTCGCTCTCGCCCATTTCGAACTCGTTGCGCACGACCGTCATTTCGCCCTTCTGCGTCTTCGGATTCCACAGATCGTTCTGGTCGATGGCCGCGTTGACCATGCGGTCCGCTTCCATGGCCAGCATCTGGCGCAGGTTGTCGTCGTTGGCGGGGAAGGTGGCGTAGTAATTGGTGCGGTCGTACCAGGTGGTGCCGTTGAAATCGGCTCCTGTCGAGTTCAGGATCTCGACGGGGGTTTTCGTGCCCTTCCTGACGCCGAAGTTGGCGCTGGGCTTGAACAGCAAGTGCTCGAGCAAGTGGGCCATGCCCGTTTCGCCGTAGTTTTCATGGCGCGAACCGACCAGGTAGACGATGTTGGTGGTCAGGGTCGGCTTGCTGGCGTCCGGGAACAGCAGCACGCGCAAGCCATTGGCCAGGCGGTATTCGGTGATGCCTTCGACGGACGTGACTTTGACGGCGGCGGCACGGTTCGATGCGGCCTTGCCGGTTTTCTGAATCGGCGCGGCTTCGACCGGGGTGGCGGCCAAGATAAACGACGGCGAGAGGATGCCGGCGGCAAGCAGGAGGGCGGTAATTGGTTTCAAATCGGAGTCCTGGTAGCACTACGTTATTAGACAAGCGCAAAAGCGGGCGCAATGGAATACGAATGCAAGAATTGCCATGGACCCGCGCTGCGTCTTCGCTGCCCAGGGAAATCATTGCTCTCGCAATTTACGTCATGCTTGTCAGTTACGCAAGTGCCTGTCATCGGGCTGTTATGTGCGCGTGTTATACTCCACGGTTCCGGAACTATCTGCCTGTATATGAGACGAGCTCTCGTCCTGCTCTGCCTTTTTGTCTTCATTGCCTTACCCCAGGCGTTCGCCAGCATGGCTGACGCCAGCCCTTCCCCATTCCGGCATGCAGTCACGGCCGGCACTACTGCCACGCCTGCCTTCGTCGCCGATTGCCTTGACCCCGGCGCCCATGCGGGCTTGCCCGGCGACAGCTGCGACGCCGACGAATGCGACAACGACCCCATCACGCTCTACCCGACCTCGCGCCAGGGGGCGCCGTTTTGCGCCATCATTTGGCAAGCGGGACCGGGGGCACTTGCCGAAGCGGACGCGCGGCAGGCTACCCGGCCGCCGCGCGTCCGCCGCCACATCACGCACTCGCAACACGATTCCCTGGGGCACTGGCCGCCAGGCAAGCTTGATACTTACTGACTTTACAAGGTTACACACATGGAATGGTTATTTGACCCGACAATCTGGGTCGGCCTGCTGACGCTGGTCGTACTGGAAATCGTACTGGGTATCGACAACCTGATTTTCATCGCCATCCTGGCCGAAAAGCTGCCGCCGCACCAGCGCGACAAGGCCAGGGTGCTGGGCCTGACCCTGGCCCTCGTCATGCGGCTGGGCCTGCTCTCGCTGATTTCCTGGCTGGTCACCCTGACGACGCCCTTGTTTTCCATATGGGCCTTCTCGTTTTCGGGGCGCGACCTGATCCTGCTCATCGGCGGCCTGTTCCTGCTGTTCAAGGCCACCAGCGAGCTGCACGAGCGCCTCGAAGGCGTCACGCATGCGCAGACGGGACCGAAAGTCTACGCCGGCTTCGGCCTCGTGGTGGCGCAGATCGTCGTGCTCGACGCCGTCTTTTCGCTCGACGCCGTCATCACGGCCGTCGGCATGGTGGAAAACCTGTACGTGATGATGGCGGCCGTCGTCATTTCCATCGTCGTCATGATGCTGGCCTCAAAGGTGCTGACGCGCTTCGTCAACGCCCATCCCACCGTCGTCGTGCTGTGCCTGAGCTTTTTGCTGATGATCGGCCTGTCCCTGGTGGCCGAAGGCCTGGGCTTCCACATTCCGAAAGGCTATCTGTACGCCGCCATCGGTTTCTCGATCGTCATCGAGTTCTTCAACCAGCTGGCGCGCCGCAACTTCCTCAAGCTGCAGTCGAATGCCCCGCTGCGCGACCGCACGGCACAAGCCGTGCTGAGCCTGCTGGGCGGGCGCAAAGGCCGCGAAGCCGTGGAAGAGCACGAAGTCAAGGAATTGCCCGACGTCTCCGCCTTCGGCGTGGAAGAGCGCAACATGGTCAGCGGCGTGCTGACCCTGGCCGAACGCTCGATCCGTTCCGTGATGACGCCGCGCGGCGATGTCTCCTGGGTCAACCTGAACGACAGCAGCGAGAAGATGCTGCAATTGCTGCGCGACACGCCGCACAGCATGATTCCTGTCTGCAATGATGACCTCGACAATGTGGTCGGCATCGCGCGCAGCAAGGACCTGATCGAGGACCTCGTCTCGCGCGGCAAGATCGACCCGGCCAGCATGCGCGAAGCCGTCGTCGTGCCGGAAGCGGCCGGCGTGCTGAAAGCCATGGAGACCCTGAAGCGCTCACGCGGCCAGCTGGTGCTGGTGGTAGACGAGTTCGGCACCGTGCAAGGCGTGCTCACGCCGATCGACATCCTGGAAGCCATCGCCGGCGAATTCCCCGACGAGGACGAGCAGCCGGACGTGGAAGTGCTCGGTCCCGGCCACTGGCGCATCGACGGCGCGACGGACCTGCATTACCTGGAGCAAGTATTCGAGACGGAAACCCTGGTCAGCGAAGACGGCGAGTACAACTCGCTGGCCGGCTTCCTGCTGGCGCATTTCGAAAACATGCCGGCCGTGGGCGAAGTGCTGGAACTCGACGATCTGCGCTATGAAATCCTCGAGGCCGACGAGCGCCGCATCGCCAGCGTGGACGTGCGCCGCATCGAGCCCGATCACAGTTTGTAACACAATGGCAAGCGTGCCCCGCTTGCCATGCCGTATGCTGGGGTCTGCCTTTTCCGGAGACGCCCACATGAAACATTCTTTGCTACGCCTGACCCTGCTCGCTTGCGCCGCCTTCGGCAGCCAGGCCCAGGCCGCCGCGCCATCGGCCACCATCAAGCCTGGCCTGTGGCAAGTCGACAGCAAGATGGCGTCGCCCGACGCCGCCACCGACAATGCCATGTCCATGGTGCTGCAGCAACTGGGCAACCTTCCTCCCGATCAACGCAAGCAGCTGGAAAGCATGGCGGCCAGCCGCGGCATGGCCATGCCCACCGTGGGCGCCGACGGCGCCGTGCGCGTGACGGCGTGCGTGACGCCCGACATGGCGGCGCGCAAGCAGATTCCCACGGGCCAGCCCGGCGATTGCACCTCGAAGAACAAGGACATCGCGGGCGGCATGCAGGTGTCGTTCACGTGCGCGAATCCGAAATCGAGCGGCGAAGGCAAGGTGCTGTTCTCGGGCGACCAGGCGTTCAGCATGCAGCTGGCCGTGACGACGAGCGCGCGCGGTACGCCGGAACAGGTGAATGTGACGAGCAACGGCAAGTGGCTGGGAGCAACGTGCCCTGCCCCGTCCGCCGCCGCTCAGAAACCGTGACGGAAGCCCATATTAAAAGCCGCGTCGCCGCGCCCGGCATCGCTGGCATTGCCCACCGTGTAGCGGGCGCCGTTCTTGTTGTGGATCTTCGCGTAGGACGCGTAGAAATCGCTGCGTTTTGACAGGGAATACGTGAGGCCGACGGCCACCTGATTGGCGTCGCGGTTGGCCAGGTCGCGGTCATCCTTGCGCACGTACGAGGCCAGCAGCTTGAAACCGCCCACGGGCACGGACACGCCCAGCAGAGTGTCGCGGCTGTCCGACGACGACATCGACAGGGCCAGCGAGCTGTAGGCATTGTTCGGGTCCCACGGCGAGCTGCCATAGCCCTTGTTCACGCCCACGGCGGCAAAGGCGGTGGCCACTTTCAGGTCGATGTTCGCCGCGATCAGGGTGTTGCGCGACGACATGTCGATGGCGGGCAAGGTGCCGGAGGCGAGGATGAAGTTGTTCTTGCGCTGGTGCGACACGCTGACATTCACGGCGCCGGACGAATAGCCGAGGGTGGCGCCATACGCGCGGTTGTTGGCGCTGCTGTAAGGCGACTCGCCGAAGCTGTAGATGGCGCTGGCCGTCACGCCGCGCAAGGCGGGCGTCACGTATTTGACGGTATTGTCGTAGCGTTTCACGCTGTAGCCGGCCAGGTTGCTGGCGCTGCCGGCCATGCCGCCCTTGAACGGGTCGGCCACATCGGTGAGCGCCAGGTATTGCAGGTTGTACTGGCGCCCCAGGGTCAGCGCGCCCAGGCGGCTGTCCAGGCCCACGTAGGCTTGCCGGCCGAACAGGCGGCCCTCGTCCGACTGGCCCGTGTCGTTCTGGACGCCCGCTTCCAGGGTAAACACGGCGGAAACGTCGTTGCCCAGCGCTTCGCGCCCCTGCACGCCCAGGCGCGAGCCGGAGGCGACGCCGCCGGACACCTTGGTGCCGGCGCAACCGGCGGCGCAGCCCCGCTCGGCCACGATGCCCGCGTCGAGCACGCCGTACACGGCAACGTTGGTGGATGCGGCACTGCCCGCGCCATCGGCAGCCTGGGCCGTCGCGCCCAGCGCGAAAGGCCCCATCCCTATCACAGCAAGCGCAAAATACGAGGTCTTCATGATAAATATCTCGGTGACGTGAAAAGTAAACTACCCGGTATTGATCAGGACATGCGCTGTGTGTCTGATCCAAGTGTTACCTTATCCTCGCTTTTTGTCCAGCCATCCGTGCGTTGTACAACAGAAACTTCAGCTTAGTCCCAAGAAACACGTCGCACACTGACAACACGCAAGATTGACCATGATTGTGGCAATATGCGGCAAAATGGCGTGAATTGCAGGCCCTGCCGTAAAGCAATGTTCGGTGGCGAACGTTGCGCGATCTGACGCAGGCGGTACACTACTGGTTTTACCGACAGCGGCTCGCCCGTTTTTTCTGCATGCTAGCTATCCTCGAACGCATTGACCCCAACTCCAGCAATATCGACTTGCTGGTGGAATTATTCAACTCATTGCGTCCCAAGCGCCCCCACGACAGCGCTACCGCGATCGCCAACGTGCGCACCCTGCGCCAGCTTCTCAAAGGTAACCCCGCCCAGGCGCGCGCCCTGCACGAATACGTGCTGCGCGTGCTGGCCGCACGCCGCCACGCCAGCCTGTACACGGACATCGGCGTACTGTCGAATAGCGGCTTCTTTACAGAATTAAAACGCCGCATCGCCTACCGCATGCTGCCGCCCGCCCTTGGCGATGAATACCTGAACGACGCGCTCGACCAGGTGCTGTACCTGAAGACCGATTATTTGTGGATCAGCAACGTGCCCGCCACGGACTGGCTGGAACTGTTCGATGTGCTCACCAGCGACGAGGTCGAACTGGCCGTCGGCGACGGCAATATCATGTTGCCAGGGATGCTAGACGCCATCCGCACCCTGTCCTACCGCGTCTGCGCCATGGGCCTGGAACCGGAACTGACGCGTTTCCACAATGAAATCGAAGTGTTCCAGTCGCCGTTCATGGTGCAGAACACGGAAGTGAACGCCTACCTGGATGCCTACTCGAGCCTGCTGCAGGGCGACATCGAGCACATCGAGGACGCGCGCCATTTGCTGGTGATGCTGGACCAGTGCGACGCCGTCATCGCCAAGATCCGCAAGAAGGCGCTGTACCAGGGCACCAGCATTCCCCTCACGTATTTACTGGTGGCGCTGGCGCAGAGCATCGACCGCCTGCGCAAGCTGCTGTTCCTCGTCGACACGAGCGGCGAGCTGCCCGCGTCAAACAACGTGGATATCGACGCCATCACGGTCGACGCCACGCAGGACTTGCTGCACCCGCAGCCCGTCAGCCGCCGCCGCGCAGGCGCCGTGGGGCTGGCGCTGGAACTGATACGCGCGCATAACCACAAATACAAGGTCAGCGACCTGTTTTCCGACAATATCAACTTGCTGGCGCGCAATGTGACGGAAAACGCCAGCCGCACGGGCGAGCACTACATCGCGGAAAACCGCCGCGAAATGGGTGCCATGTTCCTCTCGTCCGCAGGCGCGGGCGTGATCATCGGCTTCATGGCCCTGTTCAAGATATTGATGTCGTATTTGCGCTCGGCGCCGCTGGTCGAAGCGTTCATGTTCAGCATGAATTACTCGATCGGCTTCATGTTCATCCACTTGCTGCACTTCACGGTGGCCACCAAGCAACCGGCCATGACGGCCTCACGCATCGCCGCCGGCCTGCACAGCAAGGATGGCCGGAATATCGACCTCGACAGCATGGCGGAACTGATCAACAAGGTCTTCCGCACGCAAAACATGGCCGTGCTGGGCAACCTGGCGACGGCCATCCCCACGGCGTGGCTGATCGCGCTCGGCTACAAGGCGATCACGGGGCACAACCTGGTATCGCCGGAAAAAGCCATGCATCTGCTGCACGATATCGATCCCATCGGCAGCCCCGCCATCTTCTACGCCATGATCGCGGGCGTGTGCCTGTTCGTGGCGGGCCTGATTTCCGGCTACTACGATAACCAGGCCCTGTACACGCGCTGGGCGCAGCGCATCGCGCAATTGCGCGGCCTGGGCCGGGTGATCGGCCAGGAGCGCTTGCAGCGGCTGGGCCTGTACCTGGAAAACAACCTGGGCGGCCTGATGGGTAACTTCTATTTCGGTATTCTGCTGGGCTCCATCGGCACCCTCGGCTTTTTGATCGGCCTGCCCATCGATATCCGCCACATCACCTTCTCGGCCGCCAACTTTGCAACAGCCCTGGTGGGACTCGACCACAACATGAGCTGGCAACTGGCCGTCAAGTCGCTGTCGGGCATCTTCGCCATCGGCACGGCCAACCTGCTGGTCAGCTTCGGCCTGGCCCTGTGGGTAGCCCTGCGTTCGCGCCAGGTGCGCTTCAAGCACGGCATGCAATTGTTGAAAATCCTGGGCAAGCGTTTCCTGCGTTCGCCCATCGTCTTCTTCTTTGGTTCGAAAAACCCGCCGCCACTGGCGCTGGCCGATGATACGGCAAACCTGTCACTGACAAACAAGGCTCAAAAATGACCGCTAGGCGCATGCAACCCTGTCTCACCGCCCTCCTGCTGTGCTGGACCCTGGCTGCATGCGCTTCGCTGCCCAATGTCAAGAACCTCAACACCACCCTCGAACCCGTGGCCAAGCCCAAGGTGATCACGGGCAAGGGCGCCGTGCTGAACGTCAACAGCCGGGCCGCCCTGCTCAACAAGCGCTGGGCCAAGTCCGGCATGGACTTGAAGACCCAGGCCGCGCTGGAAGAGGCGGCCACCGGCGTGCCTCTGATCAAGGGCAACAAGGTAACCCTGCTGTTTGACGGCCCGCAAACCATGGCCGCCATGTTCGAGGCCATCAGCGACGCCAAGACCAGCATCAACCTGGAAACGTATATCTTCGACCAGGACCCGCTGGGCCTGAAGTTTGCCGACATGCTGATCGAAAAGCAGCAATCGGGCGTGACGGTCAACGTCATCTACGACAGCGTGGGCACCATCGGCGTGCCGCAAGCGTTTTTTGAGCGCATGCGCGCGGCCGGCGTGCGCCTGGTGGCCTTCAACCCCGTCAATCCGGCCAAGCTCAAGGGCGACGACTGGAAGATCAACAACCGCGACCACCGCAAGGTGCTGATCGTCGACGGCAAGACAGCGTTTACGGGCGGCATCAATATCAGCGATACCTATGCGAAAAGCTCGCTGTTCCGCTCGAAATCGAAGCCCACCGACAAGAAGGACGTGGGCTGGCGCGACACGCACGTGAAAGTGGAAGGCCCGGCCGTGGCCGCCTTCCAGTGGCTGTTCATCCGCACCTGGGCCCAGCAAGACCAGGCAGACTTGCCTGACGCCAATTATTTCCCCGTGCTGTCCGAAGTGGGCGACAAGCTGGTGCGCGTGGTGGCCAGCGAGCCGGAAGGCGGCTTTGAAATCTACAAGGCCTACATCCTTGCCATCCAGGAAGCAAAGAAATCGATCCACATCACGTCCGCCTATTTCGTGCCCGACCAGCAGACGGTCGACGCGCTGGTCGCGGCCGCCAAGCGGGGCGTAGACGTCACCGTGGTGCTGCCCGGCGTGTCCGACAGCGGCCTCGTGTTCCATGCGGGACACGCGCTGTACGACCAGCTGCTGGCCGGCGGCATCCGCATTTTTCACTTGAAACTGGCCGTGCTGCACGCCAAGACGGCCGTCATCGACGGCGCCTGGTCGACGGTGGGCTCGACCAACATCGACATGCGCAGCTTCCTGCACAACAGCGAGCTGAACGTGATCGTGCTGGGCGACAGCTTCGGCAGGGAAATGGAAAACGCCTTCCAGGAAGACTTGCGCGACTCGGAAGAGATCACCAAGGCGAAATGGGAAACCCGGCCCATCTCCGACCGCATGAAGGAATGGGCGGCCCGTTTCATGAATTACTGGTTATAAGCACGGATGAGGCGACTGGATATTTGCACAAATATGCACTATATTGCACCAATAGTATGACGATCGTCGTACTGCTCATATCTGGAGTGAACCACCATGGGAACCGTGCGCAAGACCATTACCTTGACGGACCAGCAGGACGACTGGATCAAGGCGCAAATTGACGCCGGGCGCTATACGAACGACAGCGAATACATCCGCGACCTGATCCGGCGTGAACAGGAACGCAGCGCCGAACTCGATGCGATCCGCGCGGCGCTGGTGGAAGGCGAGGCCAGCGGTGAACCCCAGCCTTTCGACGCCAGGGCTTTCAAGCAGAGAATGCTGGCAGCGCATGGCTGAATACCGGCTGACGCCCGCCGCCGAGCATGATCTTGAGGCGATCTGGGCGTATACGTCGCAGCGGTGGGGTGTGCAGCAGGCCAGTCTTTATCTTGACAACATGACGGCAGCCTTCGATGACCTGGCACGCGCGCCCGAGACGGCACCGGCATGCGAGCAGATTCGGCCCGGCTACCGGCGCCGCAAAGTGGGACGGCACATGATTTATTTCCGCATCACTCACTATGGCATTGCCATCGTCCGCATTTTGCATGACCGCATGGATGCGGCACGCCATCTGTAATTAAAACATCATCGATCACAGCGGTCGCAAGCTGGCCCACACGCCGCCCTGGCGTTCGAACGCTTCCGTACTGACCTTTTCAAACTCGGCGCGGTCTTCATTCCAGCTGTAGCGCTCGACCCGGATACAACTGTTTTCCACGCGCAGCACATTGAAGGAGTTCGACTCGCCCCTGCCCCGCGTGGACGTGGCCGTGCCCGCCTGCACCATCAGGGCCGCGTAGCCGGCGATCTTGTAGCGCTCGGCCGTGTTGCCCGCCACGCTGGCATGCAAGTGTCCCGCCAGCAATAAATCCACGCCGCATTCGGAAAACATTTGCAGCGCCTGCGGCGCGCGGTCCACCAGATCGTCTTCATCGAAGTGCTCGGGCAAGTCGAATGGATGGTGCGTGACGATGATGCGCGTCAAACCGGGCGGCAAGCGGCCCAGGCGTTCACGCAGGAAATCGATCTGCTCGTGGCTGATGCGGCCATCCTTGAACGTCAATGAACGGGCCGTGTTGATACCCAGCACGGCAATTTCCTCGTCCACATATTCGGGCGACAAATCGTCCGTCACGTGGCGCCGGTACTTCACCAGCGGCGTCAGGAAGCGGGAAAAGACGTTATACAGGGGCACGTCATGGTTGCCCGGCACCACGATCTGCGGCCCCGGCAAGCTGTCGAGAAAGTGCCGCGCCTGCTGGAATTGCACGCTGCGGGCGCGCTGCGTGAGGTCGCCGGAGACCACCACCACATCCGGTTCCAGGCGCTCGACCAGCGCGCGCAAGGGCGCCAGCAAATCCCCGTCGACCCGGCCGAAATGCAAATCCGATAAATGCACGATGGTACGCATGGCGTTCTCCTAGCTGGCGGCGGGCACGGACGCCGGCACTATCACTTCGAGCGCGGCCGTGCGGATGCGGTAGCGCAGCGGCGTATTCATGACGGTCACTTCGCCATCGGTAGCCACGCGCAGGCGGCGGTGTTTCGTGGCGATTTCCAGGTCGGTGGCCGTCAGCACATCGAAATCCTTGGCCTGCGACAACTTGCCGAACAGCGCGTGCAGGGCCAGGCGTACGAGGCCCAGGCGGCCCGGACGCTGCGCCACGTACAGGCTCAGCTGGCCACCGTTGAGGCGTTCGCGCTCGCCGATATTCAAGCCTTCCATCCGGTATTCATTATTGCCGATGAAGACGAAGGGCGTGCGCCGCGCATGCACGGCGTCGTTGAGTTTCAATTGCACGCTGAGAAAGGGATAGCGGCGCAAGGCGGCCACCAGCGCCCAGCTGAAGGCCAGCCACTTGCCCCGTCCCAGCCGCCGCTGCTGCTTTTCGCGGTCGCGCACGATATCGGGATACAGGCCCAGGCTGGAATTGTTCAGGAAGATGCGGCCATTGACTTCCCCCACGTCGACCTGGTGCGGCACGCCCTGCGCCACGTTGGCAATCGCCGCATCGAGGTCAAGCGGGATATTCAAATCCTTGGCGAAGTGGTTCAAGGTGCCCAGCGGCAAGACGCCAAACGGCGTGCCGCTGCCGACGACGACGGACGCGACGGCATTGATGGTGCCGTCGCCGCCCCCGGCCACGACGATGGGCGCGCCATCGCGCAGGGCTTGCTCGGCCGTGGCGATCATCTCGGCCCCGCTTTGCGCCAGGGTGATGGCGGCGTCGAGGCCCACGGCCAGGAATTGCGCTTCGAGCTGCTGCGCCCAGTCCGGCGCATAGCCGCAGCCGGCGCCCGCGTTGATGATGACGGCGATTTTGCTCAGGATCGTTCCCCTTATGTGGTTTGCCGGATGTGCCGGCGGCGGCGCAGGGTCGACACGCCGGCGATACAGATGGCCAGCCAGCCATAGCTTTCCGCCATGGCCGCCAGCACATCGCTCAGGTAATGTGCGCCCAAATAAATGCGGCTGAAGCCCACGAGCGACGCCATCAGGAATGCGCCCAGCGCGATACCGATGCGCTTGCCCCAGGCGCCCGGCGCCGTCTGGCAAATCAGGTAGGCGGCCAGCAAGCCATACAGGGCTGTCGAGGTGGCCGTATGGCCGCTGGGAAAGCTGTACGTGCTCAAGGCCGTCTGCAGGATGGGCTCGTCAAAGCTGGGCCGCGCGCGCACAAAAATGTACTTTAACAGCAGGTTCAAAAACATGACGCCCGGCATGGTGATGACCAGGGTAAACAGCCAATAGTCAGCGCCCTTGCGGTGCAGATACCAGCCCAGCAAGACGGCCAGGGTGATGGCGCCGATCACGCCATGCATATGCGTGACGACCAGCAGCACGCTGGTGATCCACGGCACGGCATGCCGGTTGAACCACTGCGCCACCTGCAGGTCGATCACGGTGATCTGCTCCATGCCCATCACGGCTTCGGCGATCTCGTGGAAGACCACGATGGCCACCAGCATCAAGGCCACGCCGACCGTCATATGCAGGCCCAGCTCGCCTTCGGGCGACAGGCGCGCCTCGACGAAGCGGCGCAGTTTCATGGTCACGCCCATGTCATTTTTCTCTTGCAAACTGATCTCTCTTTCTTGTTCCTGGCGATGATCAAAAAAACCACACCAGCAAAAAAATACTGTTTATTCATACAGTAGCTGTGTATTCATACAGTAGTTATGCTATTCTGATGACTCGTTCAACACATCTCCCTCAAAGGAATTGTCATGGCAACATTGAATAGCGGTTTTGGCTCACGGTTCGGCCTGGAATACGCCCCAAGCTCTTTCCTCGTCCGCATGGGCAAGCGCGAAATCCTCGTCTGCCGCGACTTCCGCAAGCGCTACTACACCGTCAATCCCTTGATCGAGTGCGGTACGGGCATCGAGCCGGGCTATGTTGAAGTGCTGCTGATGCGCCGTTGGCTCCTCATTTTATCCAAGGCGCATTAAGAATGACTTTAAAACAAGGTGCTTGCACTCTGTTTTGAAGTCTGCTCCGCCCGGCCACGCCGGGAGCGCGCCAGTACCGGCCAGCGGCAACGCTGGCCGACCCCTCATTACTGCGTGCGTTCCTGTGCGGCCGGGCTGGCAGGTGTATTCGCGCTTGTCTTGACAGGCGCCGCCTTGTCGAACACATTCGCCTCGTACCACAAGGTCACGAACAGCACCATCACGACGGGGCCGATGAACAGGCCCACGAGGCCCAGGGTTTCCACGCCGCCCAAAATGCCGAACAGCACGGCCAGGAAAGGCAAGCGGGTAGCATTGCCGATCATGCCGGGACGCACGAAGTGATCGGCCACGAACAGCACCACGGTGCCCCATGCGGCCACGCCGATGGCGGCGCCTACATTGCCCTGGAACACCAGCAAAGCGGCCGCGCACAGGTAAGCGAGCGGCGCGCCGAACGGGATGATGGCCAAAATACCGGTGGCGAACGCCCACAGGGCCGGCGACGGCAAGCCGGCAATCGCATAGGCGAAGCCGATCAGCACGCCTTCGGCCAGGCCCACGAGCACCAGGCCATTGACGGTGGCGCGGATGGCCGTGGGGATCTTTTGCGCATAGCGGCCCCAGCGTTCAGGACGCAAAAAATGGCTGCCGACGGCCGTGATCTGGCGCGTCAGCGCTTCGCCATCCTTGTAAAAGAAAAACAGGCATAGAAAGGCCAGGCCGAAATCGACCAGGCGGTGGAAGACGTCCGCGCCCAGCACCTTGAGCATGTCGCGCGCGGAATGAAAACCGCCCACGGCGCTGCCCGCAAAGAAGTGACCGAGGCCGTGGGGCTGGCTCAGGGTGGCTTGCCACCAGTCGCCGATGGCGCTGCCGGCCAGCGGAATATGCGCCACCCAGTCCGGCACGGGCAAGCCGTCCGTATTCGCATGGACGACGAAATTGGCCAGCACGGGCACTTCGCGCGCCGCCTGCGCCACGCCGAACAGCACGGGGATGATAAAGATGCAGGCGAACGCCAGGGTCAGCACGGCGGCCGCGATGATGGTGCGCTGGCCCAGCGCCGCGCGCACGCGCAGGTACAGGGGCCAGGTGGCCACGCACAGGATGCCGGCCCACACGAGCGGCAAAAAGAAACGCTGCATGACGAAGGCCGTCACGGCGATCAGGGCCAGGGAAAAGCCTGCGCTGACGATGTCGCGCTGGGTATCGGTCATACCACTCCATTCGTGCCCCGCACACTTTAAAGGTGTACGGGCTTATAGCGCCTAACAAAACCGTAGCGAGCGGAAGGAAGTTGTGGCTGAGAAGCGCAACTGTACGAAGGTACAGTGAGCATCGCAGGCCGCAAATTACGACGCGCAGTAGGTTTTGATAGGTGCTAGGCTACGCGCCAGTTGCGCAGGCGTAGCGTAACACGGAGCCATGGCGATTTATACGAGGCCCAGCTCCACCGGTTTGACGCCGGCAAACACGTGCTCGAGTTGCGCCGGCGTCAAACCGAAGGTGCGGCGCAGCAAGCCGCCCAGCACGGCGCGGTATTCATTGAACACGGGCATGTCGCGGTTCTGGAACAGCGTCGCCTGCGACATCGCCACTTGCTCACCCGCCACCTGCTTGCCCTTGATGCCGCCGCCGAGCACCCAGAACACGCTGCCGTGGCCATGGTCCGTGCCGCGGTTGCCGTTTTCGCGGAAGGTGCGGCCAAATTCGCTGACGACGACGACGACGGTATTGCGCCATTCGCTGCCCATTTCCTGCGAAAACGCGGCCAGGCCCCGGCCCAGTTCGTCGAAGCGCCCCGCCAGGTAGCCATTCGCGCCGC
Organism: Janthinobacterium sp. GW823-FHT06H09; assembly: GCF_058794735.1. NCBI lineage: Bacteria > Pseudomonadati > Pseudomonadota > Betaproteobacteria > Burkholderiales > Oxalobacteraceae > Janthinobacterium > Janthinobacterium sp. GW823-FHT06H09. The sequence goes on along the minus strand of NZ_JBXAHC010000008.1, from coordinate 84,994 downwards.
CCTGCCCCACGTGCGTATCCCAGCCGCCCACGTCGACGAAACCAAGGTTGTATTTGTCCTTCATCAAGCGCGCGATGCGCTGCGCTTCCAGTTCAAAGCCCTTGGTACTGATGGCGTTGCGGTTGGCCGCCTGCATTTCTCCCGTCAATTCCCGGCTCACGTCCTCGCGCACGGCAAAGCCCGCGCTGACCGGTTGCTGCAGAGGCGTGCCCTTGTACATCGCCGCGATGAGCTGGCTTTGACGCGCATCGATACCGGACTTGCCCACGGAGCGCAGCCCCATGTTCGGCACTTGCACGCCGCCCTGGAAGATCAGGGGCAGCTGGTCCGTGAAGGAAATGGCGTGCTTGCCGCTGTTGAGGCTTTGCGCGAGCCGGTTCAAAAAGCCAGAACGGAAATCGCGGCGCCCGCCCAGTTCCTGTCCCAGTTCGATGCTGTCCTGCGTCTCGAAATGGCTGCGCGTCAAATCCGTCGTGCCGGCAAACGGAATGAAGGCCGCCTCGCCGCCCGTGAACATGGGATAGATGGTCTCGCGCAAGGCCGGATGCAGGGCCCAATCGCTATTCAAGGCCAGCGCGCCGTTGTCCGCACCCGGTTTCGCGATGGCGATATTCGGCCGCGATGCATAGTAAAAATCGCTGCCGATGGGCACCAGCAGGTTGTTCGCGTCATAGCCGCCGCGCAGGAAGACGAACAGCAGCTTCGCATTCGTGGCGGGCGCGGCCAGCAAGCCGCCCGCGTGCGACAACAGGGGCGCGGCGGCCAGGGCTTTCAACAGGTCACGACGGTTCATGGCGATCCTTTCAATCTAGCGGTGCATCATTTCCGGCGAAGAGAGCAGAAATGTATTCCACTCCTGCGGCGAGGCGGCCTGTTCCAGGGCCTGGCGCGTGGCGGGACTCAAGGTCGGCTGTAGCGACTGGTAATACAGGGCGCTGGCCAGCTGGGGAAACGCGACCTTTTCCTGTGGCTGCGGGCCGTCCGTCTTGAACAGGCCGGCGCTGCCCGAACCGATGGTGCGGGCGATATCGAAACGCGTCGTCATCTGGCCGGGGCTGGCCCAGGACGCATCCGTGAGCGGATAGCCGTCCGGCGTCTGGCGCCCGTACAGGGGCTGTCCCATGCGCGCGAGCCAGCTCAGCATGGGACCGGCGTTCAGGATGGGCTTGTCGTCATAGCTGAGGCGCACGGCCGACACCACATAATGCATGGGATCCTTGAATTTCTTGCCCAGCGACTGCCTGAACTCGGGACTGCTGAACATGGTCTGCAACACGTCGGCGATCATGCCGTCGCTGTGCTGGAAGGTGGCCGCCATGCGCGCCACCAGCGCTTCGGGAGGGTTATCTCCCACGAAATACTGGGCCAGCTTGCCGCTGATAAAGCGCGCGGTGGCGGGACTGCGGCTCAGGCGGTCCAGCGCTTCATCGAGTTCGGCCAGTCCCCGCCCCTTCACCGTTTGCCCGAGGAATTGCTTATCGCCGTAATCGTGGCGGTTCGGATTGAATTCGAACAGGCCCCGGCGCACGTATTGCGATTGCAGCGCCGGTTTCACCTTCGGCGTATCCGTGCCCAGGTTGACGCCCACGCCGGTGAGGATACGCGCCAGTTCCTGCACGTCGGTCTGGCTATAGCCCCCGTTCACGCCCAGGGTATGCAGCTCCATCAGCTCGCGCGCATAGTTTTCATTGATGCGCTTGACGGCATTGGCTTCATTATCGAGGTAGCGCAGCATGGCCGGGTGGTGGACGGTCGCGCCCAGCAAGTCGCGGAATTTCCCCAGGGCATGCGGCGCGATGGCGTTCGCCTCGTAATCGCCGACCATGGCGCGCAAGTTGTGCTTGCCCTGGTGCACGCTGAAATGGTTGAGCCAGAACCAGCTCAGCTGCTGCTGCAGCTGGTTCGGCGAATACACGTCCAGCAACAGCGAGCGCGTGGCCGCCTCGCGCGCCAGGCGGTTCAGTTCCTGCTGGTACTCCTTTTGCGCTTGCTGCTTCGCCATGTCGTCCATGACGCCGGCCGACTCCTTGCGCTTTTGCTCCACGGACATGACGAGCTGGTCGAGCGGCACCTGGCTGATGGTCATGGCGTCGATCTGCGCCTGCACGGCGGGCGGCAGGCTCGTTTTGCCTGGGTGTAACTGCGCCTGCAGCCAGGCGTTCCAGCCTTCCTTTTGCAACTGGCGCACGCTGCCGCCGTTCACGCCCCAGCTGACGCGCTCGAGCATCGCGATGCCTTGCGCGGCATTGTCGGGCGCGGCGACGGCATGCTGCGCGGCCGGCGGCGCCGTCGCGGCACAGCCGGCCAGCAACAGCAGGGATATCAAGGTCGTCGGCAATAATCGGTTCGGGCTCATGGCAATCTTTCAAGCGGTTTCAACCAGAATGCCTGAGGGTACGCCCAGGTTGACCCGCGCATGATTGCCATTTGCAACGAGTTGTAATCAAGCGGGCGTGTTCGCCAGCCGATCGCGCGCGGGCGCGGGTACGTTAGCAATGAACAATCTCGGATAAAATGTTATCGAGAGAATGGCGTACTGCAATGGCAGCTGCGTATTTTCTCTTAAACCAGACATTATCCATACAATACGTCCACATTAAAAAGAAATGAAAATATTATTTATCGCCGCATTGGGAATCTTATCGTTCATTCAAACGCCCTTATCCTTCGCCGAGAATCTGAATGGAAAAACCCTGTATGTGCAGCGATGTGCCGTGTGCCACGGAGCAGAGATCAAGGGAACCGGGCCATTGGCGAATAAAAGCAATCCCTCTACACCGGATCTGACAACGGCCGCTTTTAAAAAACGCCTGAAGGATTATCCGGGCGTGATCGTATCGTCCGTCATACTGCGCCCGAATGGCGATTTGATTCCAAAGACCTTGAAAGAGAATGGCGTCAAGATCGCGCCATACGCCTGGCGGGTAAAGGATTTTCGCGATTTGAATCAATACATGAGTGATGTGATTTTCAAAAACCGCTGATCTTGAAATCAGCGGAGTACACCTCGCGCAGGAATACTCCGAAATCAATCATGCTGTTTGAATAACTCCACGCACTGATCCCGCAGGAAGTCGCGCAACTGCAGCACCAGCGGCGTCACTTGCGCCCGGTGCGTGCAGACCAGGTGCAGGGGCGTCGCCTCGCCCGCCACGTCGGGCAACAGCGCTTGCAGGCGGCCGGTGGCCAGGTCGCCAGCCACGTCGAGCCGCGATTTGTAGGCGATGCCCAGGCCCGCCACGGCCCAGCGGCGCACGAGGTCGGCGTCGTCGGCGCTGCGGTTGCCGCTCACCTGCACGGTGACTTGCTCGCGCTGGGGCAAGCGGTAAAAGGTCCAGCGGTCGTGCAAGCCGTCTTCCAGCGCGAAGCGCAGGCAATTGCGTTGCGACAAGTCTTGCAGCGCCAGCAAGGGGCCATGCTCGCGCAGGTAGCCGGGCGAGGCCACCAGCACCCTGTCGTTGGCGGGCGCGATGGGCATGGCGACCATGCTCGAATCGTCTTGCTGGCCATAGCGGATGGCCACGTCGACTTGCTGACGCACCATGTCGGCCACCCGGTCGCTGACGCTGAGCTGGTAGTGCAGTTTCGGATGGCGCGCCTGGAATGCGTCCAGCCAGTCCAGCATCAGGTTGCGGCCCAGGTCGGAAGGCATGGCAATTTTCAAGGTTCCGCCGAAACTGTCCTTGCCGGCCAGCAGTGCGTCATGGCCCGCGCGCAGCAGGCGCAGGGCTTCGCGCGCATGCTCGAGATATTGCGTGCCTTCCGGCGTCAAGCTCAGCGAACGGGTCGTGCGGGCCAGCAGGCGCAAGCCCAATTCCCCCTCCAGGCGCTTGACGGCGGCGCTGGCCAGCGCAGGCGAGATGCCGATCTCGCGCGCGGCCGCCGACAAACTGCCCCGGTCAGCCGTGCGGACAAACACTTGCAAGTCATCGAGTCGCAGCAATTTTCAGCATTCCTTTGAAAGTGTTTCGGTACGCGCCCTCTTTTACCGCGGCGTGAAAATGGCCATGATACGTCATCAAGCCTGTATGGCGTAGGTCGGATGAGGTCCAAAGGACCGTAATCCGACAACATTGTTGGCGTGGCCGATGGTGGTGTCGGATTACGCGCGGTACAGCCGCGCTAATCCGACCTACCCGACTCCATCACTGTTTTACCAAAGGAAGAATATGAAAGCCATCGCCTACCACCACAGCCTGCCCATCACGGATGCCGACGCCCTGCTCGACATCGAGCTGCCCGTTCCCGCCGCCACCGGGCGCGACCTGCTCGTCGCCGTCAAGGCCATTTCCGTCAATCCCGTCGACACCAAGGTGCGCCAGAACCGCGCGCCGAAAGACGGCCAGCCGGAAGTGCTGGGCTGGGATGCGGCCGGCGTCGTCACGGCCGTCGGCCCCGACGTCACCCTGTTCCAGGTGGGCGACAAGGTCTGGTACGCGGGCGCCATCAACCGCCCCGGCAGCAACAGCGAATTTCAATTAGTCGACGAGCGCATCGTGGGCCACATGCCGGCCAGCCTCGATTTCGCCCCGGCCGCCGCCCTGCCGCTCACGGCGATCACGGCGTGGGAATTGCTGTTCGACCGCCTGCAGATCAGCCGCGACAAGAATCTGACCGGCAAGTCGCTGCTCGTGATCGGCGCGGCCGGCGGCGTCGGCTCCGTGCTGGTGCAACTGGCGCGGCAGTTGACGGGCGTCACCATCATCGGCACGGCCTCGCGCGCGGAAACGGCCGATTGGGTCAAGCAACTGGGCGCCCACCACGTGATCGACCACAGCCTGCCGCTGGCCGCCGAAATCACGCGCCTGGGCTTGCCGCCCGTCGATTACGTGATCAGCCTGAACCAGACGGACAAGCATTTCGAGCAGATCGTCGAACTGATCGCGCCGCAGGGCAAATTCGCCCTGATCGACGACCCCGAGCACATCGACGTGCGCAAGTTCAAGGGCAAGAGCGTGTCCTTGCACTGGGAACTGATGTTTACCCGTTCGCTGTTCCAGACGGCGGACATGGTCCAGCAGCACGCCTTGCTCGAGGAACTGGCGCAGCTGGTGGACGCCGGTATCATCAAGACCACCGTGGCCGAGCGCTTCGGCACGATCAACGCGGCAAATCTGAAGCGCGCGCATGCCCTGCTGGAAAGCAATACGGCCAAAGGCAAGATCGTCCTTGAAGGGTTCTAAACTCAGGTAATCAGAATGGCCCGGAAATCATTGACATTCGTCAATGTCGGGCCCGTGATCACACTATCTCCCAGCGCCTGGAAGAAGCCGTGTCCATCGTTGTTGTCGAGGCTATCGCGGGGCTTGATGCCCTGCGCCCAGGCACGCTGCAGGGTGTCGGGCGCGAGATAAGCGCCGGCGATGTCTTCCTGGCCGTCGACGCCATCCGTGTCGCCCGCCAGCGCGTGGATGCCCTCGTATCCGTCCAGCGCGATGCCCAGCGCCAGCAAAAATTCCACGTTGCGCCCGCCGCGGCCCTTGCCGCGCACGGTGACCGTCGTTTCGCCCCCCGACAGCAGCACGCACGGGGCGGGAAACGGCTGGCCCCGCATCGCCGTTTGCAGCGCGATGCCGGCCATGACTTTGCCCACATCGCGCGCCTCGCCTTCCAGGCTGTCGCCCAATATATACGGCGTGACGCCGGCAGCGCGCGCCACGGCCGCCGCCGCCTCGAGCGCCATCTGCGGCGTGGCGACCAGGGTCGTGCGCGTGCGCGCCAGCCGTGGGTCACCGGGTTTCACGGATTCGCCGCGCCCGCTTTCCAGCGTTTTTCTTATGCTGTCCGGCAAGTCCATGCCATAGCGGCGCACGATGGCCAGCGCATCCTCGCACGTCGTCGCGTCGCCCACCGTGGGGCCGGAGGCGATATCGCCGAGCTTGTCGCCAGGCACGTCGGAGATGGCCAGAGTGATGACTTGCGCCGGATGGCAGGCGGCTGCCAGCCGGCCGCCCTTGATGGCGGACAAATGGCGGCGCACGCAATTCATTTCGCCGATGGTGGCGCCCGACGCCAGCAGCGCGCGGTTCAAGGCTTGCTTGTCTTCCAGGGGGATGCCGTCCAAAGGCAATGCCAGCAGCGACGAGCCGCCGCCCGAGATCAGGCACAGCACCGTGTCGTCCGCCTGCAAGTTGCCCACCAGGTCCAGCATGCGCCGCGCGGCCGCCATGCCGGCCGCATCCGGCACAGGATGCGACGCTTCCACGATCTCGATGCGTTCACAGGGCACGGCATAGCCGTAGCGCGTGACGACCAGCCCCGACAGCGGCCCCGGCCAATGCCGCTCCACGGCTTGCGCCATGGCGGCCGACGCCTTGCCGGCGCCGATGACGATCAAGCGTCCCCTGGGCGCGGGCGGCAGATGGGGCGGTATGCAGTGCGATGGCTGCGCCGCCTCGACGGCGGCATGGAACATGGCTTGCAGCAAGGCGCGCGGCGCGGGGGGCGTCGTCATGGTGTTCTCCTCGGGTATCCGAACCCGATCATAGCAGGGACGGCGCTGCCCAGAGACTACAATGGCGGCTTGATCACGAACAGGAATGCAATGAGCGACGCCATCGAATGGACCAGTCTTGCCCGCACTTTCGGGCTGTTTACCGTCACGGCCGTGGCTGAACTGCTGGGCTGCTACCTGCCCATGCTGTGGTTGAGCAACAAGGGCAGCGCCTGGCTGCTGTTGCCGGCCGCCCTCAGCCTGCTGATCTTCGTGTGGCTGCTGACCCTGCATCCGGCCGCCAGCGGCAGGGTCTACGCCACGTATGGCGCCGTCTACATCGCCACGGCGCTGGGATGGCTGTGGCTGGTGGACGGCGTCACGCCCGCCTGGACGGATGTGACGGGCGTGGGCCTGGCCTTGGCCGGCGCCGCCGTGATTGCCATGGGGCACAAGGCGACGTAATTACGCCGCGTGCTGGCGGAAATTCGTTTCCGCCGACCATGCCGCGCTGGCGCGGGCCAGCAGTACGGCTTCGCCATCGGCCAGCCAGTCGTCCGCGTCGGCAATCTTCCACATGGCTTGCAGCAGCTTGCGGCGCAAGTCCGGGTCCGTGATTTCATCGAGCAGGCTGTCGATCACGCCATGGGCCAGCTGCACAGCGCCATGCACGGTCGACGTCAGCATGTCGTCGCACAAGTCTTGCAACAGCTGTTGAAAAGCGGCCGGCGCCAGGTCGATATGTTCGAGGATCTTGCTGCGGTGCATGGCTTGCAGCTCGGCGCTGGCCAGGTTGCCATCGACCACCATCATCAGGGCCAGAATACGTCCCGCTGCCTGGGGACTGTTCGTTGCATAGGTACGCATAGTTTTTCTTCCATTGTTGGTTTAAAAAGCGCGCCACCGCCGTGCGGGGCGCGCCGTATCGCTGTTAAATTCGCTGTTTTACTTCTTGTCGCTGCGGGTGATGAACACGCTCGCCACGCAGCTCGACACGATCAGCACCGCCACCACCAGCAGCGACGCTTCGACGGGCACGTGGTACCACGGCATGATCAGCATCTTGGCGCCGATAAACACGAGCACCATCGCCAGGCCATACTTGAGCATGTGGAAGCGGTCAGCCACGTCCACCAGCAGGAAGTACAAGGCGCGCAAGCCCATGATGGCGAACAGGTTCGACGTGAAGACGATGAACGGGTCCGTCGTGATGGCGAAGATCGCCGGGATCGAGTCGACCGCAAACACCAGGTCCGTCACCTCGATCAGGATCAGCACCAGGAACAGCGGCGTGACATAGCGCAAACCGCCCTTGGCCACGAAGAAACGCTCGCCGTGGTCGCCGTCCACCACCCGCAAGTGGCGGCGGGCAAAGCGCAGCACGGGGTTGTTCGCCACATCCGGTTCCGCATCGGCCGCCACCAGCATGCGCATGCCGGTAATCAACAGGAAAGCGCCGAACAGGTACAGCACCCAGCTGAACTCGCTCACCACCCATGCGCCGGCCATGATCATCACGGCGCGCATCACGATCGCGCCCAGCACGCCGTAGATCAGCACGCGGCGCTGGTACTGGATCGGCACCTGAAAGGCGCTGAAGATCAGCAGGAAGACGAACACGTTATCGACGGACAGCGCTTTCTCGATCAGGTAGCCGGAGAAAAACTCCAGCGCCTTCTGGTTGGCGATCTCGGGACCGGCCGTGCCGTTCAGATACCACCACAGGCCGCCGTTGAACAGCAGGGCCAGGCTGACCCACACGAGCGACCACGTCGCCGCTTCCTTGACGCCGACCTTGTGCGCCTTGTTGCCGCCGAAGACGAACAGGTCCAGCGCCAGCATGAACAGGACGAATACGATGAAGCCGGCCCACATGGGTGCCGTTGCAATACTCTCCAGGCCATTCATCGGCGGCCTCCGCAACTGTCTGTCTCTATCCTGATGCCCATGGCACTCTCCTTGCATGAATTGAGCAGTCATCATAGGCTGAATATAAACATCGAACAAATCGAATATAATTTACGAATACATCGAAAAATTCGATGTATTAATTTTACCGGGAACAAACATGTCCACACTCAACTTCAAGCACTTGCGCTATTTCTGGATGGTGGCCAAGACGGGCAGCATCGCGCGCGCGGCCGAGCAGCTGCACCTGACGCCGCAATCGATTTCGGGCCAGCTCAGCGACTTTGCCGACACCCTGGGCGTGGAACTGTTCCGCCGCAGCGGGCGCAAGCTGGAATTGACGGAGACGGGCAGGCGCATCCTCAGCCATGCGGAAGAGATTTTCAGCACGGGCGACGAATTGCTGGAAATCGTGCGCGACCAGTCGCGCACGGCGACGACCACGTTTCGCGTGGGCTGCGCTGATTCCGTATCGAAACTGATCGCCTGCCGCCTGGTCGAACCGGCGCTGGGCCTGGCCGAACCGCTGCGCATGATCTGCCGCGAAGGCCGGCTGGCCAGCCTGCTGGCGGACCTGGCCGTGCACCGGCTGGACCTGATCATCGCCGACCGCCCCATGCCGTCCCATTTGAGCGTGCGCGGCTACAACCACCTGCTGGGCGAAAGCGGCATGACCCTGTTCGGCACGCCGGCGCTGGCCGCCACGCTGGAAGGCGGCTTTCCGCTATGCCTGAACGGCGCGCCGCTGCTGCTGCCGGGCGAGGATTTCGCCATCTATGGCCGCCTGCTGCAATGGCTGGGCGACAACCACCTGCACCCGCGCATCGTGGGCGAGTTCGACGACAGCGCCATGATGCAGGCCTTCGGCCAGTCCGGCGCCGGCCTGTTCTTCGCCCCCACCGTGATCGCGCCCCAGGTGTGCGAACAGCATGGCGTGGTGGCGCTGGGCCGGGTCGACAGCCTCGTCGAGCAAGTGTACGCGATCACCACGGAACGCCGCCTGAGCCACCCCGCCACCGTCGCCATCAGCCAGAGCGCGCGGCGCGAACTGTTCGTCTAGGCGCCGGCCCTATTCGGCGCTGACCACCACCTTGCCCGGCTGCCCGACTTTCATGTGCACTCGGCACGCGATGACGGCAGCCTGGTCTAGGTGCTGGCGGGAGCTTCTGTTGCCAGCCGTCCACAGATAATCAGACGAAATACATTTGAACAAATATATCTTTATAATGGCACTCCTCCCCGACGCCCTGCGCGCCCCTTCCTGGACTTGCCGCAATGAAGCACTTGCACGACATCCCCTCTGCCTTCAAGCATGAATTTGCCAACCCGCGCCTGTGGTGGTCGCGTGCCGTCGTCGTCGGCATGGCCGCCGTCGCGGGCCTCGTCGTCGTGGGCTTTTCGTGGCTGGCGGAAACAGCACTCGATTGTTTTCTCTTTTTTAACGGCAAGGCCTGGTGGTTCGCCCTGCTGTGGACACCCGCTTGCGCCGCCTTGCTCGTCTGGCTGACGCGCCGCTACGCGATGGGCGCGGCCGGCTCCGGCATCCCGCAGGTGATGGCCACGCTGGACCCGGCCGTGGCACCCGAGCAGCGCTCGCTGTTCGTGTCCCTGAAACTCAGTGCCGCGAAAATAGTCCTGACTGCGGGCGGCTTGCTGGGGGGATTGTCTCTGGGGCGCGAAGGGCCGTCCGTGCAGATCGCCGCCGGCGTGATGCTGGCCGCGCGCCGCTGGCTGCCGCGCCATTCGCAGGTGAGCGCCCATTCGCTGCTGGTGGCCGGTGGCGCGGCCGGCATCGCGGCTGCCTTCAACACGCCGCTGGCGGGCGTCATGTTTGCCATCGAGGAATTGTCACGCTCGCCCGAGCAGCGCAACAGCGGCCTCATCGTCGCCGGCATCGTGCTGGCCGGCATGATGGCCGTCTCCATCCACGGCAACGCCACCCATTTCGGCATCATCCACCCCGGCCCCATCGGCCTGGCGCTGGCCCTGCCAGGTTTATTGGTCACCCTCGTGGCGGGCGTGGCCGGCGGCCTGTTTGCGCGGCTGCTGCTGGCATCCGCCCGGGGCAATCCGCTGGGGAAATTATCGGCGTGGAGAACCAGCCGGCCAGTGCTGTTTGCCGCCGTCTGCGGTTTGCTGGTGGCGGCCATCGGCATCGCCAGCCACGGCGCCACGTTCGGCAGCGGCACTGTGGCCACGCGCGCCATGCTCGAAGGCGCGTCCGAGACGACGCCCGCCTTTGTGGCCTTCAAATATGTGGCGACGTGGCTGACCGTCTGGTCGGGCGTGCCGGCCGGCATCTTTGCACCGTCCTTGGCCATCGGCGCCGGCATCGGGCATGACATCGCGCAATTGCTGCACTATCCGCATGCGCCCGCCCTGATCGCGCTGGGCATGGTGGGATTCCTGGCCGCCGCCACGCAGGCGCCGCTGACGGCGTTCATTATCGTCATGGAAATGGTCGATGGCCACGGCATGGTGCTGAGCCTGATGGCCTGCGCCGTGGTAGCCAGCACCGTGTCGCGCGTGCTCAGCGAGCCGCTGTACGGGGCGCTGGCGCAGCTGCAGCTGCAACGGCTGCCGCAGGCCAGCCGGGATACTACATCGTAAACGGAAACGGCTGCATGCCCGCCTGCCTGTCATCGGGGGCGACGACGGCCAGCAAGGCGCTCAAGCCCTGGTTCAGGTGCGCCAGGCTGTCGGTGTCCAGCTGGGCCAGCGCGCTGGGCAGCAAGCCGCGAGCCGGCTGCGGCGCGCCGGCGATCACGGCTTGCCCTTCCGCCGTCAGGGTGAGCGTAACGACGCGCTGGTCGGGCTGGTCGCGCGCCTTGCGCACATAGGTTTTTTTCACCAGCGCCTCGACCAGGTTGCTGGCCGTCGTCTGGTGTATCGACATCTTGCCGGCCAGCTCGCCCATGCGCAGGCCCGGCCGCTCTAGCAATTCCTGCATCACCCACAGTTGCGCGCCAGACACGCCGCATTGCTTCTCGATCTGCGCCGAGTGCCGCTGCGCCGCGCGCATGACGACGCGCATGTTTTGCAAGGCCATGCCCTGCGCCCGGGCCACCGCCGAAATGTCCGCTTCCACCACCATTGCCTCCGTTATCGTACCGGCTGCGCGCCTGCTGGCGGGCCGGAATCCCTGCATGATACCTGCAAAGGCGGGGGGATTCCTAGCGCATGGGGACTGGCTCTCCAGCTTGCCAAGCCTGCTCCAGCACCAGCTTGCCGGCCGGGTCCCACTGGCGCTCGATGCCCTGTTTCTTGTCATGTTCATACGGCACGACCTGCTGCGGGCTACCGTCCGCGTACCAGGTCTGCAGCAAGCCATGGCGCTCGCCGTCGCGCATGGGCGTGACACTGGCGCGCACGCCGTTGTCATGCCATTGCGTCACGTCGCCCTGCTCGCGCCCTTGGGCATCCTGCTGCCAGGCAACGGTCGGCTGGCCATTGCTGCCCCACTTCTGCATGCTCAGCAGCTTGCCCTTGCGGTACAGCGCTCTCTGCGCCAGTTGGCCATTGTCATGGCTGTCGAACGACCAGCCGTCGGGCTCACCATGGCGCCACGTCATGCTGGCGAGTACCTTGCCGTCGGGCGCCAGGGTGACGGCCTCGCCATCCTGCTCGTCATGGATGAAATGGCTGCGCTGGAACAGCTTGCCGTCGGCGTAAAACAATTGCTGCAGCCCATGCATCCTGCCGCCTTTCAGGAAGGCGCGGCTGCTCACCTTGCCATTCGGGCCATACGACACATACTCGCCATCGGCCATTTGCTGGCCGTGGTAGCGGATGCGGTTCATCAGCTGGCCATTCTCATGGTAAGACTCGACAATACGGTCGCGCCCGTTCGGCAGCACGGTCACCTTTTGCTTGAGCTGGCCGTTGTCATAGAACGACGTGCCGCGAGCCGGCGCCTGCGCCTGCGCCGCCACCGGCAGCACCGTCATGAGCGCTGCCAGCAGCGCCAGGCGCATTTTCTGTGCATACCGCATGCCGCCCCCCCCTACTGCGCGGCCACCGGCTGGCCATCGTGCCACGCCTGCTCCAGCACCAGCTTGCCCGTCTTGTCCCACTGGCGCTCGATGCCGTGCTTCTTGCCATGTTCATACGGCACGATCTGCCGCAGGCTGCCGTCGCTGTACCAGGTCTGCAGCAAGCCGTGGCGCTGGCCTTCGACAAACGGCGTCACGCTGGCGCGCACGCCGTTGGCATGCCAGTCGGTCGTGTCGCCGTGGTCGCGCCCCTGCACATCTTTCTGCCACGCAAACACGGGCCGGCCATTCGGGGTCCACGTTTGCAAGCTGAGCACGGCACCTTTCTGGTACAGCGTCTTGTTCGACACGACGCCATTGCCATGGCTTTCAAACGACCAGCCATCGGGCTGGCCGTGCACCCAGACGGTCCTGGCGAGCACCTTGCCATCCTCGGCATACATGACAAACTCGCCTTCGCGCTGGCCATCGACGTACCGCCCCTTGCGGTGCAGCTTGCCATCGGCATAAAACGATTCCTCCACGCCATCCATCTGCCCATTGCGCCGATACGAACGGCTGCTGACGGCGCCATTCGCGCCATACGACACATGCTCGCCATCGGCCATCTCGTCGCCGTGGTACAGCGTGCGGCTCATCAATTGGCCGTTCTTGTGATACGTTTCCGAGATGCTGTCGCGCCCGTTCGGCAGCGGCGTGACCTTCTGCTTGACCTGGCCATTCTCGAAGTACACGCAGCCGCCCAGCAGCTCCTCGCCCTGGGCATTGAAGTAGGTTTCGCGCAGCAGCTGGCCATTCTCGTAGTAATACTTGCGAAACTTTACGAACCTGATCTGACTCAGGTCCAGATCCGTGGCATAGGTTTCAAAGGCCAGCACGCCCGGCGTGTCGGGAAATTCGAGCCGCACATGCCAGGCGCCCAACGCCTCGTCGCGCACGGGCGGCGTGCGCAGCGCATACACGGCGCGGCGCTGGTTGCTGGGCATGAAATTTTCATCCAGATACATGGTGTGGTCTTCCTCCTGCAAGGTTGGCGTTGGCATTTGCCCTTCGGGCTGTTCCTGAGCCGCCAATGGCAGGGCTGCGCCCATGCCCAGCGCGGCGGCCAGCAGCCAGCGCATCGTCTGTTGCATCGTCTGTTGCATCCTCATGTTGCTGTTCATGTTGCTTTGCGGCCACTATCATAAAGGCAAGCGCCGTTCGCCATGGGCACGATTGCCGCCCCAACAATAAAAAACCGGGACCAGACCTGCTGGTCCGGCCCCGGTCCGGGGACATGCGCTGGCGCGGCAAGCGCGCCACACATCAGCCCATGCCATCCTTGACAGGCGACAACTGGCTCGCATGCAGCCGCGCATACGCGCCGCCCTGTTGCAGCAAGTCACCGTGGCTGCCCGACTCGACCAGGCGGCCGCCCTGCATGACGACGATGCGGTCGGCGCTTTCGATGGTGGATAGTCTGTGGGCGATGACGATGGTGGTGCGGTTGCGCATCAGCACTTCCAGCGCCGCCTGCACGGAGCGCTCCGACTCCGTGTCCAGCGCGCTGGTCGCTTCATCGAGCAGCAGGATCGGCGCATCCTTGTACAGCGCGCGCGCGATGGCCAGGCGCTGGCGTTGCCCGCCCGACAGGCGCGAACCGTTCTGGCCCGCCTGGGTCGCGTAGCCTTGCGGCAGCTGCATGATGAAGTCGTGCGCATACGCGGCGCGCGCCGACGCTTCGATGCGGGCCATGTCCGGGGCCGGGTCGCCATACGCGATATTCGCCGCCATCGTGTCGTTGAACAGGATCACATCCTGGCTGACGAGGGCGAACTGGCGCCGCAGGGCCAGCAAGGAGTAGTCGCGCACGTCGACGCCGTCGAGCAGGATCCGGCCGCCGCTGACGTCATAGAAGCGCGGCAGCAGGCCCAGCAAGGTCGTCTTGCCGCCGCCGGAGCCGCCCACCAGGGCCACCGTTTCGCCGGCGCGGATGTCGAGCGTGATATCGCTCAAGGCCGTGGGCGCATCGGGATCGTCGCTGTTGTAGCGGAAGTGCACGTTCTGCAGAGACAGATTGCCCTGCACGGCGGCCGGGGCGATGGTGCCCGGGTCCGGTTCCAGCGGCGTGTCGATCAAACCGAAGACGGACTCGGCCGCAGCCAGGCCCCGCTGCAGCGGCTCATTAATTTTCGTTAAATTCTTGATCGGCGACTGCATGGCCATCAGCGCGCCCATGAAGGCAACAAAAGCGCCCGGCGTGATGGCGCCGCTTTGCGCGCGCAGCATGGCGAAATAAATCACGGACGACAGGGTAATGCCGACGAGCATCATGATGAAGCCGGAATTCATGGCCGAGGTGGCCGCGTGCTTGACGGCCAGCTGGCGGTTGCGCTTGACGACGTTGCCGAAGCGCGCCTGTTCATAGTCCTGCCCGCCGAAGATTTTCACCACGCGCTGGCCGCCGATGCTTTCATCGAGCACGGACGTCAGCTCGCCCACGGCTTGCTGCGAACTCTTGCTCAGGTGGCGCATGCGCCGTCCCGCCAGGGTCACGACGATGGCGACGATGGGCATCGAGGCCATGCAGAACAGGGCCAGTTTCACGTCGATGCTGAACAATAAAATCAGGTAGCCGACGGTGGCGACGGAATCGCGCACCATCACGTTGAGCACGTTCAAGCCCGCCTGCGACACCTGGCTGGCGTCGAAGGCCACGCGCGACTGCGTCAGGCTGGTGGTGGTGGTGTCGAAAAAGCGGCTGGGCAGGCGCATGATGGTGGCGAACATCTTTTCGCGCAAATCGGCCTGCACCCGGCTCGATAGCCAAACGGAACCGTAATCGCCGGCAAAGCTCGACACCATGCGCAGCACGGCCAGGCCCAGGATGGTGGCGGGAATCACCCACAGATCCACCTGTCCCGCCTGTGCCGGCAAGAAACGGTCGACCCAGCCCTGCAGCATGCCCATCACGCCAGACGCGGGCGCGACCTGCGTGCTGGCCGTCGTGCGCATGGCGTCGACGACGTTTTGCAACTGGCGGATTAACAACACATCGGTGGCGGACGCCACGCCCACGGCCAGCAAAGTGGCGGCAACGATGGCGCCATAGCGGCGAAACTGGCCGGCCAGGCGGAAGAACAGGAGGCGACTTTGCTGCATGCAGGTGAGAAAAGTAAGGGTAAAACGTGATTCTAACCGCTGCCAGACTCACCTATGAGAAAGTCGTCACCTTGCCGGCGCAGGACCGGCAAGGAAAACACGGACGATCAGCTCTTCGCCACTTTCCACACGGCCGTGCCAGCCTTGCAGACTTTCAGCTTGAGGGTCTGTTCCTGGCCCTTGGCGTTCAAGCCCACCTGCACCTTGCGGCAGGTTTGCGCGTCCGTCTTTTCCGTGTCGCTGGCCGTGATGTCGGCGGCGATGCGCACGGAATTGCGCAAGCCTTCATTGCTCCATTGCACGGTTTCGCCATCCTTCTTGTCGTTGAGCACGTCGGTGACGGCTTTCACGAAGACGGGCTTGTCGTTCTTGTTCAGGTAAGCCATCGGCGTATCGGCCAGGAAACCCAGGCCGACGGCGGAAGCGGAAGCGCACAGGACGGCGCTGCCGAGGATCAGTGCGGAAAACAGTGGTTTGGTAGGGATACGCATCGTAAGACTCCTGGTAAGAAAATAAATAAGGGCAATTGTACGGGCAAGCCGTGCTTTACCGGAATCGGCTGGCGAAATACCGCCCGTTTCAACAGGGCGGCCGCGCGACAGATCGGCAGCATGCTCCGTGAATTTTCATGACCAAAGTTCCTATCTCCATTGCCGGGGCTGCCACTATGCCACCGTGACGGCGGAAACACGGGGCAAGTCTACCGTCTGGCAAGCCGATGCTACATTTTTTTCCGTAAAGCAAGTGCACGCTTGACTTGCCGCCGCTGCGGGCATTCAATGGCAATGGTTACTAATCATTAACTTTATCTGCTGCCACGCTCCTGGCGCGGCAGCGATGAAAGGATGGCGCGATGGCCTTGGCACAAGAACAGCATCTGGCGGACACCTGGCAGACGGGTGGCTTGAAGCCGCGCGCCTGCGACTGCGGTGGCACCGTCTTCACCATCCTGCACCAGCGGGTGATGGCGGACATGCGGCGACGGCAATTTCTCGGTGGCACGGCCGCCATGCTGGCGCCCTTCATCGGCTTGTCCACCAGCAATGCCATTGCCCAGCAGCCGCAAGCAGCCGAACGCCCCCTATTGCTGACCAATCTGAGCCTGTTCGACGGCACGGGCAAGGCGCCCCGTTCCGGTATCCACGTGCTGGTGACGGGGGCAACTATCACGGCCCTGCTTCCGGCCGGCGAGAAAGTCGAGGGTGCGCAAGTGATCGATTGCCAGGGCAAGCTGGTGATGCCGGGCCTGATCGACGCCCACTGGCACACCATGCTGGCCGCCATCAACCAGGTGACGGCCATGACGTCCGACGTCGGCTATTTATATCTGGTGGCGGCGCAGGAAGCGCGGCGCACCCTGCTGCGGGGGTTCACGTCCGTGCGCGATCCTGGCGGCCCCGCCTTTGCATTGCAACGCGCCATCGATGAAGGCATCGTCGACGGTCCGCGCATCTTCCCGTCGGGCGCCATGATTTCGCAAACCTCGGGCCATGGCGACTTCCGCATGCGTTCCGATATCCCGCGCGCGGCCAACGCGCCGCTGGGCATGGCGGAAACGGCCGGCATGGCCATGATCGCCGACGGCGAAGCGGAAGTGCTGCGCCGCGTGCGCGAGCAGCTGATGCTGGGTGCGACGCAGATCAAGATGATGGCCGGCGGCGGCGTCGCCTCGATGTACGACCCGCTCGACAGCACCCAGTATTCGGAACGCGAACTGCGCGCCGGCGTGGAAGCGGCCGCCGACTGGGGCACGTATGTGATGACCCACGTCTACACGCCGAAAGGCATCCAGCGCGCCATCCGCGCGGGCGTGCGCAGCATCGAGCACGGCCAGCTGGCCGACGACGAATCCGCGCGCATGATGCGCGACACGGGCACGTGGTGGAGCCTGCAACCATTCCTGCAAGATGCGGATGCGAATGTGTATCCTGACGCGGCGCGCAAGGCCAGCCAGGCCATCGTCTCGGAAGGTACGATACAAGCGTATGCGCTGGCGCAAAAGTACGGCATCAAAACGGGCTGGGGCACGGATATCCTGTTCAACGCGAAAAACACGCCCACGCAGGGCCGCCAGCTGGCCAAGCTCACGCGCTTTTACGATCCCCTGACCCTGCTGGCGCAGGCGACGGGGCAGAATGGACAATTGCTGGCCCTGTCTGGCCAGCGCGCGCCCTACCCGGGCACTTTGGGCCGCCTGGCCGTGGGCGCGCTGGCCGACTTGCTGGTGGCCGATGGCGACCCCGCGAAAAACCTCGATTTCCTCGCGCATCCCGAGGAAAGCCTGTTCCTGATCATGAAGAACGGGCGCATCTACAAGGACAAATTGAGCGCGCCACTGGCAGGCTGAAGGCGGGCGCGTTGGCAACGGCGGTGGCTTGCCGCATAATGCGCCCATGTTCAAACTGACTTTTCTCGGCACGTCTTCCGGCGTGCCCACGCGCCACCGCAACGTCACCTCGCTGGCCCTGCAAACCACGCACAACCGCGACTGGTGGATGATCGATTGCGGCGAAGCCACGCAGCACCGGCTGCAGCGCCTGCCCTTGTCCGTGCACGACCTGGTGGGCATCTGCATCACCCACGTGCATGGCGACCACAGCTATGGGCTGCCGGGCCTGCTGGCCAGCGCCTCGATGACGGGGCGCAAGAAACCCTTGCTGCTGATCGCCCCGGCCGCCATCAAGGCCTGGATCGACGCGACCCTGCTGCACACGGAACTGTTTTTGACGTACCCGTTGATCCACATCGACGTGGACAGCGCGCCAGTCGTGCATGCAGCAGCGGGCTTGACCGTCTCGCGCCACGCGCTGTCGCACCGCGCACCGAGCGTCGCGTATCGCTTCGCGCTGGAAACGAGCAGATGGAAACTGGACAAGACGGCCCTGCAGGCGGCCGGCGCGCCGCCCGGCCCCGCCTGGGGGCTATTGCAGGCGGGCCAGGATGCGCTGCTCGACGATGGCACGGTCTTGCGCGCCGCCGCTTTCCGCCAGACGGAAACGCAGCGCGCCACCGTGGTGATCGGCGGCGACAACGACACGCCGTCCTTGCTGACGGACGCCTGTGCCGATGCGCAACTACTCGTGCATGAAGCCACCTACACGGAAGCGATGCTGCAAAAAGTGGGACCCGGCCCCACGCACAGTTCCGTGCAGCGCGTGGCGCAGTTTGCCGAAGCGGTCCGCTTGCCGAATCTGATCCTCACGCACTTCAGCGCCCGCTATCACAATGCGGAAGGCATGGCCGAGCTGGAAGCGGAAGCACGGCTGCATTACTCGGGTGAACTGTTCCTGGCGCGCGATTTCGACAGCTATGAACTCGATGCGGCGGGCGTGCTGACCAAGGTGCCGGCGAAATCGTCGTTCAGTGGGGATTGACGCCGTATTGCTCCGCATACTCGGCCGCCAGCGTGCGCGCCGCCTGCTGCTGTGACGGCGTGAGGATCTCCAGCAACTGGTCGCGGTTCTTGATCGATTGCGCGCTGCCTGCCTCGGCCGGCATGGCGATCCACGCGTACGCCTGCACGTAATCGAGCTCGACGCCCTGCCCTTGTGCGTACAGCAAGCCGTATTCGTTCTGCGCCGACAGGGAACCGGCCTCGGCCGCCTGCTTGTACCAGAACGCCGCCTCGGCATAGTCTTGCGGTACGCCATCGCCCTTGCGATAAGCCTGCGCCAGATTGAATTGCGACTGGCCATCGCCCGCCTCGGCTGCCTGGCGCCCGTAGGCCAGCGATTGCGCCATGTCTTGCGCGACGCCATCGCCGCTCGCATACATCAGGGCCAGGTTGGCCAGCGACGGCGGAAAGCCCGCCTGCGCGGCCGCCGTGAACAATTCCACCGCTTTCGGCAAGTCTTGCGTCACGCCATGGCCCTGGTAATACAGGCTGGCCAATAAATGCTGGCCGGCGGGATCGCCAGTGTATGCCGCGGCATCGAATTGTTTAAAGGCCTCGGCGTAATTGCCGTCGTTATAAGCGAGGATGCCCGCTTCATTAAAAGATGCGCTGGAAACAGTCATGAAGATTCCTTGTTCGGGGATTTTTGGCATTGTACACAGCACTGTTACAGGCAGAATGCACGATAGAAACCGTGTGGCGCATTGCCCATATCCTGCGTTATGATCATTCTCCACCTGATGCAATCGGGGCATTGTGCCCGAAGAATAACGCCATGAAATTGATTGTTCTGCTTTTATCCCTGCTTTCCACGTCCGCTTATGGCGGCACCTTGCATCTGGATAAAGCCGCGACAGGGAAAGTACGGCAAGCGGCCGATATCCGCTATGCGAATCATGATGAAAAACAGACCTACCAGCTGAAAATCGGCAAGCAGTGGATGACTGGCAGTTGCAGCACCAGCGGCACGGGCAATTTGCACGCGCTGCTGGCCGACATGAATTTCGACGGCCATGCCGACCTGTGGGTCACCGGCTATACGGATAGCCAGGGACGCATCCGCTGTTCCGACGTGTGGCGGTGGGATGCGCAAGCAAAACAATACAGTTTCAACAAACCCTTATCGGCCATTCCGAATCTCGATATCAGCATCGCCGAGCAAAGAATCGAAGGCGGCATCGCCAATTGCGGTTGCGCGGCGCAATGCTTTTATGAAGACAGCTATAAGTGGCAGGCTAACAAATTAATCACCGTCGCCCGGCGCGCACAGGATTGCGAGCGCTACCGGGAATATGGATTGAACGATAAAAACGACCTGGTCATCGTCAAGGATGAAAAGATCGATAGCGGCAATCCAGGCCAGCAAGCCATCGAACATACCAACGTCGTTGACTGGCAGCGCCACGCGCAGATCATGCGCAAATCCTGGGAATAAATCCTTCACTACCATCGAATAATTCACTTACACATGACGACACATTCAGCATCAATTACTTTCCATGCAGCCAGGGCGGAAGATACCGCGGCCTTCATCGCCTTGCGCGGCAAGACGCGGCAAAACGCCGTTTCCAAAGAACGCCTGGCGGAAGTGGGCATCACGGCCGACACCTGGGCCGAGATGATGCGCTCGGGCAGCCTGCCCGGCCAGGTCTGCCATCACGATGGCCAGCTGGCCGGCTACTGCTTCGGCGAGCGCGACACGGGCGAAATCATCGTCCTGGCGCTGCTGCCGGAATTTGAAGGCCTGGGCATCGGCAAGACCTTGCTGGAACTGGTGATGGCCGAGCTGCGCGCGCAGGGCCACCAGCGGCTGTTCCTCGGCTGCTCCAGCGACCCCGCCTCGCGCTCCTACGGCTTTTACCGCTACCTGGGCTGGACGGCGACGGGCGAGACGGACAAGTATGGCGACGACGTGCTGGAATTCGTGCTCAACTGACAGCAAGGGACGCCGTCGCAGCGCTTTCGTCGTCCCCTGTCATGCGCAGCTCCATCGTATTTCCCGCCGCCACCCGTGCTGTCGAGCATGACGATTTCGCGTATTGGCGACAGCCACGCCACCGTTATCAAAAAAACGCCTGTTGACAATTTCCTCCATGCATGAATTACCCACAAGGCAATCGCCTTGAAGCATGGCATTCCCGTCTGGAGCGGCATGTTCTCTCATGCCCACCGCCTCGCTGCCTCGCGCTGCGCGCGTTTCCTTCCGATCATCATCTTCCGAAAACACGGAACTTTCAGCAGCATCCACTTGTAAAGAAAATCTTTACTGTTGTAAATAAGAGCAACAGTGATAGATAAAATTGACATTTCCCATATGGAAATGTTTTTATGTGTCTTCTAGGTAAAATGAATATCACATTTTACAAAAAAATGACTGCAATTGAACGGTCAAACTAGATCGAGTTGGCAGGCGCGTGCCTATCGCAAGGTGCTTGTTTCAACAGTTTTTCACATATAACGGGTCCTGAGAATGACTCGTACGGAGAAGTGAATTGACTAAGAAGTTTGTTTTGAAGCGCAGCGTCGTCGCTGTCGCATTGACATTGTCCTCATCCCATATGGCGTTTGCCCAGGAAGCACCGGCAGAACCGGCATTGCAAAAAGTCCTGGTGACCGGTTCGAACATCAAGCGCACTGAAAAAGAAGGCTCCTCGCCTATCCAGACCTTGAATGCCAAGCAGATTGCCGCTACCGGCGCCAATACTGTGGCCGAACTGTTGCACTCGATTCCTGCCTTCGGCTCGGGCTCGTCGGTGGACGTGACCGACGGCGGCTTTGCCCGCGGTGCGGCAACCGCCTCCATGCGTGGCCTCGGTTCGTCTTCCACGCTGATTTTGCTCAATGGCCGCCGTATCACCGCATCCGCCTATGCCGACCCGAATCAGGGAAAATCGGCCGTCTATGACTTGAACAGCATTCCCGTCTCGGCCATCGAACGCGTCGAAGTATTCAAGGATGGCGCATCGGCCGTGTACGGTTCCGACGCCATCGCCGGCGTCGTCAACTTCATTACGAAAACCAAGTACACTGGCGCCGAAATGAGCGCCAGCATCAGCGCCAACGACGACGGCGAATTTGCCCGCAAGAGCGCCAGCGGTATCTTCGGCTTTGGCAAGGACCGCTTCAATGCCTTCGTCAGCTTTGACGTAGCCAAGCGCGACAGCACCATCATCAAGAACGAAAATGACGTCGAGAAAGGCATGTATGCCGACATCAACGGCCGCCTGAACCCTTTCTCCAGCAGCCTGACCACGTCGCCTTTCTTCTACGCTGAAACGAAGCCTGGCACGAAGAACTTCGCCACCACCTACGCCCAGCGCGCGCAAATCATCAACCGCCTGGACTGCCCGGCGTCGCAGCAAATCACCGGCAACATGGCGGCGCATAACATGCTGGCAAGCGACCCGCTGGTAGGCCGCACCTTCTGCAACTTCAACATCGACGATTACGCCGAAGTGCAAAGCGCCGGCAAGGATGCCAACGTGCTGTCGCGCGCCACGTTCGAGATCAATGACGACGTGACCGCCTTTGCCGAAGCCGGCTACAGCCGTTCGGAGCGCACCTATCTGCGCGTGCCGACGGCCTTCCGCAGTACAGCTTCGACCACCGTGTATCAACTCAACGGCGCACCGCAGCAGTTCCAGATGATCTTGCCGGTAGGTCATCCTGACAATCCATTCCCGACACAGCGCGCCGCTGTTGGCTACCGCGTCAGCGCCCCGGGCGGCGCCTCCAATCTGAACGAAAGCTATCGCTTGCTCGCTGGCGTGCGCGGCACGACAGGTGCGTGGGATTGGGAAACGGCCGTACTGTGGAACCGAGCCGAACGCACCGAAAACTGGAACGGCATGCTGTATCGTCCGACCCTGGAAAAGGTCATGACGCAGAACTGGACCCTGGCGCAGGTCAATGCCGACCCTAGCGTCACGCGTGACCTGGAAAACCGCGGCTTTGCCCAGGTAACGCAAGTCGACGCCAAGGCGAGTACCGCATTTGGCCAGCTGGCCGGCGGCCAGGTCGGCGTGGCGTTCGGCGCCGAATTCCGTCAAGAAAAAATCGGCCTGACGCCAGACATGGCGACGCAGCGCGGCGACATCATCGGCCTGGCCAACTCGTCGGCCGATGGCCAACGCAATGTCAGCTCGACATTCATCGAAGTACGCACGCCGTTTGCGAAATACTTTGAAATGGACTTTGCCGGCCGTTACGATAAATACCCTAACCTGAAGGGCAACTTCGTGCCGAAAGTCGGCGCCAAGTGGACCATCAGCGACCGCGTAGCCGTTCGCAGCACCTATGCCGAAGGTTTCCGTGCACCAGCGCTGACCCAGGTTTCGCCTGGCGGCGTGCAATCGTTCAGCAACGTGGTTGACCCGCTGCGCTGCCCGGACGGCGTCAATCCGGCCACCGGCGCGGATAAAACTGATTGCAAGAAAGGCATTTCCAGCCTATCCGCAGCCACGCCTGATCTGCGCCCTGAAACATCGAAGAGCTACTCGCTGGGCCTGATTCTGGCGCCGACCAAGGAAATCGACGTGCTGGTCGATTACTACCGCATCAAGAAAGTGGATGAAACCGCTTTGTTCAGCGCGCAATACATGGTGGATCGTCAAGACCGCTATCCTGGCAGCGTGATACGCGATAACAATCCGGCCAATCTGGTGACCGACGCCAATGGCAACGTGGTGCCTAACTCCGGTCCGATTTCCCAGGTCAACCGTTCGTATGTGAACCAAGGCAGCACCGAAGTGCAGGGCATCGATTTCGAAGTGGCGTACCGCAAATCGCTGGGCGATCTGGGCCGTCTGACCGCCAACCTGAACTGGAGCTATCTGATGAGCTTCAAGCGCGCGGAACGTCCGGGCGAAGTGGCAACCGATACCTCCGGTGCGAACGGCGGCCTGTCCGACTATGCTACTTCGGTCGGCGACAATCCCAAGAACCGCGGCAACCTGTCGGTCAACTGGACCCGTGGCGACCACTCGCTGACGACATCGGTAGATTTCGTCGGTCCCGTATCGTTGCTGCGCCGTAGCGACAACAATGTGGTCTACGAGAAACCATACTGCCAGTACGGCGTAGGTCAGCCGAAGTCGGCATATGGGCTCAGTGGTTTGCCGAAGTACAGCAACTACATCAGCAGCTGCGACGTGAAGAGCTGGACGACGACCAATATGGCGTACTCCTACACGGGCTTCAAGGATCTGACCCTGTCGTTCAATATCAAGAACCTGTTTGATATCAAGGCGCCATATGATCCACGTTACCCAGTGGAAGGCTTCAATCCGCAGTTGCACAATGGTCAAGGCCGCTACTTCCGCATCAGCGCCAACTACCACTTCATGTAATCCTCTGCTGCCGGCGTGATGGTGCGCCAATAGCCAAGGGCTGAGTCCTGTCTTGCACAGGCCTCAGCCCTTTTTAGTTTCAGATGGGGAATGCCGAAGGTCAGCCCATGCACCAAGCCCGGAATCGACGGCTTCCGCCAGGTTTCAGCCGCTGACAAGCAGTGTGCCGCCTGGCCACCGCCGGCTCAAGGCGTCTTCGTATCCTCTTCCTTGTCGGCCGCCGCCAGCCCCCAGTCATTCCAGCCTTCGCCAAACAGCTCGATGGGATGCTGCGTGCGCTCGGAACCATTACCGCAGCGCATGGCGTCCGGCGGACAATACTTGTCGCAACCCCAGCAGATGCGTTCGGGGTTCTTGGGGTTCAAGGGAAAGGGCTTGGCCATGGGGGCGATGGGGTCGGTTGAGGTCTCGTTGACGACTCTAGACCTGGCGCGGAGGACGGTCAAACGAATTTCGGTTGGGAATTTGCTTAAGTCAATTTTGCGAAGATTACTGCGGCGGCAGCTTGCACCCTGCGTGCCCCCAGAAGACCAGCGTATGTCATTCCCCCTCATAACTGCTTACCGCATCATTGGCATGACTCTTGATGACCTTCATTATTTTGGCATTGCCTTTATATTTCACCTCAAGAACTCTCAGCTGATTTTGCGCCACCTTGCAGTATTGATGTATGTTCTTGAGGAGATCATCCTGCTGCCGCTTAGGTAGCTCTCCATCAAATTCTCCCGCCAGGTGCTCACATGCTTCGGCGTTATAGATAAATCTGCTGACATCCTTAGGGAGTGGCTCGGCTGAAAAGGCAAAAGGAAGAACAAAGC
Source organism: Janthinobacterium sp. GW823-FHT06H09 (assembly GCF_058794735.1). NCBI lineage: Bacteria > Pseudomonadati > Pseudomonadota > Betaproteobacteria > Burkholderiales > Oxalobacteraceae > Janthinobacterium > Janthinobacterium sp. GW823-FHT06H09. Next base: position 59,960 of record NZ_JBXAHC010000008.1, on the reverse strand, counting down.
AAATAGGCACTATCAGAAGAAATTTTCGCATGACTTTCCTTTAATAGCCATTATTGGACCAGTGTGGCCGGTCGCTTCCAGGCCCGCTGTATTTCTTTACCCCATATGTTGCAGCGACCGCAATAAGTTGCCTGTTCATGCCCGTCCTAGGCAAAGTGGCAATCCTCACCAGATTGCCGCTCGCATCTTTCACCTCAACCGTTCCGCTCCACAGCAAATCCATATCAATCGCCAGACCAGAATTGTGTTGCGAGCGCAGTGCGGGTTTGATGGGTAAATGATTAATCTGCAAGACAATCAACATTGCCTTTGCAGCCTTGACAGATGCGTCAATTTCGCCGTGATCCCATTCTATATGCACACCCGCCATTTTCGGGATGTGTTGGGGATCAAGCTGTTTTCTTGCGATTCTCCACGCATAATGCATCAGGTAGGAGCGCTGCGGCGGTCTGTAGGTGGCATTGATTGCAACCCTGATCCCCGCCTCTTTCATTGCATATAGAAAATCTTCTACTGCCAAACGAAAATTTCCTGACAAATCCCTGGTGTTGGTGCTGCCTGGAAATTTTCGCCCCCATTTCTCACCACTGAGTTCGTCGTTCATCTCGCCTCCATCATCATCATCATCAAATACCCTTAATTTAATGCAAACCTGGAGGGATGTTGTTGACAGAGAACAGGAGGCTTATGGCAGCGGTATCAAGTGGATATAAGCGCCTTATGACGCAGAAACGGACACTTCCAGCACGATCCGCGCGTAGCAGGCACCACCGTCAGCCGCCTGCGCCTTCATCTCGTCCAGCGCATACACCATCGTCACCGTGGCGCCGGGCACGAACAGCTTGATGTCCTGCTTCCGATGCGTGTAGATGCTCTCGTCGACTGTCGAGCCATCGGTCAGACGCAAAGTGAAGCTGTTGACTTGATCGCCGCGTCGGCTATCCTGGCCCGCGAAATACGTGCGCTCGATACAGCCCGTCAACGTTTGCGTCTGGATGCGGCCGGCTTTGATGCTTTCCCACCATGCTACGGAGGCGAACAGGCCGTGCCTGCCTTTCAGGCCCATGTGGGGCCGGGAGCTGTCGAGGGTAAGAGCCTGGGTCTTGGCCACGCGAGCGGGGTCTTGCGCCAAGGCTTCGGCGAGAGTGTAGACGGGTTTCATAAGGGCACAAGCGTTCCTGGAAGCGCTCACTTAATGTTTGCGCTGAATGATAAAAGCATTGGCGGCAGGCTCAAAACCGAGCGTCGGATAGTAGGACATGGCATCAGGGGCGGAAAGCAATATCAGGGACACTTCGTCGCCGATGACGGCCTGGGTGCGCTGGACAAGCGCTTTGCCGATACCCAGGCCCTGGTATTGCTTGTCTACCGCCAGATCCGACAGATAACAGCAATACGCATGGTCGGTCAGCGACCGGGCCAGCCCCACAAGCTGGCCATCCACCCATGCCGACAGCACCAGACAAGGCGCGGCAAACATGCGCGCGATTCGCGGGAGGTTGCTGGTGGGCCGCTTGATGCCGGACTGATCGAAGACGCGAACAACGTCCAGCGGATCAAGAGGAAAGTTATGACGATATTCGACAGTGGTGTTTTTCATTGGTTCACGGGTGTAAGGAGATGGCGCATGGGAAACCTCTGCCATGCACCTAGTATAAGCAGCGATGATCGCGGCATGTGGACCATACGGCATCGGTGACGGGGCGCCAGGAGTGCGCGCCAGAGGCGCCATGCTGCCAGCGGCCACATCGCCGGCATGCCCGTTCAGTGATTAAACCGCCTCCGATCTGCTAAAATAGTTGAAAATTTTAATAATCCGTGAATAACCTGTATTTTCCGACACAAGGAATGTGTTTAGCAAATGAAAGCCATTATATTCTGCACCAGCTTTATAAAAGATGCACCATCATGGGAAAGCCGGTATCAACGGTGGCTCGATTACTATAAAGACATTCCAATCGATGCAGTAAAGAAGATAATGATTGACGATGGGTCGCCATTTCTTCCGCCTGCCGACATTATCAAGACAGTTTCCCATAGCGCCCCTCTGGCTTCGAATGACGATAAAAATCTCATCATTCGCTTCGACAACAACCTGGGAAGGCAAAGCGGGGCTGACTACCCTGGCTGGTGGCGCAGTTTTCTGCACTCGGTCAAGGTGGCCAATGAATTAGGCGTGGATAAAATCATCCATATCGAGTCGGACGCCTATATCATGACGCCGCGCCTGGTAAAATTCATCAATGAAATCGAATCAGGCTGGAATGTCCTGTGGTCCCCGCGCTATCGCATGCCAGAAACGGCCATTCAAGTCATCTGCAGAGATCAATTTGGAATTTTCGAGAAATTCAAGGATAACCACCCAGATTATTCTTTCCCGGATATTGCGGAAAAGTTGCTTCCTTTTACAACTGTACATAAACAGTTCAAGGGCGACCGTTACAGCGATTTCACGAAAAACAGATGGATATTTCGTTCGAAAAAATTCAACAAAATCCCCATTTTTAAGCATGTTTTTTTCTGGGAAACAATCCCGCCCGATGCGGACTTCGTCACGCAAGGCATTCAGCGTCAACAATTCGTGTTCAGACGCGATGAAGTGGCATGAATTCGTCATGGTGGGGGATATCAAACAGCCTCGGCAAGGAGTGTAAAGATGCAGCTACCGTTACGATGGAATCAACGCATGTGCGCCGCCCTCGCCGGCGCTCTTTTTCTTGTCGCTGGCATCGCCTCGGCAATCGCTGCCACGCTTGACGAAGATAGAACCCGCGGTGACATACATGGCTTGTTTGAGATCAGGGAGGCCGCAGTCAAGTTCATGGCAGCAGAAAATGTCAAAAACGGCACACGGTGGCAGGTATTGGAGCCGAACCGGAAGATTCTGGTGACGAAATGCGCGCTACCTTTGCATGTGGCATGGGTGCCGAAGAGCCATGGCCTTTCTGGACCGAATGTTGCTGTGAGTTGCGCCAGGACCGTAAAGCCGACAATACAACATAAATGGGAAGTATTTGTGCCGGTCGACAAGAGGCCACAACGCGCCGCAGGTATTCCGGCAAACTCCTGAGATTCCCCAACGCGACGGGCAGTTCCGTCATTTGGACACGAACGGATGCGTTGGGCGTCGTAGAAGCCGGCTCGGCGCAAAAGCTACGCAGGCCGACTCGTCAGAAGCTCGATACAGTGATGATGCGGACTGATGGTTACTCTCGCCCCATGCCGCTCGGTCAACGTCTTCCCAAACGGTCATGTAACGCACAACTCGTCCCTGCCCGAGTCATCTCTGCCAGGGACGAGACACAAGTACATTGGCGGCGGCACTACTCTGCCGTAGTCGGATCAATGACTGAGATGACTTCCGACACACGGTTTGCAGGAAAGCCACCTTGCTGGGCATGTTCGCGAACCTGCGCTTCATTTTCAGCGATGTAAACACAATAGATTTTATCGCCAGTAACATAGCTTTGCAGCCATTGAATTTGTGGTCCCATCTTGTTTAAGACACTGCAGGACTTCCGCGAAATGGCTTGAAGTTCTTGCTCAGACAACTTCCCGGCCCCGGGAATATCACGCTCAATAACGTATTTTGGCATAGCGGTCTCCTTATGAGGTTTCCGGGCGAGCACAACGCTCGCCGGTTCTGTGCGTCACACATGCCGTGACATGTATTCGTTATATACCATGCTGGTGGGGTGGTGTTGTTGGAATTGCCATGAAATGCACTGGAGTCTGGTCTGGCATTCAGACACGGGCTTAGGCGTGGCGTGCTGTGAGAGCGGTCTCAGTTCAGAAGGCGGTTTCTTATTTCCTGACGGAAGCGGTGTAAGGCAAATAACTAGGTTCTATGAGCTATTGAAAGAGAGAACTAGCAACTGTACCTACCAACATACCTACAAGTAATGCTTGGTACAAATTGGCCGGGGTAGGACGTGAACTCGTACAATCAAGAATGCGCGGGGTACTGCGGGCATCGTTACTTATGAGATGACGTCACTTTTCCTCCACTCTCTCTGTAAAGCCATCAATAGTCTCTAAAAAGATCCCCAGCGAGTAACGTCAACGTTCAACCCAGTAAAACTGGGCATGCACTCTATCGTGCACTGTGGCAAGCCGACCACCTCCTAGCTCGGCCATCGCGGGAACTGCCTATATATGCAAAAAAATGTCTATGAAACTTGACCCCTGGCATGATTAATTGACCACCAGTTACAAAGTGTGAGTTTTAATCACAAAGCAAACCCTATAGTTGAGTGCCAAGTGTCGGCTAACAACATAACTAGGGACTCACATCATGAAACTGACAAGCTTACGTATAAGAAACTTCAAACGCATTGGTCCCGCAGGCTGCAACATCCGAATAGATGAGATAGTTGTCTTAGTAGGACGCAACAATGTTGGCAAGTCCACAGTCCTTGACGCTTATGAGGCATTTGCATCTGCCGGGAAAGAACTATCTCTGAGCCATTTCCATAATGAGGATGCCAAGAATCAAGTCGAAATAACTGGAATTTTCTGCAACGTTACTGCTGAGGATGAAAGTGTTATTTCAGCCAAGTGGACCCATGATGATGATGAATTTGGCCGCTGCATCAAAGTTCGCTGGATATGGGCCACTCCAGACAAACCGGGGCAGAAGCAGTCATTCAATCCGACTACTCGGAACTTCGAAGATGGCGGCGTCGGAGGTTTCGATTCATTAATTCAAAGTCGAATTCCAAAGCCGATTCGCATCAGGCCAACCGATTCAACTGAAACAACTCAGACAAAAGTGGTAAGCATGCTGAAAGAGCATGTAAAAGCCCGGCTCAAAGAAGATTCTTCCCATGCTAAAGAAGTGATTAATCAGATCGAGATACTGGCAAGCAAACTAATGGACGAGACTCGCGAGGCAATGACCGAGCTATCGAATAAGATAACGGCAAATGTAGCTGAAGTTTTCCCGGGCACGACTATCGAACTCGTTCCAAAATCGAAGGACTCAATCGATGAAAAAATAGTAGGAGCTGAATCTTTCCTCCGTATTGGCACTGCGAATGAGACAGCAATTCCACTAATACATCAGGGAACGGGGTTACAACGTGCGCTGCTTTGGTCAGCGCTAGCTGTTATGTCCCAGGTAAGCAATATCAAGAAAAAAAGAGCGACTCCGAGGCAACACGCATTCTGCTAATTGACGAGCCAGAAGCATTCCTACATCCACCAACCGTGCGCGGGGCAAGAGAGGCACTTTACAGCTTCGCGCTAAATAATCCAGAGTGGCAAGTCATAGCAACCACGCATTCACCAGTTTTTATCGATTTATCTAAAAGCCATACAACCATTATCAGAGTTGATCCAGACGAAAACTCTGAGCGTTTTATTTCAACCGATAAAATATCTTTTGATGGAACCGAGCGTGCTCGTCTTCAGATGATTCGTGCATGCAATCCAGTAGTGAACGAGTTTTTCTTTTACGACAACATTGTACTGGTCGAAGGGCCAACCGAGCACCTCGTGGTCAAGCATTGTGCTAATTTATTAGGAATAGATGTCCACGTCATCGACTGCATGGGAAAAGCAAATATAGAATTATTTGCAAAAATCCTCAATCAATTTAAAACTAGATATATTGTAATTCACGATTCCGATACTCCGAAGATTATGAAGCAGGAAAAACCAGTGAAGAGCGGAACTTGGACTATGAACACCTCGATTCGTGAGGCTGCGGCGAAGGAGGGGGCGGGAATCGTCTTCACTCAGTTCCCTCACTTTGAGGGCGAGTTCTACGGCGAAAGTCTCAGCGGGGGAAAAGTCGATAGAATCCTCGAAATACTGTCAGCGCCTGAAACATCGGAATACAAGCTTTTGATCGATGTTTACTGCCGAGTTTTAAAGCGGGACAAAGACGTGTTTACCTCATGCAGCGACACATTCCGAGCAAAGTTGCAAAATTACATTACCACCAACAATCTTACTGCTCACCCATTGTGGAAATTACAAGCATAAGTTAATAGACAAAACTACCCCATGTTACCTTGGGGTAGCTTCTGCTCTAAGCACTGGTCAGGGTCCAGGATAACCACCATGCGCTTTTCATCGTTCGGGTTGTGGAAGCGTTGGGGGCGCGAGGGTCAGGTCCGCCATTCAGACACGGACTGATGCGTCGGGTTCTGTGAAAGCTTGCTCAGTCGAAAACCTAATTAGAACCACGAATGCGCGCCTGCTGCGCGCGGGGCTGCCGCGCAGCGGCAGCGGTTGGAGGATTCGTAGGACACGAGGGTCAGGTCCGTAATTCAGACACGGACTGATGCGTCGGGTTCTGTGAAAGCTGGCTCAGTCGAAAAGCTGATTGGAACCACGAACGGGACACGAGGGTCAGGTCCGTAATTCAGACACGGACTGATGCGTCGGGTTCTGTGAAAGCTGGCTCAGTCGAAAAGC
>NZ_JBXAHC010000008.1:0-53438 GCF_058794735.1 Janthinobacterium sp. GW823-FHT06H09 | reverse complement strand
ATGATTGGAACCACGAACGCGCGCCCTCGGCGCGCGAAGCTGCCGCGCAGCGGCAGCGGTTGGAGGATTCGGGGCGGGCTGGGCCGGTAGGCCCAGCCCTTCGAATCTCACACGCAGGGCGCGAAGGCGCCCTGCTCGCTTCCGCCAGGCAATAAAAAACCGCCCGAAGGCGGTTTCTTTATTTCCTGGCGGAAGCGGTGAGATTCGAACTCACGAACAGTTTAACCCGTCGCTAGTTTTCAAGACTAGTGCCTTCAACCACTCGGCCACGCTTCCAGATGGCAGCATTATACATAAAGGTCACTGGCTTACCAATGGCTAGTACTGTCGTGGCCTTACTCCCCCAACGGCAAGGGCTGGGGCAGGCACCTACACGCCCCAGTTTTCCCGCAGCGCCCGCTCGAACTCTCTCGCAGGCAGCGGGCGCGAGAACAGGTAGCCTTGTACTTCGTCGCAGCCGGAACTCTTCAGGAAGGCCAGCTGCTCGGCCGTCTCCACGCCTTCCGCGATCACCTTGTGGTGCAGCTGCTGGGCGATGCTGATGATGGTGCTGGCGATGGCGCAGTCGCTGGCGTCGGTGGGGATGCCGGTGGTGAACGAACGGTCGATTTTCAGGGTATCGATGGGGAAGCGCTTCAAATAGGACAGGCTCGAATAGCCGGTGCCGAAGTCGTCCAGCGACAGGGCCACGCCCAGAGCCGTGATGCGGTCCATGATGGCGATGACCCTCTCGATGTTGTGCATCAGGGTGCTTTCCGTGATTTCCAGTTCCAGCCAGGCCGCTTCCAGGCCGTAGCGGGCCAGGGTCGCCGCCACCCTGGCGGGCAAGGCTGCCGTGAATTCGCGCGCGGAAACGTTGACGGCCAGGCGGATCGGCGGCAGGCCAGCCAGCTTCCATGCTTGCGCCTGGGCGCAGGCCGCTTCCAAGACCCATTCGCCCACCTGCACCACCAGGCCCGTCGATTCGGCCAGGGGGATGAATTCGGCGGGCGGGATCATGCCGTGCTGCGGGTGATGCCAGCGCACCAGTGCTTCGGCGCCGATGATGCGCCCGCTGCCGAGCGCATACTTCGGCTGGTAGTGCAGCAGCAGTTGCTGCTCCGACAGGGCCTGGCGCAAGCCCGTTTCCAGGCGCATGCGCGCCTGCATGCCCTGGTTCATATCCTGGCTGTAGAAGGCCACGCTTTCCGCTTCGCCACCGCTGTCCTGCTTGGCGCGGTACATGGCGATGTCGGCCAGGCGCAGCAGGGTTTCCGCATCCTGCCCGTCCTGCGGATACACGCTGATGCCGATGCTGGCGCCCACGCGCAGGTCGTGGTCCTCGATCAGGAACGGCTCCACCAGCGAGGCGAGGAGCTTTTGCGCCACCATGCTCGCTTCGAAATGCTGGCCGATGTCGAACAGGCCGACGGCGAACTCGTCGCCGCCCAGGCGGGCCACCAGGTCCTGGTCGCGCAATACCTGGCGGAAACGCAAGGAGACCTGGCGCAGCAGTTCGTCGCCGATGCGCCGGCCCAGGGTGTCGTTGATCAGCTTAAAACGGTTCAGGTCGATGAACAGCACGCAACCGAGCATCTTGCTGCGCTGCGCCACGCTGAGAGCCTGGTCGACCAGTTTGGCCAGCAAGGTACGGTTGGGCAGGCTGGTCAGCGGGTCGTAGTAGGCCAGGTGGTGCAGCCGCTCTTCGGCCAGCTTGCGTTCCGTGATGTCCGTCAGGTAGGCGATGAGTCCGATGGGCTTGTCGTCCAGGTCTTGCAGCGGCGACAAGGACAGGCTGGCCCAGAAGACCTCGCCCGACTTCTTTCGCCGGCGCACCTCCATCAGGCGCCCTCCCTGCTCCAGGAAGGCATCGTGGAAACCCGTGTCTTCGTCGTCGTACAGGAACAGGATGTTGCGCCCCACGGCTTCCACCGAGGTGTAGCCGAACAGGCGTTCGGCGCCCTTGTTCCAGCTGGTGATGTAGCCCGTCAAGTCCATCGTCAGCACGGATTCGTGCAACTGGTCGAGGATTTGCGTCTGCTGCGCCAGCAAGGCTTCGACTTGCGCGTAGGCATGGGTCGAGCGTTGCGCCAGCGAATGCACCTGCAAGACGCCGGCTGTCAACGATGCCAGGCTGGCCAGGTGGCGGCGGTCGGCATCGTTATACAGCGGGCGGCCGGCCACGCTGTAATGGCCGAAGCAATGGCCGTCGAAGCTGACTTCCTGCAACAAGGCGGGCGTATCGCGGGGAAACGGCACGGCTGGCGCAGCGGCGTCCGTACTGGCCGCGGGCAGGAACTGGCCATGCGGGCTGGCCATCACGGTGCTGGCGATACGGCCCAGCTCAGCTACCAGCGCGGAGCCGCGCAAACGCACGACGGCGTCGCACAGGGCGGCGCTGTCAGCGAGGAAATCCGACACCGGAAACAGGGTCATGCTAGAGGTTCCGGCTGACCTGGATGGCCCATTGGTAGGCCTGCAGCAGGCTGCGCCAATAGGTTTCTCCATCGATGCCGGCGCGGCGCAAGCCGTCGGGCGGCGGCGTGGCGCTTTCGACCAGCGCCAGCAAGGTGCCCAGCTCGCCATTACGCTCGAGCAAGGCCGTGCTCACTTCGGGCGCCAGGTTCAGGGTGGCGATGATGTCTTCCATCGGCATGCCCAGCAGGACGTCGAGCAGGGAAAACACGCCTGCCATGAAGGCCAGGTCTTGCGCGTCGCGGTCGCCGCCGCGCAGCTGGCACAGCGCTTCCATCTGCGCCGCGCGCACGGCCGCCAGCGGCAGCAGCGCGTGGATCTTGCCATCGTCTTGCTGGCGCGCATACAGCAGCAGTTGCAGCCAGCGCTGCAGCTGGCGCCGGCCCAGCAGGGTGATGGCCTGGCTGAAGCTGCTAATCGGCGCCGTGAAACCGAAGGCGGCGGAATTGACCAGTTTTAATAGATGATAGCTGAGCGATGGGTCTTGCTTGAGCGGCACTTCCAGCTCGTGCGCGTCGGCATCGCGGGCCAGCAGGCCCAGCAGCGCCAGCACGCGGCGGCGCGACGTGGCGTCTTCCGGCTCGCTTTGCTGGCGCGCATGCTGCAGGGCGTAATCGCCGGCAAACCAGCTCACGCCGAGTTCTTGCAATTCGGCAATCTGCCCCGCGTCGGCGATGTTGTAGGCCAGGTGCGGCCCCGGCAAGGGCAGCAGCTGATGCAGGGCCGGGCGTGCGCCGGCCGCGTCAAAACTCAGCGCGCGCGCGTCGACCTGCGCCACCACCACAGGACTGGCCTCGGCGCCATCGAGCAGGATGCGGTAGCCGGCGTCGCGCCATTGCCGGCATTTTTTCTGCAGCGCTTTGTCGTCGGCAAGATGGGCAGGCAAACGGAAGATGGTGCGTTGCGGCGCCAGTTGCGCCAGCACGGCCTCGTCCACGCCATGCGGGTCGGCCAGGGGAATGATGCAGTCGAGCGGCGCCAGGAAGGCATACGCATCGGCGGCGGCCAGCGCCGCCAGCAGCGACGCCGTCGAGGCCTGCGGTACATGCAGGGTAACAGCGACCCACTCGTTATGAGCATTGGCTACTGCTTGTAATCCCACCAACGGAAACAGGTTTGATTCAGACGCTGACATCGGTATCTCAGTGTGGGTAGGGCGCCATAGTAAATAAACTGACCAGCATTGGCAACCCTGGCCCGACAGGGATGCCATTTCGACAGCGAGATTCATTCTATCCGAATCTCACCCATGAAACAGTTTAATTTTGGCAATAAATATTCAAAAAGAACATTCCCCCGCGAGACCCGCCTGGCATGCGGGTGCCGCCGCGCGCGCCTTCTCAGGCGCTGCCGCCCTGTGCATGCTCGACCGCATATTTGATCAATTCGGCCTGCCCTTCGATGCCGAGCTTGCGCTTGATGTTCAGCCGGTGCGTCTCCACCGTGCGCACGCTCAGGTCCAGCACGCGGGCGATCTGCTTGTTCGACTGGCCCGCCGCGATGTGCTGCAGCACTTGCTGCTCGCGCGTGGTGAGGAAGGAATCGTGGACTTGCGGGCGCGACAGCTGCCGCGCCAGCGCCGCACTGTAATAAATGCCGCCGGACATCACCGTCTCGATGGCAAACACGATATCTTTCCCTGGGGCATCTTTGAGTACATAGCCGCGCGCGCCCGCGGCGATGGCTTGCGACACGTATTCGAGCTTGTCGTGCATGGACAGGATCAGCACGGCAATCTGCGGAAACGCCTGCTTGAACTGCGCCGTCGCCTCGATGCCGTTCGTGCCGCGCATATTAATATCCATCAACACGAGGTCCACCTGGTGTGCGCGCGCCTGGGCCAGCGCTTCGTCGGCGCCGCCCGCCTCGGCCACCACGTCGAAATGCGCCACCGCTTCCAGGCGCGCGCGCAAGCCGTCGCGCACGAGGGGGTGGTCGTCCACCAGCAGGATGTTGATCTTCTCGGTCATGGTTGCGTATCTGTTCTTAGTGGGTGGATGAAAGGGCGAGCCGCGCCAGCACCACGGTGCCGGCCGGGGACGAGGTGATATGCAGGCTGCCGCCGATGGCTTCCATGCGTTCCGTCATGTTGCGCAGGCCGATGCCGCGCTGCGGATGCAGGGCGATGCCGTCAAAGTCGAAGCCGCCGCCGTTATCCTGGATGCGCAATTCCACGGCCTTGCCCGCCTCGCGCAGGCTCACTTCCACGCCGCGGGCGTGGGCATGGCGCTCGCAATTGGTCAGCGCTTCCTGAGCGATACGGAACAGCACGGTATTCACCATGTCGGGCAAGCCCTCGCCCGCCGCCGCCGGACTGGCCGTGAAACTGGCTTGCGCGCTGCTGCTGTCGTTAAATTCATGCACCAGGTGGTCGAGCGCGGCGGCCAGGCCCAGGTCGTCGAGGATGGCCGGGCGCAGGTTGTGCGAAATGCGCCGCACCTCGCCCAGCACCTTGTTCAGCTGCTCGGCGGCCCGCTCGAACGTGGCCGGCGCCTTGTCTTTCTGTTCCGCATTGCCGGCCAGACGCGCGATGCCCGCCTCGATCTGCAGCTTGATCGACACCAGCCACTGGCTGATGCCGTCATGCAAGTCGCGCGACAGCCGCGCCCGCTCTTCTTCCTGCGATTCGACCACGCGCTGCGCCAGCACTTTCAGCTTGGCATCGGCCACGCGCAGTTCGCGCAGGTTCAGCACGAGGCCGCAGGCAGCCACCAGCAGGGAGCCGAGAATGGCGATGGCGGCGATCAACTCCATGGTCGAGCGGATATTGCGCGACTGCTGGGCGTCGACCTTGGCCAGCGCCTGGTCCACGTCGTCCATATAAATACCGGTCCCCATCATCCAGCCCCATTCCGGCATCAGGATCACATAACCGAGCTTGGGCGCGGACTTGTTGGTCGACGGCTTGATCCAGTTGTAGCGCTCGAAACCGCCGCCGCTCTTCGCCCGCTGCATCAGGCGCTGGATGGTCAGATTGCCCTCGGCGTCGCGCAGCTCCCATAGATTCTGCCCCACCAGCTCGGGCTGGCGCGGATGCATCAGCGACTTGCCCTGCAAATCGTAGATGAAGAAATAGCCGTCGTCGCCATAGCTGAGGGCGGACAGGATGCGCTTGGCCTCCTCTTGCGTGGCGTCATCCTTGCGGCCAGAACCATATAACGAGGCGATGGAATGGCTGGCCAGGGTCACGTAATGCTTGAGCTCGGCTTCCTTGCTGGCCAGATACGCTTGCTGGATGGTGGCGCGCTGCTGCTCGGCCAGGGTGATCGCCTGGTGCCGCACGGCAAACGCAATGGCGCACAGGGCGAGGATGAGCGGCGTGAGGGCCAGGAAGATGACTTTCTGTCTGAGTTTCATGGCCTTGCGCGCTCCGGCGGCGTCGATGCTGGTGGGAATGGGTGATTTTACGTCGCGGCGCGGCAATCGGTCTGCGTAGTAATACTGAGCGTTACTGCGTAGTGCTGCGCTTGCGGCAATTATACGATTCCTGAATACTCGCCATAAGCTGCAGATACACCAAAAGTAACATCCAAACTGGCGACGACCAGGCTCGGCAGCACACATCATCGCACGGCACAGCGCCCGTCAATCTCTGGAGGAAGCATGAACCGCATTTTCAAACAACTCGGCTGGGCAGCGCTTGCGCTGGCAGGCGCCGGGTCCCTGGGCGTTGTCGCCCTGCAACGTGGCGAACCGATCAGCGCGATCTGGATCGTCATCGCCGCCGTCTGCGTCTATCTGATCGCCTACCGTTTCTACAGCCTGTTCATCGCCGACAAGGTGCTGGGCCTCGATGCACGCCGCATGACGCCCGCGTTCAAGCACAACGATGGCCTCGACCACGTGCCGACCAACAAATATGTGCTGTTCGGCCACCATTTCGCGGCGATTGCCGGCGCCGGCCCCCTGGTCGGGCCCGTGCTGGCCGCGCAGATGGGCTATCTGCCCGGCATGCTGTGGATTTTGGCGGGCGTCGTGTTTGCGGGCGCCGTGCAGGATTTCATCGTGCTGTTCATTTCCATGCGCCGCGATGGCCGTTCCTTGGGCGACCTGATCAAGGCTGAACTGGGCGAAATTCCCGGCATGATCGCTCTGCTCGGCTGCTTCATGATCATGGTCATCATCCTGGCCGTGCTGGCACTGATCGTCGTCAAGGCGTTGACGGGCTCGCCTTGGGGCAGCTTCACCGTGATGGCGACGATTCCCATCGCCCTGTTCATGGGCGTGTATTCGCGCTTCATCCGCGTGGGCCGCATCGGCGAAATCTCCATCATCGGCTTTGTCTTGCTGATGCTGGCCATCATCGGCGGCCAATACGTGCAGGAACATGCCGTTCTCGGCCCGATGTTCACGTTCACGGGCACGGAACTGACGTGGATGCTGATCGGCTACGGCTTCATCGCTTCCGTCCTGCCCGTGTGGCTGCTGCTGGCGCCGCGCGACTACCTGTCGACTTTCCTGAAAATCGGCACGATTCTGGGCCTGGCCATCGGCATCATCGTCGTCGCGCCTTACCTGAAAATGCCGGCCATGACCAAGTTCATCGACGGCTCCGGCCCCGTCTGGTCGGGCAATCTGTTCCCCTTCCTGTTCATCACGATCGCCTGCGGCGCCGTTTCCGGCTTCCACGCGCTGATTTCCTCGGGCACCACGCCGAAGATGATTGAAAACGAAAGCCACGCCCGCTTCATCGGCTATGGCGCCATGCTGATGGAATCGTTCGTGGCCATCATGGCCCTGGTAGCCGCCTCGACCATCGAGCCGGGCATCTATTTCGCCATGAACAGCCCGGCCGCCCTGATCGGCACCACGGCGGAGTCCGCCGCCCAGGCGATTTCGCAGTGGGGCTTTTATGTGACGCCGGAGATGCTGACGCAAACGGCCAAAGACGTTGGCGAGCACAGCATCATTTCACGCGCGGGTGGCGCACCGACCCTGGCCGTGGGCATGGCGCAGATCCTGTCCGGCGCCATCGGCGGCAAGGCCATGATGGCCTTCTGGTACCACTTCGCCATCCTGTTCGAGGCGCTGTTCATCCTGACGGCCGTCGATGCGGGCACGCGCGCGGGCCGCTTCATGCTGCAAGACTTGCTGGGCAGCTTCGTGCCAGCGCTGAAACAGACGGAAAACGTCATCGCCAACCTGCTGGCCACGGGCCTGTGCGTGGCGGCCTGGGGCTACTTCCTGTACCAGGGCGTGGTCGATCCATTGGGCGGCATCAACACCCTGTGGCCGCTGTTCGGCATCGCCAACCAGATGCTGGCGGCGATTGCACTGATCCTCGGCACTTGCGTGCTGTTCAAGATGAAGCGTGGCCAGTACGCGTGGGTCACCATCACGCCAACCATCTGGCTGCTGCTGTGCACCTTGACGGCGGGCTGGCAAAAGATCTTCGACGCCAACCCGCGCGTCGGTTTCCTCGCGCATGCGAAGAAATATTCGGCGGCCCTCGATGAAGGCACGCTGCTGGCGCCGGCCAAGTCGGTGGCGCAGATGCGCCAGATCATCTTCAACGACTACCTCGACGCCGGCCTGGCCGCCTTCTTCGTGGTGGTCGTCGTCAGCGTGCTGTTCTTCGGCATCCGCACCATCATGAAGGCGCGCGCCGACAGCAAACCGAGCACCAAGGAAACGCCGTTCCAGGCCATGCCCACGGTGCAATGATGATCGATGAAATCATCAAGGCTGGACGGTATCTGGGGCAAAGCATGCGGCTCATGTGCGGCTTGCCCGAGTACGACACCTATGTGGCGCACCGGGAAGTGACCCATCCCGGCGAGCCGATGATGACGTATGAAGAGTTTTTCCGCGAGCGGCAGGAAGCCCGTTACGGCGGGGCGGGAAAACGTGGAGGTTGTTGTTAATAGTATGGTCAGTCCCTTCGGGATCGGCATGTGCCCCATTGGGACACATTCCCCCTCCGGGGTCTGACCCCGGCCTTTCAGGGGTTTAATTGCATCCCCAAAAGCAAATACCGGGGTCAGTTGCGTAGGTCGGATTAGCTCGTAGAGCGTAATCCGACAACATCGTTGGCGCGGCCGGTGGTGGTGTCGGATTACGCGCGGCTTTGCCGCGCTAATCCGACCTACGTGCTGCCCTCCGTTGTTTCATCTCTTATAAGTTCCCCTCCCCTCTCCTCCATTAGACCCACATCAATATCGGGATGTGTCTTCGCGTCTATATTTTTCCAATAGGAATTAAATAACAGTCAACGGGCGACCGGGGAAGCAGCGAATTCATGTTCAATTTCCAACGCTCCAGCATCAGCCAGAAGCTGACCATGATTTCGGTATTGTCGTCGGGCTGCGCGCTGCTGCTGGTGTTCGTGGCGTTTGCGCTGACTTCCGTGCTCAACCACAAGAACGATGAAGGCAAGCAACTGCTGTCGCTGGCGGGCGTGATCGGCGCGGCCAGCGCGGCGCCCATGCTGCTGGGCAAGCCGGCGCAGGCGCAGGCGGAACAGGTGCTGGCGGCACTGTCCGCGCGCGACGAGGTCGCCCAGGCGGCCCTGTTCGACAAGGGCGGGCGCCTGTTTGCCCTGTACCGCGCGCCGCAGCATGCGGACGGCCTGGCGGCGCCGGAAGACATGGACCCGGCCCTGCTGGCCGACATGGCCGTGCAGCCCGTCACGCAAGGCTCGGGCACGACCCTGGCGCCCGCCATGCGCTTGTACCGCCCCGTCTACCGGCCAGGCGAGCCGCAACAGATCATCGGCGCCGTGCTGATCGAGGCGGACCTGAACCACATGTGGCGCGACATCGGCCGCCACGTGGGCGCCATCGGCGGCGCCACCGTGCTGTCCTTCCTGATCGCCGTGTTCCTCGCGCGGCGTTTCAAGAGCGTGATCGCCGAACCGATCACCAAACTGATCGATACGGCGCAAAAAGTATCGAGCAGCCAGACCTACAGCCACCGCATCGCGCACCAGCGCAGCGACGAGCTTGGCGTGCTGATCGACAGTTTCAACGACATGCTGGCGCAGATCGACAGCCGCGACAGCACCCTGGCCAATTACCGCGACCAGCTCGAGCGCCAGGTGGGCGTGCGCACGGCGCAGCTGGAAAAGGCCAAGGATGCGGCCGAGGCGGCCAGCCAGGCGAAGAGCGCGTTTCTTGCCACCATGAGCCATGAAATCCGCACGCCGATGAACGGCGTGCTGGGCATGACGGAATTGCTGCTGGCCAGCCCGTTGAGCCCGCAGCAGCGCCACTACACGAGCATGGTGCAGCGCTCGGGGCAGAATCTGCTGGTGATCATCAACGACATCCTCGACTTTTCCAAGATCGAGGCGGGCAAGCTGAGCGTGGAATACATCCGCTTCAATTTCCGCGAATTGCTCGACGACATAGAACACGTGTTCGCGCCGCAGGCGGAAGCGAAGAATATCAGCCTGGAATTCGACATCGCCTACGACATCCCGATCGCCATCTGCGGCGACCCGAACCGTTTGCGCCAGATCATCGTCAATCTGCTGGGCAACGCCATCAAGTTTACGGAAACGGGCAAGGTCACCGTGAAAGTGACCGTGTGCAGCGAAGACGCGCCCAGCGTGGGCTTGCGCTTCGAGGTACACGACACGGGCATCGGCGTATCAAACGAGGCGCAGACGCGCATCTTCGAATCGTTCTCGCAGGCGGACGGCTCGACCACGCGCAAGCACGGCGGCACGGGCCTGGGGTTGACGATCTCGAAACAGCTGGTGGAACTGATGGGCGGCACTATCGGCGTTGATAATGCTTTAACGCAAGGCTCGATCTTCTGGTTCGAAGTAAATTTCGATAAGCGGCGAGTCGACAGCGACGACCCCTCCTTCAACCTGAAAACCACGCGAGGGTTACGCGCCTTGATCGTCGACCACACACCCGCCACGCGCGCCGTGCTGGAGCGGCAACTGGCCAGCTGGCACATCGTCAGCGACAGCGCCGGCACGGCCAGCGACTGCCTGACCAAGCTGCGCGCGGCGGCCCAGGCGGGCACGCCATATGGCGTGGCGCTGCTCGACATGGAATTGCCGCGCACCAGCGGCCTGGCCCTGGCCGCCACCATCAAGAGCGACCCGCTGCTGGCCGACCTCAAATTACTGCTGCTGAGCACGGAACAGGCGGCGGCCGACCCCGTGCAGCGGCGCGAGGCGGGCGTGGCCTTCCAGCTGATCAAGCCGGCCCGCGAATGCGACCTGTTCGACTGCATCGTCACGCCGCCGCGCGCCAGCGATAGCCTGCGCATCCATCCGCCGCATGCGGCGCGGCAGGTGGGCCGGCGCCAGCGCCGCCGCGTGCTGCTGGCCGAAGATAACCCCGTCAACGTGGAAGTGGCGCTGGCCATGCTCGACAGCCTGGGTCTGGACGTGGTCTGCGCGCGCAACGGCGAAGAAGCCCTGCAGGCGGCGCAGGCCGAGGATTTCGATCTGATCCTGATGGATTGCCAGATGCCCGTGATGGACGGCTTTGCCGCCACGGCGGAAATCCGCCGCCACGAACAGCAGTGCGGCCACGCGCGCGTGCTGCCCATCGTCGCCATCACGGCCAATGCGCTGCAGGGCGACCGCGAAGCGTGCCTGGCGGCCGGCATGGACGATTACCTGAGCAAACCGTTCACGCAGCAGGACCTGGGCCACACGATCGCGCGCTGGATCACCCTGCCGCGCGCCGCCACCGTGCACCACAGCGAAGCGCCGGAGCCGCAGACGCCGCAGACGCCGCAAGAAGCGCCGCAGGAAGCGCCGCCCGGGCCGCCGCCCGAGGTGACGCCGTCATCCGCCGCCACGGCATCGGTCCAGCCGCTGAACCGGCAGGCGCTGGAAAACATCCGCGCCCTGTCGCACGCCGACGGCGATGCGCTGCTGGAACGGGTCATCCAGGCCTTCGTCGGCGAGACGCCGCGCCAGTTGAGCGCCATGCGCGAAGCGATTGCCGGCGCGGACGCAGAAGCGCTGCGCAAGGTGGCGCACAGCCTGAAGTCGGGCAGCGCCAACGTGGGCGCCGACGACCTGGCGCAGCTGTGCAAGGAGATGGAAAAACTGGGCCGCGCCGGCAGCACCGAGGGCGCGGCTCCCCTGCTGCTGCAGATGCAGCAAGCCTTCCTGACCGTACGCGAATCGCTGAACGCCATCCTCGTGAAGGAACACTGACATGACAGCGCCCCTCTCCCCTCCCCGCGGCCTGGTGCTGGTGGCCGACGACGATCCCGTGATGCGCTTGCTGATGCGGCAAATGCTCACGCAAGTGGGCCTGGACGTGATCGAGGCCGAAGATGGCGTGCAGGCGCTGGCCAGCTACAAGCACAGCGGGCCGGACCTCGTCATGCTCGACGTCGACATGCCGGCCATGGACGGCTTTGCCGTGTGCCGCGAAATCCGCCACCAGGAAGTGGGCGGCACGGTGCCCGTCATCATGGTCACGGGCGGCGACGAACTGGAAGCCGTCACGCGCGCCTACGAGGTGGGCGCCACCGATTTCATTTCCAAACCCATCAACTGGCCCATCCTCGGGCACCGCGTGCTGTACGTGCTGCGCGCCAGCGACGCCATCGCCCGCCTGCGCATCGCCGACGCGCACAACCGCGCCGTGCTGGCCGCCATCCCCGATACCTTCTTCCGTCTCAACCGCGAAGGCTTTTATCTCGACTACGAACAGGGCCACGACGCCAGCGCCGGCTTTTCCATCAGCAACTGCGTGGGCAGCCATATCCGCGACGTGCTGCCGCCCGAAATCGCCGCGCGCCTGCTGGACAAGGCGCACGCCGTGCTGGCCACGCAGCACATCGGCTCGGTCGACTACACGCTCACGCACGAGGACAGCACGCGCCACTTCGAGGCGCGCCTGGTGGCGACGGGGGCCGACGAGGTGCTGGGCCTGGTGCGCGACATCAGCGAGCGCAAGCGCACGGAAGAGCAGATCCGCCGCCTCGCCTATTGCGACAGCCTGACGGGCATCCCCAACCGCCAGGCCTTCCTGGAAACCCTGGAACGGGAACTGCTGCGTTCGAAGGAGCACGACAAGAAATTTGCCGTGCTGTTCATGGACCTGGACGCCTTCAAGCGCATCAACGACACCCTGGGCCACGACGTGGGCGACCATTTGCTCAAGGTGGTGTCCGAGCGCCTGCGCGAAACCATCCGCCCCAGCGACCTGGTGCTGCGCGCCGAACACGAGTTCGAGGCGTCCTCCGGCGGCAGCAACCTGGCGCGCCTGGGCGGCGACGAATTCACGATCCTGATACCCGACCTGGAGCGGGTGGAAGACGCGCTGAACGTGGCGCACCGGGTCAAGGAAGCCATGCGCCGGCCCTTCATGATCGAGGGGCACGAGATTTTCGTCACGGCCAGCATCGGCATCTCGCTGTATCCGGAAGATGGCGAGGACTGCAACTCGCTGTTGAAATATGCGGACACGGCCATGTATCACGCGAAGAACTGCGGCAAGAACAACGCCAAGCTGTACAGCTCCTCGCTGACGATGGAAATCATGAGCCACGTCAAGATGGAAGTCGGCTTAAGGAAAGCGTTGCAAAACAACGAACTGTATTTGCTGTACCAGCCGCAGATCGATGTGCCCAGCACGCAGATCGTGGGCGTGGAAGCGCTGGTGCGGTGGCGCCATCCGGAGCGGGGCATCATCTCGCCCACGGAATTCATCCCGCTGGCCGAAGAGACGGGACTGATCGTGCCCATCGGCGAATGGGTGCTGCGCACGGCCTGCAACCAGGCCAAGGCCTGGCAAAGCCATGGCGGGCGCGCCATCCGCATGGCCGTCAACCTGTCGGCCAAACAATTCAAGGATGAAAACCTGATGCAGATCGTGCTCTCGGCCCTGGCCGACACGGGCCTCGATGCGCGCCTGCTGGAACTGGAATTGACGGAAGGAACCCTGATGGACGATGCGCGCGCCACCATGGTGACCCTGGAGCAATTGCGCGGCATCGGCGTGTACCTGTCGATCGACGACTTCGGCACAGGCTATTCGTCGATGAATTATCTGAAGCGCTTCGACGTGCGGGCTTTGAAAATCGACAAGAGTTTTATCGCCGGCTTGCCGCAGGATACGGAAAACGCGGCCATCACGCGCGCCATCATCGCCATGGCGCACGGCTTGAAGATGGTGGTGGTGGCCGAGGGCGTGGAAACGGACGAGCAGCTGCTGATGCTGGAAGAATACGGCTGCGACATGGCCCAGGGATACTTTTTAGGCCACCCGTCGCCGCACGACACGATCACGGCCATGCTGGCCAGGCAGGCGGGCCAACTGGCCAGTCTGGAAACTAGAGCACTTCGAAGGCAAGGATTTGCGTGACTTGCTGCGGATTGAAATTGTCGTCGGAAATCACCACCAGGCTGCGGCGGCCGTTTTCCAGGCGCGGCCCCCAGCTGATGCCTTCGATATTGTCAACCCGGGGCAGGCCGGTCTTTTCCAGGTCCAGCAGCAATCGCTTGCGCGCCGGCACATAAGTCGCGCCCGCCAGGGCCGGGATGGCCTGGATATCGGTGGCGCCATCCGTCTCCATTTCGTAGATGCGCACGTGATTCGTGTACAGGCCGTTCGCGTTGGCCACGCCGGCCCGCTCCACCACCAGCACCTGATGGCCGTTCACGGCGAGGATTTCCGACACGCCATTGTCCGCCTCGCGCCCCGGCGCGGGCCGCGACGCCACGGGCTCAATCGGATACGCATACTGGCCCAGCACCTTGCCCGCGCGGTCCAGGCGCGTGATGCGCACCACGGAGCCGTTGTCGGGCGTGGCCAGCGGGCCGTCCTGGTACAGGGCAGCTTCCATGCCCAGCCACAAGCTCTTGCCATCGCTGGCAAACGACAGCGCTTCAAACGTCATGTTGTTGCGCGAGCCGATTTCTTCCTTCGAGACATTGAACATGGCGGGCGTGGGCAAGGTGGCCAGGAATTTTCCATCGCGGTCCGCATGGCGCACAAACGGATGCAAGCCCACCTTGCGGTTGCCTTCGCTGCCGTACCACAGGCTGCCGTCCTGCGGATCGACGCGCATGGTTTCGATGTCGGGCACCTGGTCGCCCCGGTCCAGTTTTGCATGGGCCAGGTTCGGGTAGCGGCTGCCATCGGGCTGCGTGAAGAAATGCACGCTGTTTAAGGTCACGCCAGAGAACGCCTTGCTGTCGTAATTGAGGCTGGCGCGGTAGAAGCGGGCCGGATTGATTTCCGACCGATCATCGCTTTCCATCACCCAAGTATTGCTCGCCGCATCGTAGTCGATGCCCGACAAGCCGCCCACCGTGGTGCCCCCGAACGCGTACTTAAGCGCGATGCGCTGCTCGCCGATCAGGCGCAGGCCAGCAATCGGCGCGTCGTGGGGGAAGCTGGCGCAGGCGGAGAGGAGGATAATGCTGGATGCCAGGACAAGCGCGGTACGGAAAATTCGATGCATGACAGGTATCAGTGAGTTGCGTAGGTCGGCTTAGCGCGAAGCGCGTAAGCCGACAACATTGTTGGCTTGGCTGGTGGTGTCGGTATAACGTGGTGGTGTTGGTAACGTGGCGCGGTGGTGTCGGATTACGCGGCTACGCCGCTAATCCGACCTACCCGACCTACCCGCCCTATACCACCCCATCGGCCTTCAGTTGCGCGATGGCGGCAGCGTCATAGCCGAGCGACGCCAGCACCTCGTCGTTGTGCTGGCCCAGGGCCGGCCCCAGCCACTGCGTCTTGCCCGGCGTGGCCGACAGTTTCGGGCTGATGGCGGGCAATTTGACGGGCGTGCCGTCGGCGAAATGGTGCTGTTCGAACATGTCGCGGGCGAGAAATTGCGGATCGCTCATCATGTCGCGCACCGAGTAAATCTTCCCGGCCGGTACGTCGGCGGCCTTCAGCACGGCCAGCGCGCTGGCTATCGTGTGCGTGGCGCACCAGGCGCCGATGGCGTCGTCGATTTCCTGCGTGCGCGCCACCCGGCCGTCGTTGCGCGCCAGCTGCGGGTCGCCCGCCATGTCGATGCGGCCCATGGCCAGCATCAAGCGTTTGAAGATGGCGTCGCCATTACCCGCAATCACGATGTTTTCGCCGTCGCCCGTCGTGTAGGTATTCGAGGGCACGATGCCGGGCAGCGAGCCGCCCGTGCGCTCGCGCACCACGCCCGCCTGGTCGTATTCGGGCACCAGCGACTCCATCAGGTTGAACACGGATTCGTACAGGGCCACGTCGACCATCTGCCCTTCCCCGCCGTTTCGTCCGCCCGTCACGTCGCGGTGGCGCAAGGCCATCATGGCGCCGATCACGCCGTGCAGGGCCGCCACCGAGTCGCCGATCGACACGCCGACCCGTACGGGCGGACGGTCGGCAAAGCCGGACACATAGCGCAAGCCGCCCATCGATTCGCCGATGGCGCCGAAACCGGGCAAATCCTTCATCGGTCCCGTCTGGCCAAAGCCGGACAGGCGCACCATGATGAGCGAAGGCTTGTCTTTCTTCAGTTGTTCGTATCCCAGGTCCCACTTTTCCAGCACGCCGGGACGATAGTTCTCGATGATGATGTCCGCTTCCAGGGCCAGCTGGCGCACGATGGTCCGGCCCTCGGGCGACTTCAGGTTCAGCGTTAAACTTTTCTTGTTGCGCGCCTGCACCGACCACCACAAGGAGGTGCCGTCCTTCAGCACTCTCCAGGTACGGATGGGGTCGCCGCCATCGGGCGACTCGATCTTGATCACGTCGGCGCCGAATTCGGCCAGCATGCGGGCGCAGAACGGCCCCGCGATCAGGGTGCCCAGTTCCAGCACTTTAATGCCTTGCAATGGACCAGTGGTCGCGGAGGATTCTGTCATGTTGTGCTCAGGTTGCCCTGCGGTCGAGCATCGCGCGGGCAATCGTGCCCGCGTCGACGTATTCCAGTTCGCCACCCACGGGCACGCCGCGGGCCAGGCGGCTCACGCGCAAGCCCCGCGCCTTCAGCATTTCGCTGATGTAATGGGCCGTCGCTTCGCCTTCATTCGTGAAATTGGTGGCCAGCACCACTTCACTCACCACGCCATCGTTGGCGCGGTTCAGCAATTTTTCGAGGTGGATATCTTTCGGGCCGATACCGTCCAGCGGAGAGAGCCGTCCCATGAGGACGAAATACAGGCCCTTGTAGGTGAGCGTCTGCTCGATCATCAGCTGGTCGGCGGGCGTTTCCACCACGCACAGCAAGCGCTTGTCGCGCTCGTCGTCGAGACAGGTCTCGCACACTTCATGTTCGGTAAAGGTGTTGCACAGGCCGCAGTGATGCACGGCATCGACGGCCTGGAACAAGGCGCGCGACAGCATGGCCGCGCCTTCCCTGTCGTGCTGCAACAAATGAAACGCCATCCGCTGCGCCGACTTGGGGCCGACGCCGGGCAGGCGCCGCAGCGCCTCGGTCAAAAATTCAAGCGACTTGGACATGGATCAACCCTGCCCCGTGCCATCGATCGGGCGCATGCGGCTGTGCATCAGAATGGCATTTTGAAGCCGGCTGGCAAGTTCATGCCGCCGGTCAAGCCTGCCATTTTTTCCGCGGACGTCGCTTCCGCCTTGCGCACGGCGTCGTTGAAGGCGGCAGCCACCAGGTCTTCCAGCATGTCCTTGTCGTCGGCCAGCAAGGACGGGTCGATGGAGACGCGCTTGACGTCGTTCTTGCACGTCATGACGATTTTTACGAGGCCGGCGCCGGACTGGCCTTC
The DNA here is from genome assembly GCF_058794735.1 of Janthinobacterium sp. GW823-FHT06H09. NCBI lineage: Bacteria > Pseudomonadati > Pseudomonadota > Betaproteobacteria > Burkholderiales > Oxalobacteraceae > Janthinobacterium > Janthinobacterium sp. GW823-FHT06H09. The sequence goes on along the minus strand of NZ_JBXAHC010000008.1, from coordinate 36,325 downwards.
CACTTCCACCAGCGCCAGTTGTTCCTGGGCCTTTTTCATGTTGTCTTGCATTGCTTGCGCCTGCTTCATCAGGCCAGCCAGTTGATTTTTCATCATAAGAATGCTCCGTTAATTCAGTTTGTGAGTGTGTTAATCATCAATGCAGGGTCGGCGCGGCGGAGCCGGCCGGTGCAGGGGTAATCGTTCCCGGCACGACAAAAGCGTCGAATGCACGCTTCATGTCGAGCACGAAGGGATCGCTGGCGATGGTTGCTTCCGCGGCAAGCTGGCACGCCTCGCGGTGGGCCTGCGCCTCCGCGCTGGCCGTGTACCAGACGGCGCCCAGTTCCGTGTCGACATTGACCTTGCGGCCGAAGCGTTCGCTCAGCGCGGCCGCCAGTTTTTCCACGTTGGCCGGGCTGCGCCACGTGTCGATCGGCACGCGCAGGCGGAACGTGGTGCTGTGGCCGTCGTGCAGGCATTCAATCAGCTCGGCCTGCACGGCCAGCTGCTGGGCCACGCCGCGCAAGGGCAGCACGGCGGCCACGGCCGGCCAGTTGCCGTCCCAGTCCAGGCCGGGAACGGGCGTGATCACATACGGCCCGCTGGGCGCTGCTTGCTTGGCGGCACGCTGCGGCATGACGACGGCGGGCTGCTCGCTGCCCTGCGCGGCGGGCGCCGACACGGCGGCAGAGGCGCTGTCGTCGGAAAATTCGGTAACCCACGGCGGCAAGTCGTCATCTGCTTGCTGCTGTGGCGGCGGGGCGGCGGGACGTGCCTGCTGCACAGGCGCAAGCGCGGGCGCTTCCATCACGGCCACGGGCGGCGCATCGTCCCACGGCGCCGGCGCTTGCGCGGCGGCCGGCGGCGGTGCTGCCTGGACGGGTGCTGCCGGGGCTGGCGTAGCGACTACGGCGGCCGGTGCCGGAGCGGCCGGCTTGGGCGCCGACGATGGCGCCGACGGTGCGCTGCCCGGACGGCCTTTCGAGGCGGCGCGGGCCGCTTCCAGCGCCGCATTGATGGCGGCGCGGGCGGAACTGATCGGGGCGCCCGATGCTGCCGGGGCAGCCGCGGCTGCGGGAACAGGGGCGGCGGGCGGCGGCGCCGCTGGTGCGGGTGCCGGGGCTGCTGCAGGTGCGGGTGCCGGTGCGCGTGGCGGCGGCGCTTCGCTGCGGGCCATGCTGGCGGCAGCAGCTGCGACAACGGCGGGCGGTGTCACGGCGGCATGGCTGGCCACGCTGTTCGTGGCGGCGCGGGCGGCCGGTGCGGATGCGCCAGCGGCGGCGCGCGCGGCGGCCATGGCGGCAGGACGGTTGCCAGGAGCCGACGCAGGTGCGGCAGCCGGCACGCCTTCGGCGCCGCCTATGCCGGGCCGAAAGGCAAGCATGCGCAGCAAGGTCATGGTAAAGCCCGCGTATTCATCGGGCGCCAGGCCCAGTTCATTGCGGCCATGCACGGCGATCTGGTAAAACAGCTGCACTTCTTCCGCGTCAAACGCGGCGGCCAGACGCACGATGTCCGCGTATTCGGGCAAATCCTGCGGCAAGGCGGCGGGCACGGTTTGCGCCAGCGCAATGCGGTGCAGCAAGGTGCCAAGATCCTGCAGGGCGCCGTTATACGACAGGCTGCGCGAGGCCATCTCGTCGGCCACGGCCAGCAAGTCGGCGCCATCCTGCTGCGCCAGCGCGTCGAGCAGGCGCACCAGGTAGGACTGGTCGAGCGCGCCCAGCATGCCTTGCACGGCATCGAGCGTGACTTCGCCGGCCGCATACGCGATGGCCTGGTCCGTCAGGGACAGCGCATCGCGCATGGAACCGTGGGCGCCCTGGGCCAGCAGGCGCAAGGCCGGCTGTTCGAAGGCGATGCCTTCCTGCCCCAGGATATTGTCCAGGTGGCTGATGATGTGGCCGGGCGGCATCTGCTTGAGGTTGAACTGCAGGCAGCGCGACAGCACGGTCACGGGAATCTTTTGCGGGTCCGTCGTGGCCAGGATGAACTTGACGTGCTCGGGCGGCTCTTCCAGCGTCTTCAGCATGGAATTGAACGCGTGATTCGTCAGCATGTGCACCTCATCGATCATATAGACCTTGAAGCGCGCATTGCTGGGCGCGTAGACGGCCTGCTCCAGCAGCTGCGCCATTTCATCGACGCCGCGGTTCGATGCCGCATCCATCTCTATATAGTCGACAAAGCGTCCCGCGTCGATTGCCGTGCACGCTTCGCACACGCCGCAAGGCTGGGCCGTGATGCCGCCCGTGCCGTCGGGGCCGATGCAATTGAGCGATTTGGCCAGGATGCGCGACAGGGTCGTCTTGCCGACGCCGCGCGTGCCCGTGAACAGGTAGGCGTGATGCAAGCGGCCGCTGTGCAAGGCATGCGTGAGCGCGCGCACGACGTGCTCCTGGCCGACGAGCGTCTCGAAATTCTTGGGGCGGTATTTACGGGCGAGGACTTGATAGGACATGCTGAGATTTTACCATGCGATTTTGCGGGTGATCCTGCGCGGCGGGCGCAAGCCTCATGGCCGGGCCAGGCAAACCTGGCAAACGCGGCAAAGCAGCAATTGTATAACATGGCCAGCTGGAAATATGGAAAACACGGCAAGCCCGGCAATGCTGCGGCGTCGCAGGAAAATGGGGCCGTAAAAGCAAAAAAGCTGCCCATGGCAGCTTGATTGTTGATCCTGATAAAACATTCCCGAAGGAGGCGAGCCTGATCTGCGGCACTCATGGTTAATAGCCGTGGCTGCTTCGTTCCCGACCTGACCAGGTTAGCCATGCCACGATGCGCAGGGGCCCGCCGGGAACAATTATAACCGACCTGCGCCAGATTGGGAAATTGCCGTCTCAATGCTGTGTGCGTCGGCGTAGGTCGGCGTAGGTCGGCTTAGGCCGCAGGCCGTAAGCCGACACTGCTAAGTACGCGGCCGGCACTGCCGAGCCGCAACGTCGGGTTACGCGCCAGCGCTAACCCGACCTACGCAGCAACTACAGCCCCAGCTCTTGCCAGATGCCATCCACCCTGGCCTTCACTTCCGGCGTCATGGCGATCGTCGTGCCCCACTCGCGCGTCGTTTCGCCCGGCCATTTATTTGTCGCATCGATGCCCATCTTGCTGCCCAGGCCACTGACGGGCGAGGCGAAGTCCAGGTAATCGATGGGCGTATTGTCGACCAGGGTGGTGTCGCGAATCGGGTCGACGCGCGTGGTGATGGCCCAGATGACTTCTTTCCAGTCGCGGATATTCACGTCTTCGTCGACGACGACGATGAACTTGGTATACATGAACTGGCGCAAAAAGCTCCATACACCGAACATCACGCGCTTGGCGTGGCCCGCGTACTGTTTCTTGATCTGCACCACGGCCATGCGGTAGCTGCAGCCTTCGGGCGGCAGATAGAAATCCGTGATTTCGCTGAACTGCTTTTGCAGCAGCGGCACGAACACTTCGTTCAGGGCCAGGCCCAGCACGGCCGGCTCGTCCGGCGGTTTGCCTGTATACGTGGAGTGGTAGATCGGGTCGCGGCGCATCGTGATGCGGTCGATGGTAAACACGGGGAAACTGTCCTGCTCATTATAGTAGCCCGTATGGTCGCCATATGGCCCTTCCAGCGCGTGCTCGTAGCCGCTCGGATGGTTTTCGTCCGGGTAGATATGGCCTTCGAGCACAATTTCGGCCGAGGCGGGCACGCGCAGCTCGCTGCCGATGGCTTTCACCAGCTCCGTGCGGCTGCCGCGCAGCAAGCCGGCGAACTGGTATTCGGACAGGCTGTCCGGCACCGGCGTGACGGCCCCTAATATAGTAGCGGGATCGGCACCGAGGGCGACGGCGATCGGATACGGCTTGCCCTTGCTCTGGATCGCATGCTCGCGGAAGTCCAGCGCCCCGCCCCGGTGCGCCAGCCAGCGCATGATGACCTTGTTGCGTCCCAGCACTTGCTGGCGGTAGATGCCCAGGTTTTGCCGCTTCTTGTTCGGCCCCTTGGTGATCACCAGGCCCCAGGTGATCAGGGGAGCGACGTCGCCGGGCCAGCAATGCTGGATCGGCAGGCGCGCCAGGTCGACGTCATTGCCCTCCCAGACGATTTCCTGGCATTTGGCGCCGCGCAACTCTTTCGGCGACATATCCCACACGGATTTCACCAATGAACCCAGGCCCAGCAGATCCTTGAAATCCTTCGGCGGCTCCGGTTCCTTCAGGCGCGCCAGCACATGGCCGATCTTGCGCAATTCGCTGACGTCTTCCGCGCCCATGCCCAGCGCCACGCGGCGCGTGGTGCCGAACAGATTGCCCAGCACCGGCATGTCGTATCCCGTCGGATTGTTGAACAGCAAGGCCGGTCCGCCCGCGCGCAGGGTGCGGTCGCACACTTCCGTCATCTCTAAAATCGGTGAAATGGGGGTCGAAATGGGCTTAAGTTCACCCATTTGTTGCAGTTGAGAAATAAAATCTCGTAAATCTGAATATTTCATGTGTTTTTAATTTTTTTTGACGTCGGACGCCGTTGCTGAAGGATCTATGCCAAGTAATTGATTTTATTGGCTTTTGGCACAATGCAAGTCAAAAAGTAAGACATAAAAGTAATAAAGAAACGATTCGTTAGTATTGACTTGATATAAAACGGCTTCTACAATTCGCCCAACTTGAAAGAGCACGCCGGCCCAGAGCTTGATTTTAGCGTTTCTCTTTCATTCACGGAGTCGGGGCTCCACATGACATTTTAAGGAGTGTTTTCAAAAGGCGTCTGCCTTACCCCCGGTAAAAGTTGTATTGCGACTGATCCAATACCAGCATGGGACCGATCAGCTCAAGCAAGCAATGACGGCGTTTCTCGCACGCATCCATACGCGGCGGAAACGATGATATTTCTGATGCACGGCATTGGCAGTACCCACAACACCGCGACACCGCGGAGGGACTGCCTGTTGACGCGACATTTCGGGGAACTCTATGACTCATCGTAGCACTGAAGCAGCATTGCCTGCTTCAACCGTGGCTGGCCAGCCAGCGTTGGCGCGTTTGCGCGCCCGCGCACAAGCCATTTCGGCACGTGGTGTTTTGACCACCGCGCAACACACACTGACAGTCTTCGGCATTTCCGCCCTGGCACTGATCGCCCTGCTGATGTTCCGCCCGGACCTGGGCAAGCAACTGACGCACAGCCTGTTCCCGCTGCCGATGGCAGAGGCGCAAGCCGTTGAAGCGCCGGCCCTGTCGGCCCTGATGGAAGCGCCGGCATCCGTGCAAACGGCCGCCGCCAGCGAAGCACCTTTGACCAAGGAAGAAAAAGCCTTGCTGGGCACGCAAAAGCAGCAGCAATGGGTCACCAACTGGCTCTCCAAGCGCTACCGCGTGGCCAACGATGCGACCAATATGCTCGTCTCGACGGCATACCTGACGGCCCGCGAAATCAAGCTGGACCCGCTGCTGATCCTGGCCGTGATGGCCATCGAATCGGGCTTGAACCCGTTTGCGGAAAGCCCCGTCGGCGCGCAAGGCTTGATGCAAGTCATGTCGAAAGTGCACCATGAGCGCTTCCAGGAAATGGGCGGCGTGCAGGCAGCGCTGAATCCCGTCGCCAACATCCGCGTCGGCTCCCTGATCCTGAAAGACTACGTCACGCGTGGCGGTTCCGTCGAAGCGGGCTTGAAAACCTATGTAGGCGCCGCCAACTTCGCCACCGACTCGGGCTACGGCTCGCGCGTGCTGGCCGAATACCGCCGCCTGAAACAAGTATCGGCCGGCCAGCGCGTGCCGACCACGACGCCAGTGATGGCATCGAACACGCCGGCGCCAGCCAAGGCGCCTGCGCCGGAAAGCGGTATCACCATCAAAGTGCTGCCGCACAACGAGATCGCCGGCCTGTGACCCTTTAAAAGCCCTCACAGCGGCATCCGAAAAGCAGCATCCAGTAAAAAAGCCACCGCACGCAAGTGCTGGTGGCTTTTTTATTGCCCTGCGGCAGCAGCCGCAGGATCTCCTGCTCTATTACTTGCGCTTGTTGGCGTTGACTTCTTCCTCGCGGAATTTCACTGCCAGCTTGTCCAGCACGCCGTTCACATATTTGTGACCGTCGATGCCGCCAAACGACTTGGCCAGCTCGACCGCTTCGTTGATGACGACGCGGTACGGAATTTCCATGTTGTTCTTCAGCTCGAACGCGCCGATCAGCAGGATGCCGTGTTCGATGGGCGACAGTTCCGCGATATTGCGGTCGATCAAGGGTGCCATGCTGTCGCGCAGCGCCAGCGAATCCTTGATGGCGCCGTACAGCAGCACCGTGAAATGATCGCCATCGGCCTTGTCGAAGCCGTGGGCCGCGCGAATATTGTTCACGACGGTGGTCGCATCTTCATTGTTCAGCAGCCACTGGTACAAGCCCTGCAGCGCAAACTCGCGCGCGCGGTGACGCGGCGTGCGGTTCTTGCTGGGGTTGGCGAGCAAATTTTTCTCAGTCATGATTGTTACCTGTTCTTAAATACGTGTTCACTACAAATTCCGGCGAGACAGCACGGCGCGCTTTTCAACGCGCCGCAGCCAACCGCGTGTCAGAACGTTCGAGAAAATGCTCAGAGCAAGGCGCGAGCCCGAAGACAGTACGAATGTACGGCGAGGGCTTGCAACGCAGCTATGGGCGTTTTATCGGACGTTCACTACACGGCTAGTCCTCCTCGGATTCTTGCAACTCTTCTAGCGCTTGCGCTAAATTAGCCATTTCCACTGCCACGCGTGCCGCTTCGGCTCCCTTGACCAGCATGCGCACTTCCGCCTGCTCGTCGTTTTCGGTCGTCAACACTGCGTTGGCGATGGGGATGCCGTAATCGAGACCGACGCGCGTGATGCCTGCGCCCGATTCATTCGATACCAGCTCGAAGTGGTAGGTTTCACCGCGAATCACGGCGCCCAGTGCGATCAGGGCGTCGAATTGCTCGGTTTCTGCCATTTTTTGCAGAATCAGCGGGATTTCCAGGGCGCCCGGCACGGTCACGTGCAGGATATCTTCATCGGCCACGCCCAGCTTGCTCAACTCTTCCAGGCATGCCGACAGCAAGCCACCGCCGACGATTTCATTGAATCGTGCCTGGACGATACCGACGCGCAAACCTTCGCCGGCAAAATTGGTTTCATAGGTTCCTACGGTCATCATATGCCTCTTTAATCTGGTGGTTCAGGGCGGCATGCACATGCCGCCATCGTTTACTCTCACATCGACGTCTGGCCAGGATGGCACTGAAAACCCGTGACTTCCAGGTCGAAACCGACCATCGACGGCATCTTGCGGGGGCTGGCCAGCAATTGCATCTTGCTCACGCCCAGGTCGCGCAGGATTTGCGCGCCGATACCGTAGCTGCGCAAGTCCATGCTGGCGGCACGGCCTTTCGGCTTGGCTTGCGGCGTATCGAGCGCGGCGAACTGGGCAAACAGCTCGCTCGAGGTCTCGCCGCAGTTCAGCAAGACCATCACGCCCCGCTCGGACTGCTTGATGGCGGCCATCGAGGCGGCCACCGTCCACGAGTGGGTGGTCGCTTCGCTTTCCAGCACGTCCAGCAGGGAAACGGGCTGGTGCACGCGCACCAGCGCTTCCAGGCCGGGCGCCAGGTCGCCATGCACGAGGGCCAGGTGGGCCGACGCGCTAGGCTTGTCGCGGAAGGCGATCAAACGGAATTCGCCATGCGCCGTGTGCAGGGTGCGCTCCGCAACGCGCTCGACCAGGGACTCCGTCTGGCTGCGGTAATGGATCAGGTCGGCAATCGTGCCGATCTTCAGGCCATGCTGCTCGGCAAACACCAGCAAGTCCGGCAGGCGCGCCATGGTGCCGTCGTCCTTCATGATTTCGCAAATCACGGACGCGGGCGTCAGGCCGGCCATGGCCGTCAGGTCGCAACCGGCTTCCGTATGGCCTGCGCGCATCAGCACACCGCCTTTTTGCGCTTTCAGGGGGAAGATATGGCCAGGCTGGACGATATCGCTGGGCTGCGTGCCCTTGGCAACGGCTACCTGGATAGTCTTGGCGCGGTCGGCGGCGGAAATGCCCGTCGTCACGCCTTCGGCCGCTTCGATCGACACGGTGAAGTTGGTGCCATACGCGGTGCCGTTGCGCGACGTCATCATCGACAGGTTCAGCTCGTCGCAACGCTCTTCCGTCAGGGTCAGGCAGACCAGGCCACGCGCATGCGTGATCATGAAATTGATGGCTTCAGGCGTCACGAAATCGGCGGCAAGCACCAGATCGCCCTCATTTTCCCGGTCTTCTTCATCGACCAGTATCACCATGCGGCCGGCGCGCAATTCAGCGACGATCTCTTCGGTGCTCGATATAGACATTCTTCATCCTCGTATGACGCCAGTCAAAACCTGCTGCGCGTCGGTTTTGCCGGGCGTTGTTAATGTAACTAAAAACTGAAACTAAAACTGAACGTCGAGCGCGAATATTCCTCGGATTTCCGGGAATTTTCTTATAACCCGCTATTTTAAAGGATTTAGCGCTTGCAGACCTGAAATAAGACAGGTTTGCGGCATGGGTGCCGCAGCCTGCCCCGCAAAGCGCCGATTCCGCGATCCAGCGCACACGGCGGCGGCAAGGCGCGCGCCGCCGGCCTTGCAAAGAGCATAAGATCAGCCAGTCACCGCCACGGCGCTGACACCCATTCGCAGCGACACCCCACACAGGAGCGGCAACATGAAAACCAACGGATCGGCCATCTGGTCAGGCGGCATCAAGGACGGCAAGGGCGCCATCAGCACGCGCAGCGGCGCCTTGCAGGAATATCCCTACGGCTTTGCCAGCCGCTTCGAAGGCAAGCCCGGCACCAACCCAGAGGAACTGATCGGCGCCGCCCACGCGGGCTGCTTCACCATGGCCCTGTCGCTGATCCTCGGCGAAGCGGGCCTGACGGCGGAAAAGATGGAAACGACGGCCGAAGTGACCCTGGACAAGGTGGACGACGGCTTTGCCATCACGGCCGTCCACCTGATCCTGAAAGCGAAAATTCCCGGCGCCGACCAGGCGAAATTCGAGGAATTGACGGGCAAGGCCAAGGCCGGCTGTCCCGTGTCGAAGCTACTTAAAGCCAACATTACCCTCGACGCCACCCTGCTACCCTAGATTTTCGTCACGGGCTTGACGGGTTCCACGGGCGCCACCGGCGCCACCAGCGGCAGGCGCGAGTCGCTGGCCGGCAATGGCCGGTTCATCAAGCCGGGATTCAGGGCCGCATTGTTCAGGTTATACGCGGCGATGGCGGCCGCCACGGACGGGTCTTGCGATGACGGTGGCGGCACGGCCTGGCCCGCCGCTTGCGCCGCCATCTCTTGCGCCTGCGCATTTTGCTGGGCCAGCTGGGCTTGCGCCGTCGCCAGGCCCGCATCGGCTTGTCCCTGAGCGGCGCGCGCCAGCAATTGCGCCCGCTCGCTGGCCGCCTGGGCCGCCATTTGCGCATCGCTGGCGGCCAGCTGCGCCCGCGCCGCATCGTCCGCCGCCGCTTGCGCCTGCTGCTGCAAGCCCTGCTGCTGTACTTGCCCCTGGCGCAGCTCGTCCAACCGCGCGGTTTCCTGCTGCTGTGTCTGCTGACTGGTATTAATACGTTCGCTGTCGAGGCGTTCGTCGTCAACACGCTGGGCATCCACGCGCTGGCTGTCCGTGCGCTGCACCTGCAGCAAGTCCGCGGTATTGTCGGCTTGTTGCGCCGTCGACGGGGGCCGCAATTCCTGCAAATCCACGTTCAGCTCTTGCGCTTCCAGTTGCTGCTGCAATTCCAGCTGTCGCTGTGCAATCGCGGCCGTTTGCGGCGGCGCCTCGTCGATGGCTTGCGGCTGCGCGGCCTGCGAGTCCTGCGCGGCGCTGGCCGGCAGTGCGTCGCCCGTCAAATCCGCCTCGACAGCGGCAGCCAGCGGCACGCCCTGCTGCTGGGCCAGCACGGCGCCCACCTGCGCCAGCACGTCCGTTCCCTGTTGCAGGGCATCCAGGGTGGCGTTGCTGTCGGCCGCATACGCGGCCTGCAAAGTGATGGGATCGACATCTTCATTGCGCAAGTCGATGCCGATGCGGGCCAGTTGCGCTTGGGTGAGCAGGCTGCCGTCCTGCGCCAGTGCGGTCGCAGCATCCGTCGTACCGTCGCCCGACAGCAAATCGTAACGCTGCGCCAGGCTGCCCGGGGTGTCGCCGGCCGTCGCCAGCTGGCTCGCGTCGATGCCGCTCGTTTGCAGCTGGGCGAACGATTCCGTCAACTGCCGCGCCAGCGCCAGCAAGTCGTCATTGACATTCACGGGGGTATTGACCGCCCTGGCCTCGTCCGTGGCGCCCTGCAAGGCCAGCAGTTGCCGGCGCGACAAGGCCACGCCGGACAGGAACTGGCCCAGCGGAGAGATGTCGACCTGGGTCGATGACAAAGCGGCAAGGGCCGCCGCCGCGCTGGACGGCGGCACGGGCAGCGCGGGTGCCAGCGGCGCCGTCTGATCCACGCGGGACGTGGCCGGAATGGTGTTGGGCACGGTTGCGCGCGAAATCGGGTCCATGGCTAGCCTCCACTGCGGAAAGCTTCATAGTATGCGCGTCTGAAAGAAAAGCAACACACGCTTGGCAAGGCGAGAATGTGTTGCGGTGTTCTTGTATCAGGCGGCAGCCTTGTCCAGCGACAACATGCGCTCGACATAGCGGGCGATCAGGTCGATTTCCAGGTTGACCTTGCCATCGACCGTCAAGTGTTTCAGGGTCGTCATGGCGATGGTGTGGGGAATCAAATTGATCGAGAAACGGCAGCCGTTGACGGCGCCCGCGCCCAGGTCTTCCACTCTGTTGACGGTCAGCGACACGCCATTGACGACGACGGAACCTTTGAAAGCCAGGTATTTCGCCAGTTCGTGCGGCGCTTCGATCACCAGTTCCCACGATTCGCCCACGGCTTCGAACTTGCGCACGATGCCCAGGCCGTCGACGTGGCCGGACACCAGGTGGCCGCCCAGGCGCTCGGCCAGGGTCAGGGCTTTTTCCAGGTTCACTTCCGTCGTCGTATCGAGGCCCACGGTGCAATTGAGGCTTTCGCGCGAGACATCGACGGCAAAACCCGTGTCCGACTTTTCCACCACCGTCATGCAGGCGCCATTGATGGCGATGGAATCGCCGAGGGCCACATCGGCCAGCGGCAAGCCGCCCGCGTGGATGGTCAGGCGCACGCCTGCGTCGAGGCCGCCTTCGAGTGCTTGCACGGTTTCAATCTTGCCGATGGCGGCAACAATTCCTGTAAACATGAACTAACCCTATAAAGTATAAAAGTATTAATTGCGCTGGGCGAATCTTGCAAGGATACGCAAATCTTCGCCCACTTGCTGAACCTGGTGAAATTGCAAGGTGCGCTGCTGTTTGATATCCGTCAATGCGGGCAAGGCAAACATCCCTTGCGCGTCGCCCAGCAAGGTGGGCGCCAGGTAGACCAGCAACTCGTCGACGCAGCCTTCGCGGATCAGCGAGCCGTTCAGCTTGGAGCCGGCCTCGACGTGGACTTCATTGATTTGCCGGCGCCCCAGTTCCAGCATCAGCGCGGCCAGGTCGACCTTGCCGGCCGCGTTCGGCAACATGATGACTTCCGCGCCCAGGGCGCGCAGCTGCGCTTCCTTTTCCGGGTTGGCCACGGCCGCCACGATCCACGTGCCGCCGCCCTGCAAGATGCGCGCGTCAAGGCTGATGTCGAGCCGGCTGTCGACGACGATGCGGCGCGGCTGGCGCGGCGTCTCGACGGCGCGCACGTTCAATTGCGGGTCGTCGGCCTTGACGGTGCCGATGCCCGTCAGGATGGCGCAGGCGCGCGCGCGCCACGCATGGCCGTCGGCGCGCGCCTGCGGCCCCGTGATCCACTGGCTTTGCCCGTTGTGCAAGGCCGTCATGCCATCCAGGCTGGCCGCCGTTTTCATGCGCACCCACGGCTTGCCGCGCTGCATGCGCGAAAAGAAGCCGATATTCATTTCATACGCCTCGTCGGCCAGCACGCCCGTCGTGACGGCGATGCCGGCCGCTTCCAGCTTGGCCAGCCCCTGCCCCGCCACCAGCGGATTCGGGTCCGTCATGGCGGCCACGACGCGCCCCAGTCCCGCGCGCACGAGCGCATCGGAGCACGGCGGCGTGCGGCCATGGTGGTTGCACGGCTCCAGCGTGACATAGGCGGTGGCACCGCGCACGTCGTTGCCGCGCGCCGCCGCATTGGCCAGCGCTTGCACTTCGGCATGATCCTGCCCGGCCGCCTGCGTCACGCCGGCACCGATCACCTGGCCATCCCGGACGATCACGCAACCGATGCGGGGATTGGGCGAGGTCGTGTATAAACCGCGCGCCGCCCATTCCAGCGCCAGGCGCATGCCATCGATATCGTTGAGTATTTCCACGGGCTTCTTTGAGAGTGAGTAATAGATAAGTCGGGTTACGAACTGTCGGCCACGCCGCTGCAGTTGGCCGCCTGCTGCTGCGGGTCGCACACGCGCACCCTGCCCAGCATATTGATTTTAATATGGCGCACCTGCTTTCCCAAAGCCAGGGACAAGGTACCCCAGCGCGCCGCCAGGCTATTGGTCGCGCTGCAACTGCGTCCTGCGCCATTGTAGGCGATATAAAACGGCGCCGTGGCAGACGAAAACGCAAACTGGGCCGTGATGCCCGGTGGCAGTGGGCCCTGGCGGAACAGCAATTCGTCGCCGTCGTCAAACGCCAGGCTGGCATTACGGTCGATAAAGACCAGCCAGCCCGTGCGCCAATCCGTGCCGCCAGGCCCGGCCGGCATCAACAGCACGCGCTGTCCGCGCGCCATCGCCTGCGCCCGCGTCAATTCGATGGCCGAGAACAAGTCCGTGGCCGCCGCGCGCACCTGCTGACGCGCCAGCACCTGCTGCAAGCTGGGCATGGCCGCGGCCGCCAGCAGCGCGGCAATCGTCAGCACGGCCAGCAATTCGAGCATGGTGTGCCCGAAGGTCCGCCCAAAGGTACGCCCGGTCCGCGGTGGCCGCTTGCGCGTGGCCATGGCCTAAGTAATCCTCAGGAAATTATTGTGAATTTATGACGAACAGAACCGGATGCTATGCAAGGCGCCCGCTGCGACGCAGTGCGAGCACTGCTAGCAGCGGACAACGCCGCAGAGGGCCGGTTATGGAAGTCAGAAATCACAATAATTTATTGGGGGGTTACTTAGCGCCAGCAATGGCTGGCGGGGCCGCTGCTGCCGCGCTGGCCCGTGCTGCTCAAGGACAGCACGCCGCAATCGGCATCCTGGAACTGCGCATCAACCTTGGACGTGCCCGGCGTGGCGCGCAACAGCACGCATTGCCCGATCGCCAGGCCGGGACAGGCCAGCGCCTCGATTTCATACGCACTGCCGGCCGCGCCCCCTTCGCCCGACCACCATGGAAACGCTTGCGCCTGCGGCGCCGGCGAGGCCGAGGAAAACGCCAGATAATGATTGTTTTGCGAGTAATAGCGCTCCTGCTGCTGCATCAGCCGCAGCAGGGCCGCCTGCCCCTGCACCCGCTTGGCGCGCACGACATGGCCGTGATAAGCGGGCACGGCCAGCGCCAGCAGCAGGCTCATGATCGCCAGCGCGGCCAGCAGTTCGATCAGGCTGAAGCCCGGGATGGCGGCAGGGGCGCGACCGTTTGCAGCGGCCCAGTTCCGGCTTGCCAGCATTTCCATCTGACCTCCCTTCTTCTCAAAAACCGCCAGCCGATGCGCGGCGCCGGTCTGCACGCCGGTCACTTGCGACACGCCAGCCATGCCCCTCTCTTATTTCTTCTTGGCCGCCTCGTGCAATTCGCGCCAGTTCGCCACTTCGCGCCAGCTGAGGCGCCGTGCGGGCAGCGGCGCGCTGACGACCTTGAGTCCCGCCACGCTGGCCGCGCCGGGCAAGCCCGGCTGCAGCACGGCCAGCTCCTTGCGGCCCTCGGCCCGCCCTGTCGCCGTTGCTGCGCCCACCGTGCTGTTCAATTCCAGCGCCAGCGGCGGCGCGCGCGCCAGGCCGTCGAACAAGCGTCCCGTCTGCTCGCCCGCCTGCACCACACCGGCGCCATCGGCGGCAAAGCCGCTCAGCACATCGAGCACGTACAGGCGCGTGACCGGCTTGGCGCAAGCGTCGCGCCCCGGCAGGACGGTATTGAACAGCACCTTGCCGGCGGCCAGTACGGGAATGCTGATGCTGCGCTCGCCCGTCTGCGCGGTATCGAGAAAGTCGAGATACCAGCCGCGCATGGCGTCGCTACCCGTGTAGCGCAGTTCGGCGCCGTCGACGCGCACGCCGCCCGTCGTCTCGCCCAGGCTGCGCTGTTCCAGGTCGGCGCGGCTGCGCGTGGGAGATGTCTCCCGCACATCGTCGTGCACGGCATAAAACGACTGCGACAGAAAGGCGGATGGCCAGGTATCGCCCGCTTCGACCAGCTTGCCCGTGCCGAACAGCAGCAGATAGCCGCCACCGGGCGCATACGCCACGCTCAGCTGCTGCGTAACGGGCTGGCGCCGGCCCTGCGCATCGCGCGCGACAAACACGAGCTTGCGCCCCTGGCCCTCCTTCCAAGGCGGGCCGCCAGTCATGTCGAGGCGCCAGATATTGCCCTGCAAATCGCCCGCATAGATATACGCGAGCGCGCCGTCGCCGCCAGGCACCACGGCGGGCGGGCCCAGCGCCTGGGGCATGGCATCCGCGCCCGCATCAGCGTCATGGCCGCCATCGCCACCACCGTTGGCGTCGGCCACAGGCACCTTGAACCGGAAGTAATTACTTCCTATCACCCATGGCGTGCCAGGCGCCTTGTCCAGGGCCAGCAGGAAGATGGCGGCGGCCGATGCGGGCGCCGTCGTGTCCTTGCCGTCATTCACATGGTTGTTGTAGCCGCTGGCGACGATGGCAAAATCACGGTAGGCCGGCGCGCCCTCCTTGCCGCCCATATTGACGCGGGCAAAGGCGGGCGGCGCGCGCACATTGCCCATGAGCCTGTCGTCGCGGTCCGTGAATTCCCACAACGCACCGTCTTGCGCAAAACGCATCGGGTCGGTGATGTCGAGCGCAAACACGCCTTGCGCCCCGCCGCCCATGCCCGACACCAGCACCGTCTTCCAATGTCCCAGCGCCAGCACTTCCGCCGTGGCCGCCGCGCCATCGAGCAGCGGGCCGGCGCTGTAGTGAGTGCTCGCAGCGGCTGGCGCCGCGCGCAGCAGCGCCTGCGGCAGATAGGCAAACAATTCGCTGCCCGTGCGCGCATCGAACGCATGCAGCAAGCCATCGTTGGCGCCCAGGTACAGCATTTTCCGCCGCTGCAGCAGCGCCTGGCGATGCACGCCATAGCCGGCCCCCGGCATGCCCAGACCCGGCGCGCCCACGTACAGCAGGTTGCCGTGCGGCGCCGCGCCCAGGCTGCCGGACCTGCGCCGCAGGAAGCCGCCGGGCTGGCCCACCTCGTGCGTACGCTGGCCCAGCAAATATGTCAGACGCGCCTCGCCTCTGCCATCGCCGCCGTCGAATGCGCCGCGCTGTGCTGCATCGAGCGCCTTCCAGGCCAGCGGCATCAGGGCGCCCTTGGCGTCAAGCGTGTAGACGGGACGCAAGGACGTGGATGGTCCATCCGGCATGGTCTTGGACTGTCCGCCAGCAGTCCACAATGGCTTGCCGGGAAGCAGTGCGCCATCGGCGCCCACGGCAAACGCGCTGCGCGACAAGATCATGCCGCCATCGGCCAGGCGCATCCGCGTGTGAAACCAGTAAGCCTCTTCCGTACCGCTGGCCAGCGCCATCAGGGCCGGCCCCGGCAGCGTCGCCGCCAGCGTGCCCTTGTCGGCGGAGACAAAGGCCGCGCGCAGTCCCGCGATCAGGGCGGCCGGATCGCTGCCGGGCAAGTAATGGGTGGGCCAGCGGCCGTCCAGGCTCCATTCATCGAACGCGCTGCCCGTTGCGCTCTTGAATGGGTTGGCGTCGCCGTTCGCATCAAGAAAACCGCCATACTTGGCCGCCAGCAGCAAAGGAGTAGCAGCGGGAGTGGCGGCAGATTCGCCGGCCGGGTCGCCCTGGCGCAAGTCGCCCGCGTAGTGCTCGACCTTGGCAAGGCCGTCGTTCTTGCCGCCAGGACGCAGCGCCTGCACATGCGACCAGTAGGCCAGCCCTGCCGCATGGTAGCTGGCGCCGCCCGCGCCGTCGGCCAGCAATTCCAGTCCCGCCAGGTCGGGCCGTGGCGCGGGATTGCCCTGCGCGCCGCCGCTTTCCAGGCTGCCCACCGCATGCGTCCAGGCCATCGCATCGAACGGCGGCGGCGCAAAGCCATCGGCGGCGCGTGCGCGGTCACCGGCCGAGGCAGGCACAACAGGGACGTTGCCGGGCACGTAGCGGTCCCCCGCCATGCCCGCATCGCCGAGGCTGACGACGACGTGGCGCTGGCAATTGGCCGTTTGCGGGTCGCTCCATGGGGTCACGACCGGCAAGCCGTCGTCGATGGCAGGCGGAGCCGTGGCGGGCGGCACGGCGGCGCTCGCTTGCCGCCCCTGCAGGTAGCGCAGCGATTCGTACAGCAATTCAGCCAGCGGCGCGGCCCTCGCGTACGCGCCGGGATGCCCGGCATTGCTGCGGCCCAGGCCGTTGATGTAAGCGGTCACCCCGCCGCCAGGGCCTGCGCCCTGGTCAGCGCCTTGGACGGCAAACACGCCATTGACGGGATTCCACTCAGCGCCGGTATTGTCTTGCGGCAAAAAGTCGGGCGCCGTCCAGCGTTGCCTGCCCACGTGGGCCAGCGGCGCGCGCAGCACGCCGCCATACACGGGGCCGGCACTGGCAGAGACGCCGTTCAAATGGCCAAACACGCCCACGCGTACCCTGCCGCCAAGGCGCTGCACGGCGCCCACCGGTTTGTAGTTCTTGCCGTACGCGAGGCACAGGTCGTCGCGCAGCGGCCCCTCATCGGCATCGCAAACGCGCACGCGCGCGAGGAACACGCCGTGCGTGGCGGCGATGCCGGGCGCGTCGCAACTGCCGCCCGGAGGCACGCTGGCGTCGCCGAACAGCAGGCGATTACGGCAGGAAACGATGGCCAGTTGCGCCAGCGCAAACGGCGTCGCCGCCGCCACGCCGGTGTGCAAGACCTTGCGCGGGAAAAAGACGGGGTGGGCATAGAAATCGACGGGACCGTCGGCATCGGGCAGGTAGGCGCGCTGCAGCACCGTCTTGCGCACTTCGTCGATGACGCGGTCGCCGCCCGTCAGGGCATAGCGGACGATGTCGAGCATGCTGGCGCTGGCCCAGTTCAGAAAGTTGCCGCTAAAACTATCGCCGCCGCAGCCGTGCAGCGCATCCGCCGGTTTCAGTACGGAGAAGTAAGCGGTCGCTACGCGCAAGTCCGGCAGCATGACGCCGTCCTTGCTGCGGTACGGATAGCTGTAGCACATGCGCGCATGGAAGTACCCCAGGTACTCGCGCTGCGGCGCATACTCGCCGCCATGCGCGGCGGCGGCCGCCGCATGCGTGAGCGACAGATTGAGCAGCAGGTTCGGCGGCACTCTGGCGCCGTGCAAGCCAGCGTCGGCCCGCGCCAGCGCCACGGGAGGTGCGGCCGCAACAGCGGCGCCGCAAGCCAGGCAAACCAGGCTGATCAGCAGCAGCCATGCAGACCACCAAGCCGATGGCAAAGCAAACGACCAAGCCCTCATGGTCCCGCTCCCGCCGCCTGCTTGCGGTAATAACTTTGCAACACGACTTGCGTGCTTTCCTGCGCGCCAAAACCGATGGCCGTGATGCGGTACACATAACTTTCCGTGGCCAGGCCGCCGGCCACTGCCGCCGCCTGCGCGCCGGGCGGGTGAAACGCCAGCAATTCGATCAGGTAACGGGGCCGGCGCGACGGCAGGAAACCCTGCCCCGTGTGCATGACGGCGCCCGTAAACTGACCATACGGCACGGTGTGACTGCTGCCTTCAGGACCGTCGAGGTCCATGCTCAGCCAGAGCGCCGGCGCCTCCGGGGCTGCGGGCAGGCACAGGCCCAGTGCGCCTCCTTCGCCGCAGCCGTCCGCGAACCCGGCCGCACTGCCTGGTGCGAAGAGGCTGCTGCGTCCCGGCGCGCCGGGCAAGCCTTCGATATCGTTCTGCGCATCCATCAATGCTTCCTCCGCCGTCTGAAACGCGATCTGCCGGTCGCGTTCGCCGCGCGCCGCCTTTTCGCCCTGCAAGGCTATCTGCGCCGCCGATATGCCCAGCAGTAAGATGATCACCAGCAGGCACAGCACATACGCGAGGGTGGCGCCACCGTGGCGCGCACGAGGTGAGCGACAAGGCAAGCAACGAGGCTCGCACCAGCGGACGCCCGCGCCAGCCATCGTGCCGCCCGCCTAGGCCGGCCCGTTGCGCAGCATGATGCTCGTCTGCAGCAGTTGCCGCAGCCGGGAGCGCGTCGCGGCGGGCAAGGACGCGCGCGCGACGCGCACGCCCGTGTCGCCGGCGCCGTGCGCCTCCGCATATGCCTTGCCGAACAGGTCGAACTGCGCCGGCCCCAGCTCCGCCATCTTGTCCGCCTGGTCCGCCTCGCCATGCAGCAGCAAGGCCACGCGCACGCTGGCCACGCGCTTCCAGTGCGTGCGGCGCCGCAAATCGCGCTGGCGCGCGGCCGCATCCGCGCCCTGCAGCACCAGCGCCGCATCGTAGGCGTCGAGCGCACTGGCGTTGACATAGCGGTTCGCCACGCCGTCGGGCGGCGTATCCGTGTCGAGGCCATACAGCACCTGGAAACCGTCGACGCCACGAATGACGGCATCCGCGCCCCAGCCGTTCGCGCCACGGTATTTGCAGCGCAGTTCGCCTTCGCCATCGGCGCCGTGCGCCACATAAAAAATGCTCCAGCCCCGCTGCGCCTCCGTTTGCGCGGCGCCCACGCCAAAGCCGGCGCAATTGAGCACGGACCCGTCGCCGCCCTCTTCCTTGCCGGCCCCGTAATAGCGCAGGGCCAGCACGTCGCTGCCATGCAGGGCGCCGGGCAGCGCGCCGCTGATGCCTTCGCTGTTCTTGCCCAGGCTGCGCGCGTCGAGCCCGGCGACATTGGCGCTGTCGTCATCGGCATGGGCGACGGGCGCGGCGCTGCTATCCCAGTTCACGTACGCCGTCTGGCGCACGGCGCGGGCGATGGTGTCGAGCACATAGCGGCCATTGTCGTCCAGCCGCGCGCTGGCGGACTGGTCGCCATAGCTGCCGCTAGCCGCCACCAGCACGCCACTGGCGGCCAGCATCAGCAGCGCGCCCAGCGACAGCGCCACCAGCAATTCGACGAGGCTCATGCCGCGCCGCCAGCGCCACGCGGCATGCACGCCGTTCATGCGCCGCCTCCGCCCAGCTGGAATACCAGCCTGGGCAGCGACTCGCCTGCCGCATTCACGGCGGGCGAGCCATCGGGCAAGCGGCCGCGCCAGCCCAGCTTGATGACGATGGGCGCGCCCTTGCCGCCGCTGCACGCCCAGTGCAAGCCTTGCGCGGCGGCATCCCAAACAGAGGCATCGCGGCAGATATGCAGGCGCGCGCCGGGCAAGGCCGCATGCAACGATTGCTTCCATTCAGCGATGTCGAATTGCGCCAGTTCGGCCGCGCTGCAGGCGCTAGCGCCAAAGCAGTCCGGCGCAGTGCCGCCTGCTTCGGCGTCGTCCGCCGCCGCGTAGGCCACGTTCAGGTAGGGATTGCCCGCATCGGGTCCATTCATGAGCACGCCGTTTGCGCGCATGCGCTCGGCCATGCCGGCCGCCAGCTGCGCGCCCGCCGACAACAGCGCCGACTCATGGCGCGCGCGCAGGGAGTGCAGTTGCAAAATGCTGGCACCGAGCAGGCCCAGCGCCAACAGCAGCAGCGACACGAGCACCTCGACGAGGCTGCTGCCACCCGCTGGAAACATAGTGCGACCGCTCATGTGCATGCCTTGCTCCCTTCCGCAGAAAGAGTCGCAAGAACAGGCGGCCCAGCTACACGATAGACGCGCGCAAAAAACGGGATCTGCGCAAGCGCAAACAGCGCAGCGATAAGGGGAGAAGAACGGCGTAGTTATTGATCAGGCCGCTTGCCAGGCGAGCGCTGGCGTGGTGAACACGGGGCGCAAAACGGGGCACATGAGCAGCCCCGTCGTCGAACAAGAGGCTTCGAGCAGGCGTCAGGGCTTGCGCGCCTGCCCCACTTCGGCGATCGCATCCTGGAACTCGGCCAGGTCTTCGAAATTCTTGTAGACGGAAGCGAAGCGGATGTAGGCGATCTTGTCGAGGCGCTTGAGTTCCTGCATGACGAGTTCGCCGATATAGCCGGAATCGACTTCGCGCAAGCCGCTGGTCAGCAGTTTTTCCTGGATGGACGCGATGGCCGTATCCACCGAGGCGGCCGCGACGGGACGCTTGCGCAAGGCCAGCATCAAACTGCCGCGCAACTTATCCGCAGCGAACTCCGTCCGGCTGCCATTCTTTTTGACGACGGCCGGCATGATAAGTTCAATGCGCTCGTACGTGGTAAACCGCTTGTCGCATTTGCCGCAGCGGCGGCGGCGCCGAATGGCATCCCCTTCCTCCGATACGCGCGTATCGAGAACCTGGGTGTCGCCGTGCTGGCAAAATGGACATTTCATGGGCTGGTTACAACTTTATAGTAATAATTACGGGAAATCGCCGCCCTTGTACAAAGGGCGCCCGAATCACTCCGGGCGCCCTTGGGCACGAAGGAATGTGTCATACGGAATCTTACTCCGTATGACACATTCTGGACAAATAATTATGCTGCGTACACAGGGTGCGCGTCGGCCAGCACTTTCACGGCCGCTTTGACGCGCTCGATGGTGGCGGCGTCATGCGGATTGTCCAGCACGTCGGCGATCAGGTTGCCCACTTCTTCCGCTTGCGCTTCCTTGAAACCACGCGTCGTCATCGCCGGGCTGCCCAGGCGGATGCCCGAGGTGACGAAGGGTTTTTGCGGGTCGTTCGGGATGCCGTTCTTGTTGCAGGTGATGTGCGCGGAACCGAGGATGGCTTCGGCTTCCTTGCCCGTCAGGTTCTTGGCGCGCAGGTCGACCAGCATGACGTGCGATTCGGTGCCGCCGGACACGATGCGCAGGCCGCGCTTGATCAGGGTTTTCGCCAGCACGTCGGCGTTCTTGATCACTTGCTTCTGGTATTCGACGAATTCAGGGCTCAGCGCTTCCTTGAAGGCGACGGCCTTGCCGGCGATCACGTGCATCAGCGGGCCGCCCTGGATACCAGGGAAGATGGCCGAGTTGATGGCTTTTTCGTGCTCGGCCTTCATCAGGATGATGCCGCCGCGCGGACCGCGCAGCGATTTGTGCGTGGTCGAGGTGACGAAGTCGGCGAACGGCACCGGATTCGGGTACAGGCCGGCGGCGATCAGGCCCGCGTAGTGGGCCATGTCCACCATGAAGTAGGCGCCCACTTCCTTGGCGATCTTGCCGAAGCGTTCGAAGTCGATTTTTTTCGAGAAAGCGGACGCGCCGGCGATGATCAGTTTTGGCTTGCGTTCGCGGGCCAGGCGTTCCATCGCCTCGTAGTCGATGTCTTCTTCCGCCGTCAAGCCATACGACACGACGTCAAACCATTTGCCGGACATGTTCAGCGGCATGCCGTGGGTCAGGTGACCGCCTTCGGCCAGCGACATGCCCATGATCAGGTCGCCTGGTTTCAACATGGCGAAGAACACGCCCTGGTTCGCCTGCGAGCCGGAATTCGGCTGCACGTTCGCGCATTCGGCGCCGAACAGTTTCTTGACGCGGTCGATGGCCAGTTGCTCGGCCACGTCGACGTATTCGCAGCCGCCGTAGTAGCGCTTGCCCGGGTAGCCTTCGGCGTACTTGTTCGTCAGCTGCGAGCCTTGCGCTTCCATTACGGCTGGCGACGTGTAGTTCTCCGAGGCGATCAGTTCGATGTGATCGTGCTGGCGCGTGTTTTCTTTTTGAATGACGGCGAACAATTCAGGATCGACGTTGGCGAGGGTGTGATCTTTTGCAAACATGTAAAAACTCCAAGTATGAGGGTGCTTGTACTGGCAGGTTGGATCGAATGAGGGGAGCCGGCGTTAAGTGAATAACAACATTGGACGGGCAGCCTCTTCGTGCTTTTCCATAGTGGCTACCCAGGCGAACGGCTGATGAAAAATCTCACGTTTCCCGGTGGGTGCCCACCTTTCGCCGGTTTGCCGATCGCCACTCAGGGAGATCGCCCGACTTTTCGCCAGTCACGTGAGACGTAATGGAAGTCAAATTGTAAGTTAAGTGCCCAAATTGAGCAAGGAATGCAACCGTGCGGCTATAATCGCCGCGCGCCGCCGCAGCCCGGACAGGGCCGCAGGCCGCCCCGGGGCATGGCTGCCGCTCTTAAGCTGGACTTAAACTTGGCTGCGGCTTGTAAGCGTATGTTACGAGGCTTGCCATTGCCCGCCCCGGATTTACAATGCTGCGGTGCAACTTATATGCAGCTTTTGCATGGCTTTCCAGCAAGCGCCCACAGTCACAAGAAGAAAAATCGCGTAAAATGTTGCTCAATCTCACTACTGGCGCAATAAACATGCCTTCAGTCTTTACCTGGAACGTACGTGTCTACTATGAAGACACCGACGCCGGCGGCATCGTCTATTACGCTAACTACCTCAAATTCTTCGAGCGCGCACGCACGGAATGGCTGCGCGCCATCGACGTGGGCCAGCAGGAACTGCTGGAACAGCACGACGCGATGTTCGTTGTCAAAAGCGTCAACGCCGACTATCATGCGCCAGCCAGGCTCGATGACACGGTAAGATTAACCTTAAGTATAGAAAAAATGGGGCGCGCCTCCATCGTTTTCCTGCAACAAGCCTGGTGCGGCGACCGCCTGCTCAACACGGCCCGCGTCAAGATCGGCTGCGTCGACTCAAGCATGCGCCCGCGCGCCGTGCCTGATGCAGTCGCGGCCCGCATGCGCGCCACCTGAGCCCTACCGCCACCCCCGGATAATTCACCCAACAGACTGCCTGCCAATGAACGTTACACAAGATCTTTCTTTCCTCGCGCTCATCACCAATGCCCACCTGATCGTGCAACTGATCATGGCCCTGCTGCTGCTGATTTCCCTGACCAGCTGGACCTACATTTTCCGCAAGATGTTTGCCGTGCGCCAGGCGCGCAAGCAAACCATCGAATTCGAACGCAGCTTCTGGGCTGGCGGCAACCTGCATGCGCTGCACCAGAACGCCAGCGGCAACCGCGACCAGAGCGGCGCGCTGGCCCGCATCTTCGACGCCGGCATGGGCGAATTCATCAAGGGCAAGGCTTCCTACGGTTCGCGCGAAGCGCTGGACGTGGGCGCCGTGCTCGACGGCGCACGCCGCGCCATGCGCGCCGCTTTCCAGCGTGAAATGGACGTGCTCGAATCGCACCTGGCCTTCCTCGCTTCCGTCGGCTCCGTCTCGCCGTACATCGGCCTGCTCGGTACCGTCTGGGGCATCATGAACGCCTTCCGCGGCCTGGCCAACGTGCAGCAAGCAACCCTGGCCGCCGTCGCGCCCGGCATTGCCGAAGCGCTGATCGCCACCGCCATCGGCCTGTTCGCGGCCATTCCCGCCGTCGTCGCCTACAACCGTTTTTCGCATGACATCGACCGCCTGGCGATCCGCTTCGAGAGCTTCGTCGAGGAATTCTCCAACATCCTGCAGCGCCAGTCGCGCTAAGAGGGAGCAGCGTCCATGGGTTCCTCATTCAATAGCGGCGGCATGCGCGGTGGCCGTGGCCGCAAGTTCAAGTCCGAGATCAACGTCGTGCCGTATATCGACGTGATGCTGGTGCTGCTGATCATTTTCATGGTGATGCCGTCGTCGAACAATCCCAGCGTGGTGAACCTGCCCAACGCGGAAAAGTCGGCGAAACCGCCCGATGACTATATTCAGATCGTGCTGAAACCGAATGGTTCGCTGTCGATCGGCGTCATCGGCAAGGAACAGCTGTCGCCGGAAACGGAACCGAACCGCGACGCGCTGCTGCGCAAGCTGCGCGGTTTGCATGAAAGCAATCCCGACTATCCCGTGATGATCGCGGGCGACAAGGAAAGCAAGTACGACGATGTGATCCAGCTCATTTCGGAAGCGAAAAAGATGGGCATTACCCGTGTCGGCCTGGCCACCAAGTAAGCGCAGCATCCTGTTTCCAGACTTGACCGTTTTTAGATAGACTAGACTTTGCAGAACAAACAAATCGACCATGTACTCGGCAAGCCCTACAGCGTGCCGCGCGAACGCAGCCGCTGGCCCTCGCTGGGCCTGGCGCTGGCGATGCACCTTGGCCTGCTGTTTTTCCTGTGGGTGGGCGTACACTGGCAAAATACGGAACCTGTCGCCGTCGAAGCGGAAGTGTGGGACATGAAAGTGCAGACGGCCGCGCCGCCGCCCGAAGTGGCGACGGAACCGGAGCCGACACCCGCCCCGCCGCCGGAACCGCAAGTGGAACAGCCGGCCCCGCCGCCACCGCCGCCCGTGGCCGCGCCCGAGCCGAAGGTCGACCTGCGCGAGGCGGAGATCGCCCTGGAACGCAAGAAGGCCAAGCTGAAGGAAGAAAAAGAGAAAGCGGCAGAGCAAGAACGCCGCAAGCAGGAACAGAAGGAACGCGAGGAAGAAAAGCGCGAACTGGAAAAACAGAAGCAGAAAGAAAAAGACAAGGCTGACAAGCTGGAGAAAGCCAAGCTGGCCAAAGAGAAAGAAAAAGCAGAAAAAGCGGCGGAAGAAAAAGCCGAGAAAGAACTGTCCGAGAAAAAAGCGGCGGCGGAAAAAGCCGCCAAGGCAAAAAAAGCAGCTGCCGAAAAAGCGGCGGCAGACAAATTGCGTGCCGATGATATGAAGCGCCTGATGGCGCAGGCAGGCAACGGCACCACGGGCACGGCCGCGAAAGCGACCGCGCCACGCAAGGACAGCGGCTATGTCGCTGCCCTGACGAGCAAGATCAAGAGCAATATCGCGTACAGCGGTAGCACGGAGGTGCCGGGCAACCCGCGCGCCGTGTTCAAGATCGAGCAACTGCCAACTGGGGAAATTATTTCGGTCCGAAAGATTAAAAGCAGCGGCCTGCCGGCGTATGACAGCTCGGTGGAAAACGCCATTAATAAATCGTCGCCACTGCCGAAGAAAAAAGACGGCACCGTGGAACGCGAGATTGAACTCATATTCGAGATGAAGGATTTGCCTAAATGATGACCATGAAAAAAATGAGCTATGTCGTGCTCTGCGCCAGCCTGATGCTGGGAGCGTCAAGCGCCCAGGCGCAGCTGCGCGTGGAGATTACGGGGATCGGCAGCAACCAGATCCCGGTGGCTGTGGCCAGCTTCGTCAATGAATCGGCGGCGCCGCAATCGCTGTCGGGCATTATCAAGGCCGACCTGGCGCGCAGCGGCGTGTTCAAGCTGATCGACGCCGATGCGCCCGTGGCGGAAACGGCGCCCGTCAGCTACGAGCAGTGGAAATCGCGCGGCGCCGACGCGCTGGCGGCCGGCAGCGTGCAAAGCATGGCCGATGGCCGCCTGGACGTGCGCTACAAACTGTTCGACACCATCAAGGGCGCGCAGATTTCCAGCATGAACAATGCGGCCGCGCCGCAGTTCAACCGCCTGCTGGCGCACAAGATCGCCGACGACATCTATGAAAAGCTGACGGGCGTCAAGGGCGCGTTCGCCACCCGCATCGCCTACGTCACGCAATCGGGCCGCGAATACCGCCTGGAAATCGCCGACGCCGATGGCGAAGGCATTCAGGTCGCCCTGCGCTCGAACGAGCCGATCATTTCGCCATCGTGGTCGCCGGACGGCACCAAGGTCGCGTATGTGTCGTTTGAAAAGAAAAAGCCCATCGTCTACGTGCAAAACCTGGTGACGCGCCAGCGCACCATCGTGTCGAATGAAAAAGGCAGCAATTCCGCGCCGAGCTGGAGCCCGGACGGCTCGCGCCTGGCCGTGGCCCTGTCGCGCGACGGCCATACCCAGGTCTACACCGTCAATGCCGACGGCAGCGGCTTGCGCCGCGTCAGCACCAGCAGCGGCATCGATACGGAACCCCAATTCTCGGCCGATGGCCAAAGTATTTACTTCACCAGCGATCGCAGCGGCGGACCACAAATCTACCGCATGTCGACCAGCGGTGGCGAAGCCAAGCGCGTGACGTTTGGCGGCTCCTACAACATCAGCCCGCGGATTTCGTCCGACGGGAAGACACTCGCTTATATTTCCCGTCGCGACGGCAATTTCCAGCTCTACGCGCTCGACCTGGCTAGTGGCCAGGAACTGCGCCTGTCGGACACCGCCAACGACGAATCACCGAGCTTTTCGCCCAACGGGAAATATATCATGTACGCGACCGAATCCGGACGACGCAAGTCGCTGGCAGTGGTATCGGTGGATGGCCGCGTCAAACAGCGTTTGACTACGCAAGCTGGCAATATCAAGGAGCCCACCTGGGGTCCTTTTATGAAGTAAATGCTGTACAGTTTCACCTTTAACCATGACCCGGAGAATAAAAATGAGTAACTTTAAAAGTTTGGCTTTCATCGCCGCTACCGCAGCCCTGCTGTCCGCCTGCAGCACCCCAGTCAAAGTTGCAGAGACCCCAGTGGTTGAGCGCGCTCCTGAAAAAGTCGCAGCTCCAGTTGACACCCGTCAAGTTCAGCCAGTAACGACCGCATCGGTCGATCCACTGGACGATCCAAAAGGCGTGCTGGCTAACCGCAGCATCTACTTCGACTTCGACAAATACGTCGTGCGCGAAGCGGACACCCCAGTCGTGCAAAACCACGCTGCTTACCTGGTGAAAACCCCATCGCGCAAGATCCTGATCCAAGGTAACACCGATGAACGCGGTGGCGCTGAGTACAACCTGGCCCTGGGCCAGAAACGTGCTGAAGCCGTGCGCAAGTCGATGGCTGCCCTGGGCGTGCCAGAAGGCCAAATGGAAGCCGTGTCGCTGGGCAAAGAAAAGCCTAAAGCACAAGGCAGCAACGAAGCAGCATGGGCTGAAAACCGCCGCGCTGACATCGTTTATTGATGTTGACGGGTGAGCGCGGCAGCATTGGCGCTTACCTAACTGGCCAGTCATAGGCATAATAATGGGGCGCAGCGCGGTGATTCACCGCCCGGCGCCCCGTTTGCATGTTTTGCGTAACCTTAGAAAGCCCGACCCATGATGACATTCTCGAAAGCCGGCGTCGCCGCCGCCTTGATGGCCGCGTTTGCCTACCTGCCCCTGCACGCCAACGCCGCCCTGTTCGACGACGACGAAGCACGCAAAGCCATCCTCGAGCTGCGCGCCAAGGTCGACGCCATGGCGCGCGACCTGAACGGCCGCATCGACGCCAAGGCGGACAAGACCAGCACCCTGAGCCTGCTCAACCAGCACGACCAGACCATGCAGGAGATCGCCCGCCTGCGCGGCCAGATCGAAGTGCTGGGCAACGACCTGGCAAATGTGCAAAAGCGCCAGAAGGATTTCTACACCGACATCGACGCGCGCCTGCGCAAGCTCGAACCGCGCCAGGTCACCATCGACGGCCAGGAAGCGGCCGTGGGCGTGTCCGAGCAAAGCGCGTACGAGTCCGCGTTCGGCCTGTTCAAGTCGGGCGACTACAAGGGCGCCGTCACGGCCCTGGACGCCTTCGTCAAGCGCTATCCGGAATCGGCGTACGCAGCCAACGCGCAATACTGGCTGGGCAACGCCTATTACGCCCAGCGCGACTGCAAAAACGCCATCACGGCCCAGCAGGCAGTGCTGAAACACTACGCGGACAGCCCGAAGGCGCCCGACGCCATGCTCAACATCGCCAGCTGCTACACGGAGCTGAAAGACAAGCCGAACGCCACCAAGACGCTGAACGCCCTGATCTCGCGCTACCCGGACTCCAGCGCGGCGCAAGCGGCCAAGGAACGGGCCGGTAAAAAGTAAAAGCGGGGAAAAAGTTGCCCGTTAGGTTTGACAGAATCCCGGGCACCCCCTATAATCTTTCTTCTTCGGGTCGTTAGCTCAGCTGGTAGAGCAGCGGACTTTTAATCCGTTGGTCGCAGGTTCGAATCCCGCACGGCCTACCACGAATACGCAGTACTGATCTGCTTGCGAGTTGTTATAGCAAGCATTTTTTTACGGCACAGTGTTACCGAAGTTGTTGTAAAAAGTTTTTGGGTCGTTAGCTCAGCTGGTAGAGCAGCGGACTTTTAATCCGTTGGTCGCAGGTTCGAATCCCGCACGGCCTACCAAATACTACAGAGAAGCCAACCGTTCGCGGTTGGCTTTTTTGTTTTGGGCAGCCACAATCACGCCCGATTTCAGCCTATCATTAATTCCACGCGGCGTGTGATCTCCTCCCAATCGACGCCAAAACGCTCCCTATTTTCCGGGAAAACATCAATCATGAACATATGATCCCAAACCTCTTGCTGCCACTCCCGAGGGGACACAATGGGAAGCCGCGCCAATTGCGCCTCTATTTTTGAATCACTTAATTCATCACGCTCCGCTGCAAATCGTACCCGCAATCTCTCGAGCCGCTTTGACCGCTCGTCAGGGCGAATCGACTTAATTAAGTTTTCTGCCATTACTTCATAGCAAAATGTGGCAAAAGGCTCCAATACAAAATGAGTAGAACCAGTTTCGCGAGATGCGCTTAACACGATATCAGTCAGTGAAAGATTACCGGCCATCCAGCCACGATAAAATTCCTTAGTCCCCTCAAGTAGCCGCCCCGGCAATATCTCAGCATCAGGCCCAACGATTGCAATAGCCGGGGCGCGTGGCCCCTTGTTAAGTGCGCGAATGACAGCAAAACCAGTGCATGCAGCAACAACCACAAGCAAATTACATTTGGTTGCCCTATTCAGGCTCTGAAGAGGAACAGTCAACTCTTCCCAACGCAGTCCCTCCGCATCAACTTCCGAACTTGGAAACAAGCCATCATCGCCACCATGAGCCTCTAAATGAAGTACCGGAATCATTCCAACCGTCTTCGCTAAATGCTCTGCACGAGCAATCGACGCAAGTACTTCGGCCTTGGTTTGACAAGGACAATAAATGGACCATCCAGCACGCCTCCCCTCCATCCATTCGTGCAGGTCACGCCCAGTACGCTTCTCGTCCACCGATAGCCATTCGATAATCCACACATTTGTGGTGCGGACAGCAGCGATACTTGGCGGATGCGGGAAAGACTCAAATTGACCGAGTTCATCGTCTGTAAGTTCGTGAGCACTCATTTCCGCCCTTTAGCGACGATAGCTTTGGAATAAATTAATGAATACCTTGCTGCTTGCACATGCGCCGCGAACAAAACCACAAAAAACAGACGCAATTGCCTAGCTGCGACTCATATTGCGGCATACGCTATCACGTCCGCCGCGCCCGCAACCACTCCTTCAGCGCATCATTCATGCGCGTTTGCCAGCCATCACCGGTGGCCTTGAAGGCATCGAGGATCTCGGCGTCGAAGCGTATGGTCGTGCTGACTTTGCCACCAGTGCCGGCGGGCCTGCCGCGGCGGCGCGCCACTTCCTGTTGCGCCTCGGGACGGGAAACGGGCTTGTCGCCCACTTGCCAGACGCCCTGCTCGAAAAAACCGTCCGTCAATTCGGGCGCATCGTCGGGATCAACCCAGGCTTTGCCAGTATTTTGCGATTTCGCGTTCATTTGCTTTCCTCATGCTGATGATTCTGCGCGCCAGTCCACGCGGCGTCCAGACCAGTACTACCAGGCGCTCGTCGAGCCAGCCGGCAGTGATGAAACGGGGTTCGCCATAGTCCTGGCGCTGGTCCGGCAGCGTCATGGTGAGTCCGCCAAACACTTCGCGCGCACGCGCAAAGTCGAGACCCCGCTCGCTGAGCGTCTTTTCACGCTTGACAGCATCAAAAGTGATTCTCATTATTTATTGTAGTAACAAATAATGAGGAAATCCAGCCCTGTTTTCGAAGCAAGGGCACCATCAGAGAAGCTACATCTCTGGTCTCAACGCGATGCCAACACCGGCCTTCCAGCCAGATGCGCGACCACCGCGCCCACGACCCGCCCCAGCGGCACCTCCACCCAGCGGTAAAACGCGGCGCCGGCCGCCAGACTGGCGCCCCAAGCCGTCAGCATGCCCAGCGCCTGCCACTCCGGTTCGAGCGGGACATAGCTGATAAACAGCGCATTCACCAGCAGGCTGACGGGAAAGTGCACGAGGAAGACGGCATACGAGATGCGGCCCAGAGTGTTGACGATATTCCAGGCACGGCCCTGCGACGGGGTGCGGGCGCGGCCGAACAGGAACAGGGCGCAGGCGACGATCAGGGCCAGGGCGATGCGGCTGCGGTAGTCGACAGCCAGGGCCAGCAGCACGGGCACGGCGGCCATGGCCATGAGCGCGGTCATGGCGCCGGGCTTGCGGGCCGGGTCGCTGGCCCACCAGGCCATGAGCCCCAGGCCATAGCTGCCGAAGAAATACGGCGCCCAATTGTCCCAGTCCGCGTCCAGATTGAAATACAACAGGGAAAAAGTGATGCCCACAGTGATGGCCAGCGGCATCAGCCAGTGCCCGCGCCGCTGGCCGGCCAGGCGGCCGCCCAGCCACAGCAGCAATACCGTCAGCAGGTACAGCTGGAAATCGATGGCCACGTACCAGGCGCCTGCCGACAGCGACTCATAGCCGAGCACGCCGTGCAGCAGCAAGGCATGGGCGCTCAGCTGACCCAGGGTGACGGCGGCCGACATGGAGTCGTGCATCATCCAGATGCCGGCCACAGGGGTGATGATGGCCGCGAGCAAGGTGGCGGCCAGGAAAGGCGGCGCCAGCTTGGCATAGCGGCGCCAGACGGCCTGCAAGGGCGTGGCGATGCCGGGACGGCCTGCAGGAGAGAGGGACTTGGCGACGAGAAAGCCGCCGATGACGAGAAACACTTGCACGGCGATGCGCGCGCTGCCGCCCAGCCAGCCCAGCAACTCGGGCCACAGGGGCTGCACGTAGTCGGACATGGGCCCGTAAAACGCCAGATGGTGCAACACGATCAACTGCGCCGCGCCTGCCTTCAAACCATTGATCCAGCCAAACTGCGGACGATTTGCCAGGTCCGCCTGTAATACCACTGCTGCTGCCGTCATTCCCAATCCTTGCCGTGCCAGGTAGTGTCGCCAGCCCATCGCGCAACAGGCGCGCGGCCGAGGATTTACCGAAAGGCCGACATCATAGCCGAGCCTGGCACTTTGGTGACGCGCGGCAGATGAGCGCCATCAGTCCTTGCGCGACAAATCGGCGCGCAACAGGGTCTGGATCACGCTGCCGCCCTGCGCGTTCGCGCGCACCGCGACCACCATCGACGGCATGACGAACAGCACGCCATCCCGCTCCTCCCAGGTATCGAGCAACTGCTCCAGCTCGCGCCCCAGCGATTCCGGCCGCTTGAGCTGCTGCGCCAGTTGCGCCGCGCACTTGCCGTCATTGCCAGTGCGGCGCGGACACTCATCGACGCGCACGAAAGGCGTCTTGCTCTCGCGCAAGCGCGCGGACAATTGCGCCGTCACCGCTGCCGGCGCGCCATCCAGATACAGATGGTAGGACGGCACACGGCAGCATTCCCTGGACAGCAACAGCACACCGACCGCGGAGCCAAAAGCGGCCGTTGGGGCCGATGGCACGTAGGCAAACGGCGGCGCGTCGCCGTCCCGCACAAAAGTCCTGGCCTGCTCGGCGGCGTTCGCGGCGCGCCAGCCCGGCAGACAGGCGGCATTGGCGGCGGCAAAACAGCGACGGTAGCCGGTTTGATCGCTGATAAACAATTCCTCGACTACACTGCGTGCGCCGGCAGCGCCAGGCGCGATACCGTCCGGACGGACCTCCCAGCTGCCCGCGCCGTTCTTGTGCCATGCGAACGCCGTGCGCGACCAGGCCCACAGCCGCTCGTAGGGGTTGAATTGATAGCTGGGCGCGTCCGCCAGGTAGATTCTCGGCAAGGGAATGGGATCGCGCCGCTTGCCGTCCGCATCGACCACCAGCATCACGGACGGCGCATATTCGCTGTCGACATAGGCAAACGATGCCCCGTCGGGCGAGATGGCCGCCAGAACATAGGCTTGCAGGTAGCCGTCCCCTTCGGGCGGACTGGGCAGCACGGTGGTTTTCAGCGGCAGGCCACGCAACAGGAAACCGGGACGCTGATCGACGGGGAAATAGCGCACGCCCGGAGACAGGGGGAAGCCATGCATGTACGTCTCATTGCCACGGTAGCCGTATTCCGACGCCGCAATCTTCTCGACCACGGCCTTGCCCGCCTGCTCGTGGACCAGCGCCAGCATGCCGTCGTCTTCCTGCCGCTTGACGAAATACACGGGCTGGGCGAAATCGGTCCAGCGTTCGATGCCATCGGTGGTCTTGACGACGATTTTGTCGTTATATATCAGCCGCATGGAGTGATTCTCGGTGGACATCAGGGAGCCGCCGCCCTGGCGGTACTCGACCGACAAGGCGGCAAACCGTCCGTAGGTATCGGCCTTGGTCACCTTTTCGCCGCGCCGCAGCAC
Source organism: Janthinobacterium sp. GW823-FHT06H09 (assembly GCF_058794735.1). NCBI lineage: Bacteria > Pseudomonadati > Pseudomonadota > Betaproteobacteria > Burkholderiales > Oxalobacteraceae > Janthinobacterium > Janthinobacterium sp. GW823-FHT06H09. The sequence continues at coordinate 3,840 of NZ_JBXAHC010000008.1, read as the reverse complement.
GGCAGCATATTCGCCCGTGGCCGGCTCCGTGTAAGGCCAGCAGCCAGTCAGCAATACGAAAGCGGCGGCGCACCGCCAGCGATATCGTGCAAAAATTTTCATGCGTCGTCAGCCCTTCAGGTCAGGACTGCCCGCCCATGCTGCAAATTCGGCAATCTTGCAGGCATTCTACGGCAGATTCAGGGCTGACTCAGGACTGATTCGCGTGCGGCTGCTGCGCGAGGATGGCGTCGAGCAAGCCGGGAAAACGGCTCTCGATATCGGCGCGGCGCAGCGTATTCATGTGCGTCGTGCCCGCGTTTTCCGTGTAGACGAGGCCCGCTTCGCGCAAGACCTTGAAATGGTGAGAGACGGTCGATTTCGGCCGCCCGCCGTCGAGGTCGCCGCAAGCGGCCGCGTCGACTCTAGCCAGGTGGCGCACGATGTCGAGGCGGATCGAATCGCTCAAGGCGTAGAGCACGCGCTCGAGGACGAATTCGCTGGCGGGAGGATGTTTGTGTGGACGCATGAGCAGAATCATACAGCATGCGCTATACTAATTCCATTCTTCGAATATTTACGAACTACCGAATCAGCATCTCCCCATTTTCCTACTAACAAACACAAAGGCCACCATGTCCGCCCTCTTCCAGCCCTACACCCTCAAAGACATCACCTTGCGCAACCGCATCGCCGTGCCGCCCATGTGCCAGTATATGGCCGTCGATGGCCAGGCCAACGACTGGCATCTGTCGCATTACGCGGGCATGGCCCGTGGCGGCGCCGGGCTGGTGATCGTCGAAGCGACGGCCGTGGCGCCCGAAGGCCGCATCACGCCCGGCTGCACGGGGATCTGGAACGATGACCTGGCGCAAGCCTTCGTGCCTGTCGTCAAGGCCATCAAGGCGGCCGGCTCCGTGCCCGGCATCCAGATCGCCCACGCGGGCCGCAAGGCCAGCGCCAACCGCCCATGGGAAGGCGACGACCACATCCTTGAAGGCGATGCGCGCGGCTGGCAAACCATCGCCCCGTCCGCCATCGCCTTCGGCGGCGGCCTGCCGAAAGTGCCGCGCGCCATGGACCTCGACGATATCGCCCGCGTGAAACAGAACTTCGTCGACGCGGCCATTCGCGCCCGTGAAGTGGGCTTCGAGTGGCTGGAACTGCACTTCGCCCACGGCTACCTGGCGCAAAGCTTCTTTTCCGCCCATTCGAACCAGCGCGACGATATCTATGGCGGCAGCGTGGAAAACCGCAGCCGCTTCCTGCTGGAAACCTTGAAAGCCGTGCGTGAAGTGTGGCCCGAGCACCTGCCGCTGACCATCCGTTTCGGCGTGCTGGAATTCGACGGCCGCGACGAGCAAACCCTGCTCGAATCGATCGGCCTCGTGCGCCAGTTCAAGGATGCGGGCATGGACATGATCAGCGTCAGCATGGGCTTTACCATTCCCGACGTGTCGATTCCGTGGGGCCCGGCCTTCATGGGACCGATCGCCGAGCGCGTGCGCACGGAGGCGGGCGTGCCCGTCTCGTCCGCCTGGGGCTTCGGCACGCCGGCCATCGCCGAGCGCGTCGTCAAGGAAGAACAGCTCGACGTGGTGATGGTCGGCAAGGCGCACCTGGCCAATCCGCACTGGGCATACTTTGCCGCCAAGGAACTCGGCGTCGAGCGCGCCTCGTGGACCCTGCCGGCGCCGTACGCGCACTGGCTCGAGCGCTACTGATCGGTCTTGGGCTTTAACGTTGCCGGATGCCCCTCCAGGGGCAGTTCCGGCAAGAACAACAGGAAGACCAGTCCCACCAGCAGCAGCACGGCGCCGGCGCCAAACACGCTGGCGATCGCATGGCGGTACACTTCCACCGTCTGTACCGCCGCCTGCGCGCCCAGCGCCGACACGGCTTCCACACCATGCTGGTGCAGCTGGTGCGCGAGGATGGCGCCGGACGCCGTCACGCCGAGCAAGCCGCCCAGCGAACGGAAAAAGGCCAGCATGGCCGTGCCCACGCCGCGGCGCGCCAGGGGCAAGGCATTTTGCACGGCGATCGTCATGTTCGGCATCACCAATCCTAATCCCGTGCCGAGCAGAAAGATGGCCGGTTCGATGACCCAGTAACCGCGCGACGTTTCCATGGCCCAGGCCAGCACGGCAAACGCCAGCAGCGCCACGGCCAGCCCCGCCACCTGCACCATCTTGTACTTGCCCGAGCGCGACAGCACGCGGCCGTTGAACATCGACGACGCCACCAGCCCCACCATCATCGCCACCGTCATCACGCCCGATTCGGCGGGACTCGTACCCATCACCAGCTGGAAGAACAGGGGGAAGAAGACGCTGGCGCCCATCAGACCCATGAAAGTCATGGCCATCACCAGGCTGGCGATATTGAAGGTGCGGTTCTCGAACAGGTCGGGCGGCAGCACGGGTTCGTCCACCCTGCCCACGTGGAAGGCCAGCCAGGCGCCCAGCAACAGGGCGACGCCGCCGCACACCTTGACGGCGAGAGAGTCCCACGGCCACTCCGTGCCGCCCAGCGCCAGCACCAACAGGGCCGCCGTGACGGCGCCCGTCAGCAAGGCGGAACCCAGGTAGTCGATCTTGTGCGCATGCGTGCGCGCCGGCTTGCGCATGGCGCGCGCGATGATGACAAAGGCGGCCGCGCCGATGGGCAGGTTCACATAAAAAATCCAGTGCCACGACAGGGCATCCGTAATGACGCCGCCCAGCACGGGCCCCAGCACGCTGGTGACGGCAAACACGATGGGCACCATGCCTTGCCGCTTGCCCCGTTCGGCGGGCGGCACGACGTCGCCGATGATGATTTGCGCCAGCGGCATGAAGCCGCCCGCACCGAGGCCCTGGATGGCGCGGAAGATAATCAGTTCCGTCATGTTCTGCGCCAGCCCGCACAGCACGGAACCGAGCAAAAAGGTCAGCAGGGCCGTAAAGATCATGGGACGGCGGCCGTACTGGTCGGCCAGCTTGCCGTACAGGGGCATGGTGGCCGTCGACGCCAGCACATACGCTGTCACCACCCACGACAGATGCGCCATGCCGCCCAGGTCGTCGACGATGCGCGGCAGGGCCGTGGCGACGATGCTCTGGTCCAGCGCGCCCAGGCCCAGCACGGCCATCAGCCCCAGGTAGATGGCGCGCACTTCGCGCTCGGTGACGGGTTTTACAGCATCGGAGGCTTGATCGTGGCGGCTCATGCTTGTCCGATCTCAAGCAAGGGCTGCATGGCGGCTTCCAGTGCATCGACCTGCTGCGGCGACAAGCGGGCGATGCGCCGCGCCAGCGCATCGCGACGCCGCGCGCGCAGGGCCTCGAGCATGGTCAAGCCTTGCGCCGACACGTGCAGGCCCGAACGCCGGCGGTCCTGCGGATCGGGCGCACTGCGCTCGACCAGCCCCGCCTCTTCGAGCGACTTGACCTGGGCGCTGACGGTGGGCCCGCGCACGTTCTGCAGCCGCGCCAGCGCGGCCACGCCGATGCCGGGCTGCTCGTGGATCAGCGCCAGCAGCATGTACTGCATCATCGATACGCCGCCCTCCAGCTCGCCCCCTTCGCGCTGCATGGAGCGCAACAGGCGCTTGAACGCCACGCGCAAGTCATCGGACAGCGCCAGCGCGCGTTCGGGGATGGGAAGGTCTTCGGTAATAGGCATGGAATGAGTTAAATAGGTAGGCTATCTACCTATATTAGACCGAGCATGAGGGCCACGCAAGGCTTTTTTCCACCCCGGCCCTTCCCAAAACCGCCGTTGGCCGTCATAATAGCCGCCCTTGGGTCGTTAGCTCAGCTGGTAGAGCAGCGGACTTTTAATCCGTTGGTCGCAGGTTCGAATCCCGCACGGCCTACC